>JBBDRV010000173.1:0-4511 GCA_040905285.1 Balneolaceae bacterium | reverse complement strand
TCACCCATATCGAACCTGACAAATCTGGCCTATCTGCTGGAGAAAATCCCGATTGAGAACAATAATCTGAAGGAGATTCTGGATGATTCCAGAACATCCATACGGGTACTTAATGAAACCATTGATGACCTGACTGAAATTCTGATCATCAGGGATAATCCTTCTGTTGAGCAGGAGAAAATAGCGTTCTCCGATATTTTTGAAAATATTCTCCAACAGACAAGCTATCTGATAGAGAAGGAAAAACCCCGGATCGTTTCCAACTTTGAGGATGCACCCTCCATCTTTTATAACAGGGTATACCTTGAAAGCATCTTTTTGAACCTCCTCACGAATGCCCTGAAATTCCGTTCGCCGTCACGACGGCCGGAGATAACAATTACGACAATCGACAGGAAAGATCATGTGCTTCTGGAATTCCAGGATAACGGGATCGGACTGGATATCAGACGGTACAAGGACAGAATATTCGGTCTCTACCAACGGTTTCATCAGCATACCGACAGCAAAGGCCTTGGCCTGTATCTGGTAAAGTCACAAGTTGAAGCCCTGGGCGGAAGTATCGAAGCGAAAAGCAAGGCAGGTCAGGGGATGACTATTCTGATACGTTTCAAAAAGGAGTAGGCAACAACCGGCTGAACAGAACTCATTCTACCGCCGGATCAGGGATCCGGCTATGGCCGGAGCGGGAATGACAGTCATTCCTTCCAGCCGCTCACTGTTGTTTTCCCTGTCGTTCGTTACATCCCGAATGATGATTTCCTTGACCTGCCCTGGAAACATCTCCTGTATTTTTCTGTAAACTTCAGGGTCTCTTTCGCCGGAATCCCCGACAAGTATGAATGTCCTTCCCGGAAAATGTTCCTTGATCGTACGTATACGGGAAATTTTTTGATTATAGGTGAGATGCTCATTTGAGACCAGCTGCCGCAGATCTCTCCAGGTATTTATGCTGAACAGATTTTTCCGAACAGGTTTCATATGAAAAGACCCTTCGGGAAATTGGGTTTCCCCGCTGTACAGGAACAGTGCAAGCGGTCTGTACAGCTGCCATGGTGCCCCGGACACGTAATGAAAAGGAAGATCTCTCCACTCCTGGTACATCTCTGCCATTCCGGAGACGGCTTTATACTCTTCGAAAAACGTATTCCGGATAACAACCCCCGATCCTGCGGGTATTTCAGTAACCTTTACTGTATCGTCAATATCAGAAATGACGGAAAGGCCGACCGGTTCAATCAGGCGGACACGCCCGGACCCCGTATGACTTTCTGAAACAGCCTGCAATGTCAGCCACCCGTCGGTTGAACCCTGCTGCTCAAGCAGTTTCTCGGCTTTCTTTACAGAAATCCGGAGCTGTCCCTCTTTGAACCCGTTCAGTCCGGTTCTCACAGGATTCCCGCTTTGGTCGTGCAGCCGGTATTCGCTGCTTTCCGGGTCGTTCACAAACTCAAAACGTACTGATTCAAGAGATTCGCTGTCTGCCACGAAATCCCGGATTCGGAACCGGAATACCCGGATCTCTGCCTGGCTGAGGCCGGATATGCTGCGCGCCACCCGCGTAACTATACCCTCCGTGTTTGGCCGGTGTTCATGTACATAGATACGCATCGGTATGATCCAGTATCCATCCTCCAGATAACCGTAAGTGGGATAAAATGTTACCTGTTCCTTATCCTGCAGCAATTCATGGAGAGATATGCAGGCCGTAACCTGGAAACAAACAAGCAGGGCAGCCAAAACCGGCTTCATAGAGGTTCTCCTGAGTATTGACAGAGACTATTCACTGTCTCTCTGTTCTTTACTACACCATTATCTGAATTTTCATTCGACCGGCTCTGCCGGCTGCCTTTCGGGGCATCTGCGGAAGAACGAAAAGGAGAACTAAAAGAGGAAGCTTTTCAGTTTTAGTTTACGCATGCGCCAGATGATCTTTTTCAACTCTTTCCCGGGGATTCCTTCTGAATCAGTCTCCCTCTGGTACAGACGATGGGACGTTTCGAGGTGCAGATGTTTTAAAAAAAGGCGGACTTGTCCGGAATGATATTCCGGGTAGCACTCTTCCAGTATATCAAAAACAGCGGGCCATTCCGGGACAAGCACAGACAGTTCAATGCCGAGGCCTTTTGCATTCTGTGGGACGTTTTCGACAAGACAGACAGAGATGAGCTTTTTCAAATTTTCCGGCAGGGGCTCATGCCTTAAAAGTTTTGGTCCCAGTTCTTTCTCTGTGGACCTCGGGAAAAAACTTTTCCACATCCGGTTGGTATAAGGATGATGATAGTACACTTCAAACGCATCCATATCCTTGCGTAACTGTGTCATATCCTGTATAAGCCGGTTCTGTTCGGCCGGTTCTGTAATATACATAGGTCCTGGTCTGTTGGTTCACTCCTGCGGGGTCTGTTTGTACCGGGGCCGGTCAACATCCTGTCTGCTGCCCTGTTGGGGAGTTGGATAAAACCGGAAATACAGATGAATGTTCCCGTACTATGCCATTCTGCTATGACCTTCTGCAGCGTTGCTCCTGCCGGCAGACAGGACCGGGGTGAAGATAGGTCAACATTGGGAGACCTGCCAAGGGAATCATCCGGGGTCCGCGAAAGGTCTGCCGCTCCCGGTTATCCCCGGAGACAGCCCGGGGAACGGATTGTATCGTGATGTGAATGGAGATACCGGTATATATGTAGTTTCATAGTAGGCGAAATAGTAACCGAATAAAGCCACCTTTGCAGTCGATAGAGTAGCTGACTGAGTAGCCGGGCGTTAGAAATCCATAAAACATAAACCATGAAAGACAAGTCTGCGAAGAAAAGGATTCTTAAAATCAGCGGGTTGGTTGCAGGTATTCTGGTCGTGCTGATTGCCGGGCTGACTCTTTCTCTCGACCACATTGTAAAGTCGACTGTTGAATCAACAGGAAGTGATATGTTGGGGACCAACCTGTCTGTTGATAACGTGACTATTTCCCTCTTCAGCGGAAATGGCCATATAGAAGGGGTAGCGATTACAAACCCCCCGGATTTTGGCGGAGGCGATGCGATGGTTATCAGGGACATCCGCATAGAGATGAATCCGTTCACCGTTCTGTCGGATACCGTGGTTATCGACAGAATAGAGGTATTATATCTGGATGTATCGTACGAGCTGAATACCCGCGGCAGCAATCTGGGGCAGCTGATCCGGAATATGGAAACCTATTCTGAAGAATCCGAAGAATCTTTTGAGGCCGTGATGGTTGTTGATCACTTTTTGATGGATGAGACCTCGTTAACTGTACGCTCGGACATCACCGAAATCGAACCGGTAACGGTCACACTGCCGCGGATAGAACAGACTGGTATAGGCAGGGATGAAGATGCGGCCATAGACGCCGTAATGAAAGTTATTCTGGAAATGATCCTCAACCGGATCAGTGAAGAGGGCCTGGACAGGCTGACAGAGGAAGGAGGAAGACGATTCAGGAAAGAAGCTGAAGATGCTGTGAAAGATCTGCTCAATGATTAAATACGCGAATCATCAAACAGCGGAATGATTAAACACCGGCTTTCCTTACCTTCCGGGCTTTTGACACCGTACCCATGACCGAGGATAATCACAGGCAGGAAAGCAGACGGAAATTCTTACTCATACTTGCGATTGCTGTTATCGCGGTTAATTTACGACCCTCTATTGCGGCCGTGGGCCCGCTTATTCATGAAATACGGCTGGATACGGGCCTCTCCAATATATGGCTGGGAATGCTGACCACCCTTCCGGTTCTGGCGTTTGGCATCTTTTCAGTCTGGACTCCGGTATTCACCAGGAAAATAGGTACTGAAGGAACCATGGCCTTTGCCCTGATCCTTCTCACCGCCGGAATACTGTGCAGGATCATCCCTTCCTTCCCGGCGCTTTTTCTGGGGACAGTCATTCTCGGAACAGGAATAGCCCTGGCCAATGTTCTTTTACCCGGCATAGCCAAAAAAAACTTTCCCCGGAAATTTGGAATGGTGACCGGAATATATTCGGCTATGCTGGGGACAGGGGCAGCAATAGCTTCGGGAATCAGCGTTCCCCTTTCCGATGAACTCGGCCTGGGATGGAGGTGGTCCCTGGGGATCTGGGCCGGCATTTCATTTCTGGCCCTGGTGATCTGGCTTCCGCAGATGAAACAGAATACCCTTGCTGTTCCGGGAAAAAATTTACGCAGTTCCCTGAAGCATCTTGGCACGTCAGAGCTGGCGCTGTATATCGCACTGTTCATGGGTTTGCAGTCTTTTACGTTCTATGTCCTGCTGGCCTGGCTGCCTGAAATACTGATCGGGCGCGGCATGAGTCCTGAACGTGCCGGATGGATGCTCTCACTTGTGCAGGCAACGGGAGTCATCGGAACGTTTGCGGTGCCTTCGTGGGCCTCCCGGAGGAAAAGGCAGCGGTTGCCTGTCCTTCTAATCATTGTCTGTGAAGTGGTCAGTATTACAGGGTTGATGATGCCATCCCTGTTTATGGTTGAAGCCTGGATGATCCTG
>JBBDRV010000172.1:0-26554 GCA_040905285.1 Balneolaceae bacterium | reverse complement strand
GAACTCGCGACCCCCACCTTGGCAAGGTGATGCTCTACCACTGAGCTATTCCCGCTTTTTAAAAAACAGACCGTTTTTCTTTAGCTCTGTGTTTATTCACCCGGAAATTTTGGTTGCAAATAATACAGGTTAGAAAAGATTGAATGCTGACCTTTCAATATAAGGCCTTTTAGTACTGACGGTCAAGTTACATTATTTATCAGGGACGTATTATGGTTTCCGTTCGTTTCGGGCCCGTTGAAATGATGCGAAAGGGAACTTCTGTGTAATCCTCGACAAAATCGATGTACGCCCTGGCCGCCTGCGGAAGATCATCCATTGTGGTGATATGCCGGGTGGTCCGGTTCCATCCGTCCAGTTCTTCATATATCGGTTTCACCGTTTTCAGCTTTTGACAGGAAAGCGGGAAATTTTCGATTCTTTCACCATTGATCTCATAGGCCGTGCAAACCCTGATGCTTTTAAAATGGTCCAGCACGTCAAGTTTGGTAAATGCAATCTCATTCAGGCCATTCAGCCGGGCAGCGTACCTGAGGGCAACGAGATCCAGCCAGCCGCACCTGCGGGGCCGGCCGGTAGTGGCCCCGAATTCCCGCCCGTGCTTTCGGAAAAATTCTCCCGTTTCTTCCGTAAGCTCAGTTGGAAATCCCCCATTGCCAACCCGCGTGCAGTACGCCTTTGTGATGCCCATTACATGAGTGATTGCCATGGGTGGAATGCCGCTGCCGGTACACGCTCCGCCGGCTGTAGGAGAAGAAGAGGTGACATATGGATACGTCCCGTGATCAAGATCCAGCAGGCTTCCCTGGGCACCTTCAAGAAGGATTTCCCTGTTACCGGCTACGGCACGGTGCAGTATTTCAGTGGTATTGCAGATAAACGGCTTGATTCTTTCAACGGACTGAAAGATGGCCTCGAGCATCTCATCTGCATCCAGGGCCGGCGCATCATAGATATGGATGAGGGCCTTGTTGATATCGACAAGGTTTTTTTCAACTTTTTCCTTTAACACATCGGGATAAAACAGATCACCCATGCGTATTCCTGTTCGGGACACCTTGCTTACGTATGCCGGACCGATGCCCCGTCCTGTAGTCCCGATAGCTCCTGAACCCCGTCTTTTCTCTTTAACCTGATCCAGAATCCTGTGGTAGGGAAGAATCAGATGGGCTGTTTCACTGATGGAAAATTTTCCGTCAAGCTCTATACCCATATTCTCGACGCTGAGAATTTCTTCAAACAGGGCTATCGGGTCAACTACTACTCCGTTGCCGACTATGCAATGAGCATTCCCGTTGAATATCCCGGACGGGATTAAATGGAGGACCACTTCCCGGTCATCAAACTTGAGGGTATGTCCGGCATTGGCTCCCCCCTGATAACGGACTACGTAGTCGGCTGATTTGCTCAGCAGATCAACGATCTTTCCTTTTCCTTCATCGCCCCACTGGGCACCTGCAACTATTCGAACGGCCATAATTTTTTTGAAAAAGAAGAGGCCTCAGGGACCTTCCTTACTTTGGTTAGGATTTGTCAGCATTTCTATATCCGCTCACCGGCTCAGGGCCCGGGCCTGGGCCGGTATGGTCAAGTTTAATGGCAGGAGGACATGACTTTCGGGCTCCGCAACAGTACAGCAGAGGATAAAGATGAAATTCCGATGCATTAAAAGGGAATCATGCAGCTCTGGAAATACATGGTTGCTCAGGCAGGCACTCAGCCTTCGTTTTCAAATGATTTAATTGCTTCATCCAGAGACTTGAAGTGTTTAAAGACGGTAATCAGTTTAGTTATTACCAGAAGGCTTTCGATCTTGTCTGTTGCATTGGCTATTCGAAGATCTCCTCCTGCCTTTCTTATGGTGGTCAGGCCGCCGATAAGCATGCCAAGCCCTGATGAGTTCATAAAGCTGACTTTGCTCAGGTCTGCTATGACATTGGTTTTTCCTTCATTGATAAAGTCATGGAGCTTTTCATTCAGGTTTACTGCATCGGGTCCACCCATGACATTACCCTTGAATTCAATTACCACACAGTTATACCGCTCAGAAACTTTGAAACTCATACGTTTTCTCCGTTAGTTTGTGCTGCCTTGGGGTCTCAGTTCTTTGCCTTTACCTTCCTTCGCTCCAGCTCCACTACAATAGCGCTGGCTACAAACAGGGAACTGTAAGTACCCAGAATCACCCCTATGACAAGTGCAAAGGCGAATCCTTTAAGAACTTCCCCGCCAAAGATAAACAGGACAGTAACTACAAACAAGGTTGTAACTGAAGTAATGATCGTCCTGCTCAGTGTATCATTGAGACTTTTGTTGATCATCTTTTTAAAGTCCATGGTTTTAAAAATGATCGAGTTTTCACGGATACGGTCAAATACCACTACAGTGTCATTCAGCGAGTATCCGACAATCGTCAGAAAGGCCGCTATAATCGACTGGCCGATAGATACGTCGAACGGGGCAAATTCCCCGAGAACGGTAAAAATCCCAAGTACGATGATTACATCGTGAAAGAGAGCGGCAACGGCACCCGCAGAGAAGTACCACTTCTTGAAACGGATCAGAATATAGATGAAGACGATCGCCAGTGCGAAAAGTACCGAATTGAGAGCGGCAATTCGCAGGTCTTCGGCAAATCGCGGACCAACAACATCGGTTTTTATAATCGTGAACCGGTTGTCCGGATAGGCTTCGCTCAACGTTGATTCAATCGTATTACGCACGACCGTAATATCTCCTTCAGCGTCCGTCCTGACCATGATTTCGCGGTCTGTGCCATAGTTCCGCACTTCCGGCTGGGCCCCCAGCGGATCTGTCAGAATACTCCGTATTTCCAGCACATCCGCTTCCTGTTCAAACTGGAAAACATATTCCTTGCCCCCGCGGAAATCAATTCCGTAATTGAGGCCCATTCCGAAAATAGCCAAAAGGGAAATGATCACCATCGCACCTGAAATATAGGACATCGTTTTATGGGCGCTTATAAAATCAAAATCGGGTGTTTCAAACCATCTCATAACTGTATACCTCTTTTTAAAAAATTTTGTTGTCCGGTTTAGCCGAAACTGAGTTTTGCTGTTTTTTCACGGGTCAGGTAATCAATAACCACACGCGTGATGACAATCGCACTGAAAAGGGAGGCGGCTATACCGGCCATCAGCGTGACGGCAAATCCTTTGATGGGGCCGATTCCAAAACTGTAGAGAATGATTCCTACAAAGAAGGTGGTTACATTCGCGTCAATAATGGCGCTCATTGCATTGGAATAACCATTGTCAATGGCTGCCCGCAAGGTTTTTCCGGCCCTTAACTCCTCCCTGATTCTGTCGAATATCAGAACGTTGGCGTCTACAGCCATCCCAATCGTCAACACGATTCCCGCAATGCCGGGCAGGGTCAGAGTGGCCTGGAATCCAGCAAGTATTCCCAATATGAAGATAACGTTCAGCAGAAGGGCCAGATCGGCTACAGCTCCCCCTACGTGGTAATAAGCCAGCATGAAAAGCGCCACGGCAAACAGCCCGAACAGGACTGAAAAGAACCCGGCCTGAATGGAAGCCTCTCCGAGCGTAGCGCCCACAGTCCGTTCCTCGATAATGTCCATGGGGGCCGGAAGGGCACCCGAAAGAAGAATATTCACAAGATCTTCCGCTTCGGCAAGCCCCTCGAGGCCTGAAATGGATGACCGGCCGTTATTGATCCGGCTTCGGACGGTGGGGTAGGAAAAAACATAACTGTCAAGCACGATTGCGACAGGCCGGCCGATATTCGCCCCGGTTATACGGGCCCACCGTCGTGCACCTTCCGTATTCATCGACATGGATACTTCCGGGACGTTGGTGTTCGGATCAAAGGCTACCCGTGCTTCGGAGATTACATCACCGGTCAGTTCAATCTGGCTGCGGACTCCGATCAGTTCAAAATAATCAATCCCTTCCTGCTGGGCGAAAGGGCTGGAGCCCCAAAGCAGGGTGGTGTTTCTCGGGAGTCTTTCCTGAAAATCCTCCCGTTCAAGAATTCTGTTTACCTGTGCGGTGTCTGTCCCGGCCGCATAAGCAAATACGTACGGATTCTGAACGTTGGTTTCGAGGGTTTCCCGCAAAACATTCTCTTCCATCCCTTCCTCTTCTTCAGCAAGACTGTCAAAGTACTGGAGGATATTCTGGCGGGCACTGTTGATCTCGTCAGGGTCTGCAGCCATCCGGAATTCAAGCCGTGCCGTCCCTCTCAGCAGATCCCGCATACGCTGTTCGTCGTCAACGCCGGGCAGTTCAACAATAATTCGGTCCTCACCCTGCTTGAGAATAGCCGGCTCGGTTACGCCAAAACGGTCAACACGGGTGCGTATAATTTCCATAGCACGGTCAACCGCCTCATTCCGCTGATTTTTCAGGTATTCGCCGATTTCTGAATTGGATGATCTGCGGGTAATGTTTTCAGCATCGGAACGGTAGTAGCGACTCAGTCTGGCATCGGGATCCCGGCTTTCAAATTCCGAAATCATTTCGTCAACAAGATCGGTGCGCTGTTCCAGGGAGCGTTCGGATGCTATGGAAATAACTTCTGTCAGTGTTTCATCTGCAAAATCACCGGCCAGTTCGATCAGAAGCTGGGATGTTCCAACCTCAAGAGTTACCTGCATTCCTCCCTGGAGGTCAAGTCCAAGTGACAGGGATCGTTCGCGAAGGCTTTGAAGTTTTGCGCGATTTTCGTCCTGATAGGCTATGCGCTCCACCTCAGGCATGTCGTTCATATATCTTTCTTCCAGTGCCAGCTGAATGGTTGGGAACAGATACCAGAGCGTCAGCCCCAGAAAAAATATGATGGTACCGATTTTAAATCCGTTTTCTTTCATGGTAATAGAAAATGTTTAATAGGTTGTATTAGGGAAAAAAGGGATAAGCAAAAGCCGGAAGTCGGGGAAAACCGCCGTGGGCCGTGGGACAGCTTCAGGGAGCGTTAATGGAGATGCCGCTTAAAAAAGGAATGGGCTGACTTTGAATAACAAAAAGAACATTTTTCAGAGCTCCCGGAAGAAGCGGTGCCGGATCCGGGGAGCCGGCGGACAGAATCCCGGGGAAACTGCTGTGCTGAACAAACCATGCAAGGGCGGGCTTGTAAGTTTCAACCAGCGCATCCATGCCTGAATCACTCTGGTGCTGAGACCACTTCCCCACGAGCCAGAGGCTGATACTACCTGTATCTTTTACGTTGTGTGCCGTCGGCAGCTTGAAACCGTTCTCATGATTGGCTATCAGCATTGTCGCCTCTTTCAGAAGCAGTACAAAATTTTCATGCTGAAAGGGCAGCTTTTTGATATGTGCCCGGATATCGGATGCATGTTCCGCCCCATCCTCAACTACATTACGGTCGAGCCATTGTGCAAAAGCTGCTTTCTGTGCTTTGCCGGAGGTGGGAAGAGCGGTATGGACCACTGTTCCGAGGGTGAGAAGCAGGCTCACGCACCAGTTGATTATATGCTTGCGGAAAAATTGCATGGAGCGATAAAATAGGGAGAACTATTAACGTGAACAACTGTATTTTACCACACGTCCGACCCGCTTATTTTTACGGTTTTGAGCGCTGATTTTAGGGCTCGACACCAACATCTCTTCCCTCAAGACGTTCCAGTTCTTCTTTAAGAAAACGCCCGGTGTAACTGACCGCATGTTGTCCGGCCAGCTCTTCGGGTGTGCCTTCTGCAATAATCTCACCGCCGGCGTTTCCGCCGTCCGGCCCCATGTCCAGGATCCAGTCAGCTGCCTTGATCAGATCCATATTATGTTCTATGACAATGACGGTATTTCCTTTCTCTACCAGTTTCTGAATGACATCAACCAGCATTCGCACATCCTGAAAATGAAGACCTGTTGTAGGTTCATCCAGTATATAGATGGTATCTCCGGTCCCGATCTTTGAAAGCTCCCTGGCCAGTTTGATTCGCTGTGCTTCTCCGCCGCTCAGTGTGGTGCTTGGCTGCCCCAGACGCAGGTATCCCAGTCCGACTTCAACAAGCGTTTTCAGTTTGCGCCTCACGGAGGGAAGGGAGCTGAAAAAATCGAAGGCCTGGTTTATGGTCATTTCAAGTACGTCAGAGATGTTTTTTTCCCTGTAGTGAATCTCGAGGGTCTCCCGGTTATACCGCTTGCCGTTACATTCTTCACAATCTACATAGACGTCCGGCAGGAAATTCATCTCGATTTTTCTCGAACCGTCCCCCCTGCAGGTTTCACACCTGCCTCCTTTTACGTTAAAGGAAAAACGGCCCTGATCATATCCGCGGATTTTAGATTCGGGAAGTTCGGCGAAAAGGGTGCGGATATGGTCAAACACCTTTGTATAGGTGCCGGGATTTGAGCGCGGAGTCCGGCCGATCGGGCTCTGATCGATGGAAATCACCTTGTTGGCATGTTCCAGGCCGCGGACGCTGTCGTAGGGAAGCGGGACTGCTTTTGAATTGTAAAAGTGGGCAGAAAGAATGGGTTCAAGCGTCTGATTGATCAGCGTACTCTTGCCACTGCCGCTGACACCGGTAACACTGATAAATTTGCCGAGCGGCAGGTGAAGGTCCACATTCTTCAGATTGTGTCCGCGCGCGCCTGTCAGGAGAATCTCTTTATCAGACCCTTTTCTACGGGACTGTGGAAGCGGGATCATCTCTTCATCCCGTAAAAACCGAGCCGTCATGGAATCCCTGTCGAGTTCACCGGGGGTTCCGCGGGTGACAATGTGTCCGCCATGGATTCCGGCTCCGGGCCCCAGATCCACTACATAGTCCGCATGTTCGATGGTCTCACGGTCGTGTTCTACAACAATGACTGAATTGCCGAGATCCCGCAATGTTTCAAGGGAACGGATCAATTTGATGTTATCTTTCTGGTGAAGGCCGATACTGGGCTCATCCAGTATATACAACACCCCCACCAGCTGGGTGCCGATCTGTGTCGCCAGTCGTATACGCTGAGCTTCGCCGCCACTCAGGGTTTGGGCCTCCCGGTCAAGAGTAAGATAGCCGAGGCCCACATTGAGAAGGAAGTCAATACGGTCAACCACTTCCTTGAGAACCTGCCGCCCGATAATTTTCTGACGCTCGTCAAGTTTCAGATTACCGACTGTTTTCCGGAGGGAATGGATATCCCGGCTGACCAGGTCCTGAATGGTATGGCCGTCAATTCTGTAGGAAAGGGCCTCCCTGTTCAGGCGTCCCCCGTTGCAGGCACGGCATGTAATCCTGGTCAGGAACGCCCTGGCCTTTTCCCGCTGTTTATTTGATTTGCTCTCTTCATACTGATCACGAATAATGGAGAGGAGTCCCGCATAGCTGTGCTTGTAGGTGACATTGCTGTTCCTGAAATCATAGCTAACATCATATTTTTCCCTTCCGCCGCCTTCGAACAATATCTGCAGCGCCTCATCCGGGAACGTGCTGACGGGGGTATCAAAATCCAGATTCAGTGTTTCGAGCACAGCCTTCAACTGCTTGAAAATAAAAATATCCCGGGGCTCTCCCAGAAATCTGATGGCTCCCTCCCCGATTGTCTGTTCCGGATTGGGAATCACCAGATCACGACCGACATCATAGGTATAGCCCAGCCCGTTACATGCTTTACATGCTCCATAGGGGGAATTAAATGAAAAGTGGTTCGGGGCGGGGTCTTCATAGGCAAGGCCGCTTTCCGGGTCGAACAGGTTCATGGAGAAAACCTTTTCTTCAAGATGGCCCTCATCATCCGGAATGCCGAGGATCAGATTGCCGTCAGCCATTTCCAGCGCCAGACGGATGCTTTCGGAGATCCGCTGTCTGCTTTTTTCGCTGATGACAAACCGGTCAACCACCACTTCAATATTATGGGTCTTATAACGGTCAAGCTTCATACCTTCTTCGAGATCGGTGAGTTTGCCATCCACCCGGGCCTTGACGAATCCCTGTTTTTGCATCTGATCGAAAAGTTCACGGTAATGACCTTTGCGACCTCTTATAACCGGTGCAAGGCAATAGGCTTTACTGCCGGCGGGGAGATCCATGATGGCTTCAAGGACCTGGTCCGGAGACTGCCTTTTCATTGGATTGCCGGTCAGATAAGAATACGGGACACCTATTCTTGCATAGAGGAGCCTTAGGAAATCATAGATTTCTGTTACGGTGCCTACGGTAGATCTGGGATTCCTGTTGGTCGTTTTCTGGTCAATGGAAATGACCGGCGAAAGCCCGTCAATGAAATCCACATCGGGGCGTTCCATCATGCCAAGAAACTGCCGGGCATAAGCGGAGAGGGATTCCATGAAACGCCGCTGGCCTTCCGCATAGATCGTGTCAAAGGCAAGAGAGGATTTGCCCGAGCCGGACAGCCCGGTGATTACGACCAGTTTATCCCGCGGGATATCAATATCAAGGTTTTTAAGATTGTGCTCACGGGCACCGCGAATGATGATCTGTTGCTGCAAAAGGAAGTAGCCATGTTTATATTCTGAATTGCGTAAAATACGAAAAGGTTACTGCAAACTCATCTGATTCCGAATATAAAAAAGCAATTGCCGGTCGGTGCGGAAAATTTCCGGCCGGGGATTCACGATATACTTTACGCCCGGACAGAACGTTAAAAAAACTTCGGATACAAAGCAGCCCGAATTATAAGGGAATCTGGCATAAGATTAATATATTCAGGGCCTGGCGGTACGGGAAGGAGTGAATCGTCCTGGGAAGGAGCAAATTATCCCTGAAAATTCAGCTGCTGTTAGACCTTCTGTGCCCCGGGATTTATGAAACTGTTTCTCTTTTTCCCAAATTGCATTACTCAATACCTCATTAAACGTATTTTATCCTTAAATTCTGTGCCCGATGGCGATCAAATCCACTTTGTTAAAACGATCGAAAAAATTCAAAAAAGGGGAATGGCACCCGCTCTCGTGGAATGACCTCGAAGTAAACCAGCTTCCCGCCTATCCCGATGCGCATCAGCTCCAGAGAGTCTATGATGAGCTCAGGCTCCTTCCCCCCCTGATTACATCCTGGGAAATTGAGGCTCTGAAGGGAAAGCTGGCGGATGTGTCGGCCGGAAATGCTTTTTTACTGCAGGGAGGGGATTGTGCTGAAACCTTTGACGCCTGCAATGCACCCAAGATTGTTAACCTGCTCAAGGTTATGCTGCAGATGAGTTTCATCCTTATCCACGAGATGGGTACACCGGTTGTCCGAATCGGCAGAATAGCCGGACAGTACGCCAAGCCCCGTTCAAAGGATTTTGAAGAGATTAATGGTGTCAGGATGCTCAACTACAGGGGAGACCTGATCAACAGTTTTGAGCCGAACAGGGAAGCGCGGCAGCCGGATCCTGAAAGGATGATCACGGCATACAACAAGGCTGCACTCACGCTCAATTTTCTGAGGGCGCTTTCCGATGAGGGATTTGCCGATCTGCACCATCCGGAACAGTGGGAGCTGGATTTCATGAAAAACAATACCTACTACAAGGAATATGAACAGATGGTCTATTCCATTAACAAGGCTGTCAGTTTTATGGAATCGATTACCCCCAACCAGTTCAATACGCTGCACAAGGTCGATCTCTATACGTCTCATGAAGCATTGAATCTTTATTATGATGCCGCCCAGACGAGGAGGGTTCCGCGGAAAGACGGCTGGTTTAATCTGAGCTCGCACATGGTATGGCTCGGAAACCGGACCCGTGGTCTTGATGACGCCCATGTGGAATATATGAAGGGAATCCGCAATCCCATCGGCATCAAAGTAGGCCCTCCCTTCGACCAGGACGAGATACTCGAACTTATTCAAAAGCTGAATCCCACGCATGAAGCCGGAAAAATTGTTCTTATAACCCGTTTCGGTGCGGAGGAGGTTGAAAAAGAACTGTCCGGACTAATCCGTGCCGTAAACAGGGAAGGATTTCCTGTAGTCTGGACCTGTGACCCGATGCATGGAAATACATTTTCCACGTCGAATAAAGTCAAGACCCGTAATTTTGATGACATTCTGCAGGAGCTGAAAGCCACATTCGAGATTCACCGGGCCGAAGCAAATTACCTGGGCGGAGTGCATCTGGAGCTGACCGGCGATAATGTGACCGAATGTGTGGGAGGGGCAAACGGCCTGAATGAAAAAGGGCTGGACCTGAATTATGAAACGTATTGCGATCCCCGCCTGAATTATGAGCAAAGTCTTGAAATGGCATTTCTGGTAGCCAAAGAATGGAATGCCAGTTACGGGGCCTGACGCTGACGCAAAGAATGGAATGCCAGTTACGGGGCCTGACGCTGACGCTTGCAGGGTACGCCGGCTTTCTATGTCCTGCAATGCATATAGCTTCCCATGTCCCGCCAATACATTTGATCCGTAAAATCTCCGACCCCGGCCGGCCCGGCGCTGCAATGGCACTTTGGAAAGGTCGTGTTACCGCCGGCCGGCCATTGCCAATCTTCTTCGGATGGTGAATATCAGTTAAAAATTCGTGCATATGCGCCGGAAATACACGTTATGCAGTAAATATGGCAGTAGAGTGTCATAACTGTATAGGCATTTCCCGACACCCTGTCTAAAACATAATGACAGCCTATCCCCGTACGTTATAAATTCTGACAGCAGGCCCCCTGAATAAAAGCAATCCGGCAGAGCCGGTAATGAATTACATGTTGGCATGCAAATTGCTTTAGGTAAAGTGTGTATGTAGAAAGCATGTAAATCAAAAATAATGGAGGTTGTTATGACACTTATTCAATTTGGACGCAGGCCGGCTTCCGGACCATATTTTTCGGATATAATGGATGAGTTTTTCAATGGAGCGGTAACGACCCGGGAAAACGGGTTCAGGCCTCGTATTCGGGAAAACGGGTTCAGGCCTCGTATTGATGTGGCGGAAAGTGAACAGCGGTACGAAGTGAAGGTTTATCTCCCGGGAATGAAAAAGGATGAAATATCCGTTAATCTGGAAAACGGTCTGTTAACGGTAAGCGGTGAACGGAAAATACAGAATGAGGAGAAACAGAAAAAGTTTCACAGAGTTGAAACCAGTTACGGTTCTTTCAGTCGTTCTTTCCAGCTTCCGGAGAATATAGACCCCGAAAGTGTGAATGCTACCTACAAGGATGGCATTCTGGAAATAACGGTTGATAAGAGTGAAGAGAATGTACGTAAACAGATTAAGATCGCCTGAGAGCCCCATCGGGCTCCCGGATCTTACGTCAATCCCCTAACAAAGAGAGCAGGTTAGTTAGCGCCGGGGCAAGTGTTGACACACGGCCTCGGCATACAGTTTATGCCAGTGCAATAATATTCGGTAATCTGCTGTTTATCAACCAGTTTAATAAATTCTAACAAAAAGTTTAAAAAAGCTATTGATGAGTAAAACATCCAAAGGTTTTCTGGCCGTTTTAGCAGTTGCTACCCTCTACCTTGGTATTTATTTTGCAACTGATGTTGAATCCAATGATGCTTCTCTTTTCAACTTCCCTGATTTACAAACGCAGTCAGCGACGAATTCTGCAGGATCAGCTGCGGACACTGAAAGCAGTGCAAGAAGTCTGCAGGATTTTAATGACGGGATAGTCGATATCGCGGAGAGGACCAATCCGACAGTTGTTATGATCACGACATCTCAAACAGTAAGGCAGCGGATGCAGTCCCCTTTTTCCCAGTTTTTTAACGATCCCCGTTTTGATCAGGAACGGGAGTTTGAAAGAAGCGGGCTGGGGTCCGGGGTCATCGTATCCGAGGAAGGGTACATTATTACCAATAATCATGTTGTGGCAGAAGCAGATGAAATAATGATCCGGACCTATGACGACCAGGAGCTGGAAGCCGAGATTGTCGGAACGGATCCCATGAGCGACATAGCGGTCCTGAGAGTGGATTCCAATGATTTGCCGGCCATTACCATCGGTGACAGTGACGCTTTGAGAGTTGGTGAACTGGTTCTGGCCATAGGAAGCCCTCTCGCCGAACAATTTGCCCATACGGTATCCATGGGTGTGGTCAGTGCCAAAGACCGTGCCGACCTCAGGTTGAGCCAGTACGAAAACTACATTCAAACCGATGCGGCCATCAATCCCGGAAACTCGGGAGGAGCCCTTATTAACATGGAAGGCCACCTGGTGGGAATCAATACAGCGATCGCCAGCAGAAGCGGCGGTTACCAGGGAATCGGATTTGCAATTCCCATCAACATGGCCCGTTCGGTGATGGAGTCCATTATTGAGGAAGGCCGTGTGGTACGAAGCTACATGGGTATCCAGCAAGGGGCCATGGTGGACCGGGTGATGGCCCGGGCCCTGGACCTTGATGTTACTTACGGGGTGGTTGTCGGGGGAGTTGTAGCCGACAGCCCTGCAGATGAAGCGGGGCTTGCCGAAGGGGACGTACTGCTCAGAAAAGACGGCGAGCCGATCCGTGACTGGTCGCAGTTCCGTCTCTCCGTTGCGAATGCCGAGCCGGGCAGCGAAGTGGAGTTTGAAATACACCGGGACGGGGAGCGGAGAACAGTAACGGTTACCCTTGAAGAAATGCCTGAAGATGAAACAATCGCCGCAGTGCCGGATGAAGAGGTGGAAGACCTTCGGGAGGAACTCGGCTTTTCTGTTGCCGACCTGACGGACAATATTCGCCGGCAGCTTAACCTCCAAAGTGGTGTAGAGGGTGTGGTTGTAACAGGCGTGCAACGGGGAAGCCGTGCCCAGCGGCAGGGCCTCCGGGAAAGGGATGTTATTTTCCAGATTCAGAATCAGCCTGTCACCAATGAAGAAGAGTTTTACAGTGTGGTGTCCAGTCTCATTTCGGCTGAACAGGAAGCCATCCTGATGCGCGTAAACAGAGGCGGAAACAGCATCTATATCGCCATGGAACTGTAATGAATATTTTTGCCATGAGACGGTAACATCATGACCGCAAACAGGGGTGGGGTTACCAGTTCAGGCCAATGGCGTGACTGCATCCAGGCCTGTGAATGACCCCCTGAAATCCTGGTGAAAGATGACTGATCAGGATAAGGTTTTTTCCCGTTCCAACAGCAATCCTGCCCTCTCCTGAAGACGTTGTGGTGACGTTGAGTCACAATAGACGGGGCTTTGTCCGACAATTAGGCGTTCTGACGGGAAAAACCGGAGTTTATAACCGGATGGCATCTCTTTTGCTTTATATTGCGGTAGAATAAAGAACAGACCAGGTATATGGAATACAAAGACTATTATAAAATACTGGGAGTAGACAGGAACGCCACTCAGGAGGAGATTAAAAAGAAATACCGGAAGCTTGCGGCAAAATACCATCCGGACAAGAACCCGGATGATCCAACAGCAGAAAAAAAATTCACGAATCTGGGTGAAGCTTATGAAGTGCTGAAGGATCCCGAAAAACGGAAATTGTACAATCAGGCCGGTTCGGACTGGAAAAGATACCAGCAGGCCGGCGGAGGTTCCGGCGGGTTTGACTGGTCACGATATTCGGGAGACCAATACCGCAGTACCGGCAGAGGACCTCACTTTCGTGGTAATATGGATTATGAACAGTTTGGGAACCGGCAGGGAAGCCAATTTTCAAGCTTTTTCGAAACCCTGTTCGGGGGCGCCGATCCGTTTGCCCGTGCCGGCAGGCCACAGGGGGGCGGCAGGTTCAGAGAGCCTCCCCCGGCTGGAAAAAAGCAATCGGATGCTGAAGCTGTGATCGAAATCCCGATGAGCGAGGCGTACCACGGGACCACAAAACAGTTCAAGGTAAATGGCGACCGGATCAAGATTAATATTCCTCCCGGCATAGAAGATGGAAAAAAGCTGAAGCTGAAGGGAAGGGGAAAAAAACGACCCGACGGTACGCGGGGGGATCTGTTTTTAAAAGTGCAGGTCAGTCCGGAAAAAAATTACGAGCGCAGGGGGAATGACATTTATTATGATCACCCTGTGGATCTTTATACAGCTCTTCTGGGGGGCGAAACCACCATACCAACCCTGAATGGCCGGGTGAAGCTTCAGATTCCCGCCGGAACGCAGAATGGCAAGCTGTTCCGGCTGACGGGCCTGGGAATGCCGGGGGTGGATAAATCCGGAAAAAAAGGGGACTTTTATGTCAGGGTCCGTGTAGAGCTTCCTGAAGAGCTCACTGAAAAAGAGAAGGAGCTCCTCAGGAAACTAAAACAGATTCGCAAGAACTGAATGGTCCATGGCTTCGATAACCTTCCTTATTACAGGATTGACGCTGCTTTTGAATCTGCCTTCGCAGTCCCCGGCCGAAACTGTAAGATGGGGGCAGATCGGGCACTACGTTACCGGAAAAATAGCAGAACAGTACATTACGGATAAAGCGGAAAAGGAACTGAAAAGGGTGCTGGGGCAGAAATCTCTTGCAGCGGCAGCGGCCTGGATGGACGATATCCGTTCTGATCCCGATTATGATTATGTAAGTGAGTGGCACTGGGTAACGATTCCCCCCGGAATGACCTATGAAGATGCCGAAAAAAATCCGGAAGGGGATATCATAGAAGCTCTGGAAAGAAAGATAAGTGAACTGGCAGAGGGCGTACTTTCCCGGACAGAAGAACAGGAAAAGCTGATGATGGTTATCCATATGGTTGGCGATATTCATCAGCCTCTTCATGTGGGTACGGGGGAAGACAGGGGAGGAAATGACGTAGATGTACAATGGATAGGAGAGTCGTCAAACCTGCACAGCGTGTGGGACAGCAGGATGATTGATTCTTATCAGTTGAGTTTTACCGAGCTTGCGGCGGCTCTCGAACAACCTTCCGAAAAGGACATCCGGGATTGGCAGCAGTCAACAGTGCGCGACTGGGCAGCGGAGTCGGTCGGGTACAGAGACGACGTCTATGACCTGCCGGACAACGGTCAAATCGGCTATGTCTACCGCTATGCCAATTTTGAACTGGTTGAAAGGCGCCTTTTGCAGGCAGGAATACGGCTGGCAGGTGTCATCAATGGCATATATGACCAGGCGGATAATTGAGCAACGCTGCATTTCTTCCAGTACCCGGCGGTTGAATCTCAAGGTTTGCTGCCTGACAAAATCGGTGAATACGGGATCAGATCATGCCGTTTGGGGGTGGCAAAAGTAAAAACGTCATGGAATGCACCCGGTTTGCTGTAAGAAAGACAGATATTGATTTCCGGTATAAAATTGGCAGGTACAGGCAGATACAGAGAGTGAGCATGATTGCAGAGAGTGAGAACACGATTGAACCGGAGGACTTATGAATTTCAATAAATTTACTATCAAGGCGCAGGAAGCTGTACAGGCGGCGCTGGAGCTGGCACAAAATCAAAATCACCAGGCGGTGGAACCTGCCCACATACTCAAATCCCTGTTGAATGATTCAGACAATGTCGTTATTACAATTCTGAACAAACTGGACGTTCCACTGGACCCGCTCAAAAATGAACTGGACAGGACGATCAAGTCCTTTCCTGTAGTGAAAGGGTCCTCCGTGTCGGGTCAGTATCTTTCCAACGCCACGAGGGAGGTTTTCGACAGGGCCAAAGAGCAGGCCGGTGAACTTGGGGATGAGTATATCAGTTCCGAACATCTTCTGATCTCCCTGGCCGGCACCAGGGAGGAAACCGGACGTCTCCTGAAAGAAAAGGGTGTAAATAAGGAGCAGATATTAACCGTATTAGAAGATGTGAGAGGATCTCAAAAAGTGGATGATCCCAATGCCGAAAGCCGGTACAATGCCCTGCAGAAGTATGCACGGGACCTGAATGAGGAAGCGGAAAAAAACCGGCTTGACCCTGTCATCGGACGTGATCAGGAGATCCGCCGGATCATGCAGATTCTAACAAGACGTACGAAAAACAACCCTGTACTTATCGGGGAGCCGGGTGTGGGTAAAACAGCTATTGCAGAAGGACTGGCTTTGAGAATCGTCAGAGGGGATGTTCCGGAAGGGCTGAAATCAAAACGTGTGGCTGCACTTGATATGGGTGCGCTGGTGGCCGGCACCAAGTTCAGGGGCGAATTTGAAGAGAGGCTGAAAGCGGTAATCAGGGAAGTAATGGAGTCCGAAGGGGAGATTATTTTGTTTATCGATGAGATACATACGCTGATTGGTGCCGGCGCCACAGAAGGATCCATGGACGCCGCCAACATACTGAAACCGTCACTGGCACGTGGTGAATTGCACGCTATCGGCGCAACCACGCTGACGGAGTACAGAAAATACATAGAGAAGGACAAGGCACTTGAACGAAGGCTCCAGACGGTATTTGTGGGAGAGCCCAGCATTGAAGATACTGTCTCCATTTTAAGGGGCCTGCAGGAACGATATGAACTGCATCACGGAGTACGTATAACTGATGGAGCCATTGTGGCAGCTGCAGAGCTGTCCCACCGGTATATTTCTGAACGATTTCTGCCGGACAAGGCCATTGATCTGATTGATGAGGCTGCATCCCGTCTCCGTCTGCAGATTGATTCAATGCCTGAGGAACTCGATCACATAGAGCGGCAGATACGTCAGCTTGAGATAGAACGGGAGGCTTTAAAAAGAGAGAAAGATGAATCAAAAACGGAGACGATAGAACGTGAACTCGCCGATCTGGAGGAGAGCCGCAAATCCATGCGTTCGCAGTGGGATAACGAGCGGCAGATGATCCAGAAGGCCCGTGACCTCAAGAAAGCCATAGAAACGGCAAGAAATCATTCTGAAAAGGCAGAAAGGGAAGGTGATTACGAAAAAGTGGCCGAATTGAGATATGGCACCATTACCCGGCTTGAAAAGGACCTTGAAGAAACCAAACAGAAACTTGGTGAAATCCAGGAAGGCCGCTCCCTTCTCAAGGAACAGGTGGAAGCTGAAGAAATTGCCGATATTGTAGCGCGGTGGACCGGAATCCCCGTGAAAAAGATGCTGACAAGTGAACGTCAGAAACTGCTGCATCTGGAGGATGAATTGCATCAGCGGGTTGTCGGCCAGGATCAGGCTGTTCAGTCTGTAGCAGATGCGGTAAGGCGGTCCAGAACGGGGCTGCAGGATGAAAACCGGCCGATTGGTTCATTTATGTTTCTGGGCTCAACGGGAGTCGGCAAAACCGAACTCGCACGGTCCCTGGCATCGTTTCTTTTTGACGATGAGAATTCGATGGTCAGAATTGACATGAGTGAATACATGGAGAAGCACAGCGTCAGCCGGCTCGTGGGTGCACCTCCGGGTTATGTCGGTTATGACGAGGGCGGGCAGCTGACGGAAGCGGTGCGTCGCCGGCCCTATTCGGTTATCCTGCTCGACGAGATTGAGAAAGCGCATCCGGATGTGTTCAATATCCTCCTGCAGGTGCTTGATGACGGTCGTTTAACGGACAACAAGGGGGTCACCGTCGATTTCACCAATGCCATCATTATCATGACCAGCAACATAGGCTCTCACCGGATTTCGAAAGAAATCGAAAAGAGCGGGGGAAAGATGGACGAGGAGAAATATACTGAATTGCAAAACCAACTTATGGATCAGCTGAAGCAGGCAATCCGGCCGGAATTCTTGAACAGGATTGATGATGTGGTGGTGTTCCATCCGCTCGACGAAGCCCATATCAGGGAAATTGTGGATATTCAGCTCCGGCGCGTGGACACCATGCTTGAGAAAAACAATGTTAAACTGAACATCGGCGCTCAGGTGAAAGACTGGCTGGCGGCCCGGGGATTTGATCCGGTGTACGGGGCCCGCCCGCTCAAGCGTGTGATTCAGGCACAGATAGTCAATCAGCTGGCCAAACATCTTATCCAGCGTGAAGACAGTACGAAAACGGTTGAGTACGAAGTGACCGTCGGCAGGAATGCCAATACGCTGCAATTTGCCGAAGTGTTTGACAATGTTGAAGAGTGGGCGGATTAGCGAGTCGGGGCAAAGATTTTTTCCGGGAGGGCTGGTGCCTTGCTCCTGATTCCGGTATAATAGCGCTTAAATTTACTGCCCGTTTTGTTTTGGTGTACCGTACTGAATCTGTCCTGCGGGCAGGGAGTTGCCGGAGAGGGCAGGATAACGACTAACCGCCTCTTAATTTATGATTATTTTTGTCTGGCTGCTTCTTGTTGTGGCAGTGATTATCTGGTTGACGGCAAGGGCCAGTGTGCATCCCTTTCTGGCTTTGGTGGCAGGAAGCATCGGAATGGGCTTTCTGGCCGGTCTGGATACCGCCGTTATTACGGATTCTCTGGCAGAAGGGTTCGGATCAACTCTTCAAAGTATCGGGATTGTCATTGCCGCAGGAGCGATTATCGGGGAATATCTGGATCGGAGTGGCGGAGCAAGGGTTCTGGCGAACAAAATACTCGACAAAGTGGGTGAGAAAAATTCACCCCTTGCCATGAGCCTTACCGGATACATCGTGTCGATCCCGGTTTTTTGCGATTCGGGCTTTATTGTCCTCTCTTCCCTCAACCGGGCGATCAGCAAACGAACATCGGTTTCACTGGCTGTCCTGGCAGTCGCCCTGGCTTCCGGACTTTATGCAACTCATGTATTTGTTCCTCCGACGCCCGGCCCCCTGGCGGCGGCGGCAACACTTGATGCGGACGTGGGCTGGGTTCTGATACTTGGTCTGATCGTGTCGGTTCCGGTTATGATCGCCGCTTTGCTCTGGGCTTATTTTTATTGCAGCCGTTATCAAATACAGTTCGGGGACGAGTACGATGTGGCGGTGCCGTCCGGAATCCCTCCCTCTTTCACGCTGGCGGTAGCACCCATTCTTGTTCCGATTCTGCTCATCAGCCTGAAGTCTGTCGCCGAGTATCCCGGATATCTGTTCGGTGAGGGAACCGTATTCCAGGTGTTTGCCTTTCTGGGTCATCCGGTAATCGCCCTCCTGGCCGGTGTCGCTCTGGCTTTTCTGATGGTCAACGGGAGTGGAGAGGGAAGAATACGGAATGCATGGATGGAGGAAGCGCTGAAGAAGGCGGGAATTATTATTCTGATAACGGGAGCCGGCGGAGCTTTTGGTGCGGTACTCCGGGAGACGGACCTGGGAGATTTCGCCGCGCAGTTCGCCACGATGGGGAATCTGGGTATTATCGTTCCTTTTCTGATAGCGGCGTTTCTGAAATCCGCCCAGGGATCATCGACCGTTGCCATTATCACAGCTGCCGCCATCTGCGCACCGCTGGTCGGCCCGCTGGGATTTGAATCCACCATTGGAAAGGCACTCATGGTCCTGGCTGTCGGGGCCGGCTCCCTCACGGTGTCTCATGTGAATGACAGTTATTTTTGGGTGGTGGCAAAGTTTTCTTACATGGATACGCCGACAGCCCTTAAAACCCATACAGCAGCCACACTGATTATGGGCGTCACTGGACTTGCCACCCTTCAGATTATGGCCTGGCTGCTGGTCTGATCTGTAGGAGCACGTCCGCTATCACCCGCCCTGCTTTATTACCGCTATCAGATCTGCTTTATTCCCGTTATCACCCGCCCTGCTTTAACAGGCTGCCGGGATTAAGGCTGAGCAGGTCATCGGAAATAAAGGTCCGTCCCTCCCGTACCTTGTCCCCATCCAGGTATACATCGGGGCCGATACAGACAAGGTCCCAGTGAATATTGCTTGTGTTGCCGTTGGGTGCAATATCATAATCGTTGCCAAGGGTAAGGTGGTTCGAGCCGTAAATTTTTTCGTCAAAAAGAATATCGTACATGGGCTTCTCTATCACCGGATTCAGACCAAAACTGAATTCCCCGAACCGGCGGGCACCTTCATCAGTCTCCAGGATCTCCTCCAGTGCCCTGTCGTCGGACGACTCAAAATCCACAACAACACCTTTGCGGACAACCAGCTTTACGAACTCAAACGGCTTTCCCTGGTAAACAGACGGTGAATAGGTGATTTCACCTTCGACGGAGTCCAGCACCGGAGAGGAAAAAAGTTCACCGTCCGGAATGTTCCGTTTGCCGAAGCAGGGAATCCAGTTCTGGCCTTTAACTGAGAATTGAATGTCTGTCCCGTTTCCCTTCAGGCGTATGTTATCTGTTTTCCTGAGCCGATCCTCCAGTGGCTTCATGGCTTCCTTCAGTTTTTCATATTCAAAAAGGCAGGCGTTGAAATAAAATTCCCGGAACCGCTCTGTAGGCATCTTTGCATTCATCGCAAATGCAGCCGACGGATACCGGAGCACGCACCAGCGTGTATTCTCAACGCGTTCCCTGAAATGGACCGGCTGTACAAAATTTTCCGAATAGGCTTTGTTGGCGTCACTGTCCACTTCCGAATTCTCGTAGATATTCTCACTGCCCCTTATGCCGACGAAGGCATCCATCTGTCTCATGAGCGGCAGCTGGTCTGCGTTCGCCTGTCGTTCCCAAAAGCCGCTGTCTCCGGTTTCCAGGAGCAACCGGTTTATTTCGGGATCCTCGATTTGTACAAACGGGTGAGCATTTTTTTGTCTGGATGACTCAACAAGGGCTCTTATCAATCCGACTGAATTGAGTCCGACAGCCTGCAATAGAATGTTCTCATCGGGTCTCAGATCGATACTGTGTGTTAAAAGCTGTTCAGCCAGTCTTTTTTCTTCCGGACTGTAGATCATGATATCTTTGACTATTTGGATTATCTGTTGATATGCTCGTATTACCTGCCGTTGGAGGTACTTGCTATTCAAAGCCAGTCACCCGTCGGTGAACCTCACAGGATTGGAAACTGAGAGGATTGGAATGCCTGAGAATGGAATATCATACGGTTAAATTTCTTGTCTAAACAATGCATCAAGTTGAATGATTTCATGACACATTTTCAATTCATCAGGCTGATTGGACGCGATCAGAACCATCCGGTTTTCACCGGCTAACTCCCCGATTGCCCGACGCAGCATTTTTCTTCCGTTTTCATCCAGATTGGAACCGGGTTCATCCAGGCACAACAGGGGCGGATGGTGAATGCAGGCGGCTGCAAGTTTGATCCGTTGCCTCTGCCCCGTCGAAAGTTCGCCATACAATTTATCCGCATACGCAGCTGCGTGGAAACGCTCCAGCAGGGTTGCAAACCCGGCTGAATTTTCAGGAGCGGGATTTCTGTTGACACCTCTGAGAAATTCAAGATTTTCTGATACGGTCATTCCCTCGTACAATTCCACATAGGGAGCCGAATAACCGACCAGGCTGCCCAATGAAGAAGGTACGCATTGCAGGCCGCCGACCGTCCACGTGATGGTTCCGCGGTTTGGTTTCAGCAATCCTGCTATGCACTTCAGCAGGGTTGACTTGCCAGACCCGTTGGCCCCTGCAATACCAAGTACCGGACAACGTGCTTCAAATGTCAGATCCTTCAGTACGGTATGGCTGCCGTATCTCCGCGTGAGATTATGTGCCTGCAAATGTATCATACCTGAATGTACACAGGCTAAACGGCTTAGGGAAACACAAAAGGGAAAGAGCTGATTTTTACGGGCCTGAAAGGGGGAGAGGCCGTCGGCCATAAAAGCCGGAAGTAATAAATAACGGAGTCAGACGGTTTTGAGGTAGGTTCATTCCTTATTACATTTACATCATCCTCTTATCGCATAAACCAGACTGCAGCTGTTTTATAAAGGGTGCTGTTGAAATACAATCGTGCAGCCCGGCATGACATGCAGTCCGGATTGCCCCGACAACCCTGAACCAGTGCAACCAGCCCATTTGGCTATTGTTTAAAACCTATTGACGATAAAAGCCGGTCATGAACGATACAGGTCAAATCATCACAGAAGATATAGTTAACAGACTGCCGTCCGGTCACAGGTTTTTCAGACCCCGTGAGCTGCGCGCTTATGGAATTCCGGATTTCCTCACTGACCGGATTGAAGTGGACATCGAGCAGCAGCTGCACGATTCGCTGGTGCTGCCGGATACCCGATGGGCTGATATGACGGGGGAGCCGGTACAGGACGCCTGGATGAACGTTCTGAAAGAAGCGGCCGGCGAATGCAGGCTCCCTGCTGAACAGGCACGCAGCATTATCGAGAGTGCTGTCAGGAATACACTGATTATACTTGTTCAGCCACGCAAAGCCATCCCCCGCCAGCTGTTCGGTTCCGGAGAAAAACTGGACAGGGACGTGCTGCATGAGCGGGTAAAAAAAATTGTTGTGCACAGGCACCTTGCCACTGCTCTTGTGAGGTTTCTCCAGCGCAGGGATCGTCAGTCCCTCACCCGGGAACAGTGTATCAACGTTGTCTCCAAAGTTGATGAGAAACTGGTCAGCTCGTATCGGGCTGAAGACTGGGCCGATCATCTGGCCCCCCTGTTCCTGCTGTCCGGCGGCAAAGTGGACAGTGATCTTTTGTGTGTTTTTTTTCAGGACAAGGAGCGGCAGGACCTGGCACAGTTGTTTGAACTGAAAACCCGATCGGTAACCCGCACTGAATTGATCGGTCTGCTTTCTTCAGCCGGGTCTGAAATCGGATCTGAAACCAGGTCTGAAACGGGATCTGAACCCACTAAAGCCGGCACTGACGAGAGGGAGGATAGCGGGGGGTCTGCTCTATCCGAAGCCGGGTCTTCGCCGAATACGGCCGGGGATACCCTGCACTCATTGATCCGAAGTCGCTCCGAAGGCAATCAGGAGACTGCAGGGGGGGACAGCAGCCATTCACCCATGTGGGTAAGTGTGGAGAATGACGAAGAAAATGACGATGAGACTGACGAAGACGGCCATATTCCCCTGCACAGTAAATTTATGCTGGATGAAGATCCGGTGGACGAGACCGGCGAAACCGCCGGACCGGACCAGGCCGGCGGCAGTGCCGGGGACCGGGGGTTTGGAGAACAGACGGAAGAACAAGCGGCCGACCGGACCGACGGCACGGAAAGAACTGCGGATGAGCCGACTGAATCGCTGGACTCAGGAATAAGCGGAGAGGAGACGGAAATAAACTATATATGGCAGAATTTCATGCAGGGCGACCCGAATGAATCAGAAGAGAACGGTCCGGAGGAATCCGCCGAACAGACCAGGGAGATACCTGACGTGAAGACGACACATGCCGGATCCCTTGCCGCCTGGATGGAGGATGATGCGGAACGTTTTACCGATTTCCTTTTCAAAGGATCCGACAGGGCATATGAAGAGGCGACAGACGATATTTCTGAATTGAGCAACTGGAGGGAGGCAGCGGAATATATCGAAAGGGAGATCTTCTCCCGCAATCATATAGACATGTATGATGAAACTGCCGTAGATTTTACCGACAGGCTGCACTCCTACTTCATCGAACATAAATCTTCATAAATGACCACAGATGGCTTCTGATGAGAAAGTTGAGAGGTTGAGAAAGCTTCGGGAAGAAGCTAAGAAAGGTGGCGGTTTAAAACGGATCGGAAAGCAGCATGAGAAAGGCAAACTGACTGCACGGGAACGGCTTGACCTGCTTCTGGACAAGGACAGTTTTGAAGAGATTGACTCATTCGTCACTCACCGGAGCAACTCTTTCGGACTGGATAAAAAAAAGATACCCGGAGACGGCGTGGTTACAGGGTTCGGAAAAATCCAGGGGAGGCCTGTTTATGTGTTCAGCCAGGATTTCACGGTTTTTGGCGGTTCCCTGTCAGAAACCCATGCTGAAAAAATCTGCAAGATTATGGACCTCGCCTTGAAAAACGGGGTGCCGGTGATCGGCCTGAACGATTCCGGCGGTGCCCGTATACAGGAGGGGGTATCCTCCCTCGGAGGATATGCCGAAGTATTCTGGCGCAACTCCATGGCTTCGGGAGTAGTTCCTCAGATTTCCGCCGTTATGGGTCCCTGTGCAGGAGGGGCGGTTTACAGCCCGGCGCTGACCGACTTTGTGTTTATGGTCAGGCAGTCAAGCTACATGTTTGTAACGGGGCCGAATGTAGTGAAGACCGTAACTCACGAGGAGGTGACATCGGAAGATCTCGGAGGCGCCACCGCTCACAGTACCAAGTCGGGGGTTGCCCATTTTTCTGTTGAGAATGACGCTGCCTGCCTGAAGAAGATCCGCACCCTCATGAGCTATCTTCCCCGGAATTGTGAAGAAAAAGTGCCGGCAGTAAAACCGCAGAGCCCCGACCCGTTGATGGCCGGAAAACTGGAGGAGCTGGTTCCCGGCAATCCGAATAAACCCTACGACATCAAAGAGGTAATCGGGGGAGTTATGGACAGGGAATCCTTTTTTGAGGTGCAGGAACATTTTGCGGCAAATATTGTCGTGGGTTTTGCACGGCTTGAGGGACGCACGGTTGGCATCGTTGCTAACCAGCCGCTTGTCCTCGCCGGGGTGCTTGATATTGACTCGTCGGTAAAAGGGGCCCGCTTTGTTCGTTTCTGCGATGCTTTCAATATCCCGCTTGTTGTTTTTGAGGACGTGCCGGGGTTTTTACCGGGAACGGACCAGGAATGGGGCGGCATCATCCGGCAGGGGGCAAAACTGCTGTATGCGTTCTGTGAGGCAACGGTGCCGAAAATGACCGTCATTACTCGCAAAGCCTATGGCGGAGCCTATGACGTTATGAATTCCAAGCATATCCGTGCAGATTACAACATCGCCTGGCCAACTGCAGAGATTGCGGTGATGGGCCCGAAGGGCGCGGTTGAGATTATCTTCAGAAAAGAGATAGAGAATGCAGAGGATAAAGAGGCCGAACAGCAGAAGCTTGAAGAGCGCTACAGGTCAGAATTTTCAAATCCGTACCGGGCGGCAGCCAGGGGGTTTATCGATGATGTGATATTACCGGGCGAGACGAGAAAAAAGCTGATCAGGGCGTTTGAGCTCTGCCAGAACAAAGTGGACAGTGTGCCTAAAAGGAAACATGATAATCTGCCTTTATAGAATTTGCGCAGTCAGCCGGTATAAAAAAGTTAAGGATGGATTTATTTAACCAATTCGGTTCAAAGGGTACCAAAAGCGGTAATGCCGGTCAGCAGCCTTTGGCTACAAGGATGCGGCCGCAGTCACTGGAGGAATTTACCGGCCAGGAACACCTTGTCGGGCCGGGAAAGATGCTGCGCCGGATGATAGAAAGCAGTGTGATCGGGTCCCTTGTTTTTTACGGCCCGCCCAGCTCGGGCAAAACCACGCTTGCCCATGTTATATCGAGAGAGATTGATGCCCGGTTTGAGGTGATCAATGCGGTGCTTGACGGCATCAAGGAATTGAAAAACGTGGTGGCCAGGGCAGGGCATCAGCAGCAGGCGGACGGACGAAAAACAATACTGTTTGTTGATGAGATTCATCGCTGGAACAAGGCGCAGCAGGATGCCCTGCTGCCCCATCTGGAATCCGGCATCATCACGCTGGTAGGGGCGACGACGGAAAATCCCTTTTATACGCTGGTCAGTCCGCTGCTTTCACGCTGTCAGTTATTTGAGCTTTATCCGCTGGAGAAACGGAATGTGCTGGTGATGGTAGACCGGGCGCTTGCCGACAGTGAACGGGGGCTTGGATATATGAAAATTGATATCAGTGATGAAGCGAGGGATCATCTGGCCGATTTTGCCGGAGGTGATATCCGGAATGCACTGAATGCACTGGAAGTAGCCTCACTCTCCACACCGAAAAACAGGGAAGGGACGGTCTGCATAGACCTGGGAATTGCCAGGGAGTCGATACAAAAGAGAAGTGTCCGCTACGACAGGTCGGGCGATGAACATTATCACTATGCATCTGCATTTATAAAGTCCATGCGGGGATCAGATGTGGATGCCGCCGTTTACTGGATGAGTGCCATGCTGGACGGAGGAGAGGATCCGAACTTTATTTTTCGCCGCATGCTGATATTTGCATCGGAGGATGTGGGGATGGCTGATCCGTACGGATTGACTGTTGTGAATGCATCGCACGAGGCGTTTACCAAAACGGGCATGCCCGAAGGTCTTTATTTTCTGGCCCATGCCTGTATATTTCTGGCGCTGTCGCCGAAGAGCAACAGCACCAAAGTCATTTTTGATGTGAACAGCGAAATCAAAAAAAGAGGTGCCGGGGAAGTGCCGGCCCATCTGAGAGATAAAACGGCAAACAAGCTTGCCTCCCGTTATCTTGATGTAAAAAATGCATCAGAAGATTATAAATATCCTCACAGCCATCCCGGTCACTGGGTCAGGCAGCAATACCTGCCCGATGATCTGGAAGGCAAAAGCTGGTTTGAGCCGGGGGAAGAAGGGAGGGAATCAACGCTGTGGAAAAGGCTCAGGGAGATACGCACCGGAGGGACAGAAAGACAGGGAAGTTAATGGACCTTCAGCATATAGCCGACTCCGTGAAGAGTGACGAGATATCTCGGATCCTCCGGTTGAATTTCAATCTTGGCTCTCAGCTTGGAAATATGCACGTCAACGGTTCGGGTATTGGTGCTGAATTCATATCGCCAGACTTTTTCCAGCAGTTTATCCCTGGAGACCGGTTCGTTTGCCCTGGGAATCAGATAGCGAATTAGCTCGACTTCGCGCGCTGTCAGCGGAATGGGGTCCTTGTCAGGTTTTTTAACGTAGGACTCATTCAGGTTGATCTCGACCGGATCAAGAAAGAGCTTGTCGACCGGTTCCTCTTTCTCCATATAGGTGTTGGCCCGGCGAAGCCTGGCATTGATCCGGGCCAGGAGCTCTTTCACACCGAATGGTTTGGTAA
>JBBDRV010000171.1:0-4545 GCA_040905285.1 Balneolaceae bacterium | reverse complement strand
ATGGGGGGTAAAAAGCACCTGTACCTTCTGCCCGGCGACCGTTCCCAGTTCCTGCTCTATTTCAGGAGTATGTCTGTGTTCCAGAAGTCCATAAGCAAAAAAATTGCCAAAAAGATTCGGAAAGTGAGTGATCTCTTTGGGCGTGGACCCTGCCCCCGTCACACCCGATTTGGAGTCAATGACAATCGAGTCGGCTGAAACAAGTTTGTTTTTCAGCAAAGGAGCCAGGGCCAGAATCGAGGAAGTCGGGTAACATCCGGGATTGGCAACCAGATCCGCATTCCTGATTCTGTCACGGTGCAGTTCGGGCAGACCGTATGCGGCGTTATCCAGATATTCGGGACAAACATGCTCTTTTTTATACCACTGCTCGTAAAGCTCCACCGGTTTTAACCTGAAGTCACCGGAGAGATCAATGATTCGAAATTTGTCCAGCCCGTATTCTTGTACAAAGTCCATGGAAACACGGTGGGGCAGGGCCAGAAAAACGAGGTCGAGATCAATATTTTTTAATGCTTCGACAGGCTGCAGCTCCTCGTCAAAGACCCCTTCAAATGAAGGATTTATCCTGGAGAACCGTTTCCCCGCGTGACTGCGTGACGTAACTATGTCAAGATTAACCTCCGGATGCTCGACGAGCAGGCGTATCAGCTCAATCCCCGCATACCCTGTCGCACCTATTACTCCTACTTTGCGTTTGCTCATAATCAACTCATTTATCAAAAATGATCACAGTTGCAATTTCTGTTTAACCGGTTTTTCCCCGTCGGCCGCTGTTACCGGGCGCTGTTACCGGGCGCTGTTACCGGGCGCTGTTGTCAGATGGACAGCATCCGGTGTCCAGCATCCGGTGTCCAGCATCCGGAATTATGCGGAGGCTGACTGACCGCACTCTTCAATCGATTCCAGCAGCGTATCAATCACCGTATCCGTCTCCTCCTGCGTTATTACCAGGGGTGGCAAAAGCCGCATTACTGTTTCTGATGCACAGTTGGAAAGGACGCCGCGTTCCAGCATTTTGTTTACAACCGGGGCGCCTTTAAAAGAAAGTTCCACGCCGATCATCAGGCCGACTCCGCGAATCCGCTTTACCGTACTCCAGTCCGCCGTCCGCTCCCCGATGACCCGCATGATGTACTCCCCTTTTTCCCTGGCTGCCTCACACAGATTTTCCTCTTTAACCACCTGCAGTGCGGCAGAAGCCGCAGCACATGCAAGCGGATTGCCTCCGAACGTGGTACCGTGTTCACCGTAACCCAGGCAGGATGCAGCTTTTTCATTCGCCAGGGTGGCACCGATCGGCACGCCTCCGCCCAGGGCCTTGGCCGTACAAAATATATCGGGTTTAACACCGGAATGCATCCACGCGAACATTTTACCGCTGCGGGCCACGCCACACTGTATCTCATCAAAAATAAGCAGTGCTTCATGCCTGTCACACAGTTTTCTTGCCTCTTTTAAAAACGCATCAGTCGCTATATGTATTCCTCCCTCTCCCTGGACCGGTTCTATTATTACAGCTGCAGTATCACCGTTCATCTTTTCGCCGAGTGCTGAAATATCATTGAAAGGCACGTTTTCAATTCCTCCGGGCATGGGCCCGAACCCTTTCCTGTATTTTTCCTTTCCAAGGGATATCGTGCCGATGGTACGTCCGTGGAAACAATTCTCCATGGAAATAATCGGTCCTTTTTTCCCGGTCATGTCCCCGAATTTCCTGGCGATCTTGACAGCCGTCTCGACAGACTCTGCGCCGCTGTTACAGAAAAAGACCCTGTCCATGCCTCCGGCACGGGCCAATTGTTCTGCAAGCCGGGACTGCGGTTCACTGTAATAAAGATTTGAGATATGTATAACGAGGCCGGCCTGTTCCCTGATCGCTTCCACTACCCTGGGATGACAGTGGCCGACGCTGTTCACTCCAATCCCCGCCAGTGCATCTATATATTCATTTCCGTCAATGTCCCATACCCTGGAGCCCAAGCCTCTGGTTAATGTTACAGGATAACGTTTATAGGTATTGAAATGATACTTCTCCGCTATTTCGCGAACGCTGCTGTCTGAATGGTCCATTTCCTTTATGCTTCGATTGTTGTACCGTTTTGACGGTTTGTTAGAAGTTTAATGATCAGGGTATCCGCTTTCATCCCGTTAACAATATGAGCCTCTTTCACTCCTTTTTCCAGGGCAATGAGACAGGATTCAACTTTTGGAATCATCCCTCCGAGGATACTCCGGCCGATGTGCTTCTCCAGCTGGCCCGCATCTACCTTTTTTAGAAGAGAGCCCGGGTCGTCTGCCTTTTCCCTCAGACCGTCCACATCTGTCATCGAGATATACGAGGCGGCCTGCAGAGCTCCTGCCATATGCCCGGCAAACATATCTGCATTGATATTGTAATCCATTTGATCAATGCCGGTGCCGATAGGAGCCAGTACAGGAACATATTCATGAGTCAGAAGGGTGCTGATCAAATCCGTGTCGATTGAAACCACATCCCCCACAAATCCCAGATCCACCTGTTCCTTCCGGCCTGCACGCTCCATATAATGGAAACGTCTCCCGGCCCGTACCATTCCCCCGTCCTTTCCGGAAAGTCCGACCGCCTTCACGCCACGGGAGTTAAGCCCTTTCACAATTTCGCCGTTAACCTGGCCGCTGAGTGCCATTTCAACGTATTTCATGGCGGTTTTATCTGTTTTCCGGTGGCCGCCTATAAATTCTGACTCTATGCCAACACTTTCGAGCAGTGACTTTATTACCGGTCCGCCCCCGTGTACGATCACAATCCTGAGGCCGAGACCCTGAAGAGCTGCCACCTGGTCGTACACATTTTCCCTGGCTGACTCTTCTGTCATGGCGTTTCCGCCGTACTTGATCAGAACAACCGAGCCTTTCAGAGTTTTCAACAGTCCCGGATCCAAATCCGGGTATTTTTCCCCAAGCCTGTCCATCGAACTTTTATATACGTTCACAGATGTCTGTTTAAAACTGCATTCCGGTCAAACCGCACCACCGCCGGCCGGCCATCGGAATGTTATGGAATGTAAGCATCTGCAGGCGGGAAAGACAGCAGCCGATGTAATTCAGAGGCTTACGTCATCGGTAATGCGGCCGATATAGTAATCGAGGAGCTTTTCCTGAAATACAAAGTTATAGATCACCTGCTGCCGGCTCGACATGGCCTCCATGTAATCCGTTGTTGCCTGGTTAAGCTCAATAAGGGATGCGGCCCCGATATCGTAGCGCTGCTGCTGGGTTTCATATGCACGCTCGGCAGCCTGCAGAGACCGCTCGGTTGCCTCCAGTTCCTTCACAAGGGACGAATAGTCGTTGTATGCCTGACTGATCTCCTCGCGTATTCCATAACGGATATCGTCCAGTGAAAGCCGGGCATTGCGGTGCTGAATACGGGCCTGCTGGATACTGACGTTCGTATTCCATCTGTTGAAAATGGGAATAGAAATAGAAAACCCGGCAGAACGCTGGATCATCTGTTCAAAAAACTGATCACCAAAAGTCGCGCGGATCGGCTGGTTTGTTGCTGGATCGACAATCTGGTACTGATCGCTGTAGCGTGAACTGAGATTGGCACTGGCTGTCACCCTGGGATACTTGTTTGCCCTCGCAATGTCGAGATCGTACCGGCTGGCTAAAATCTCCAGCTCCATCGCTTCCATATCTTTCCGGTTGGAGAGAGCCAGCTGTATCATTTCCTCCAGGTCCAGGTCACGGGGGGCAAGATCGGATTCGTCAAAATCGGGTATGGAAAATTCAATATCCTGAAGCGGGTCCACCTGAAGCATGCGGATCAGGCGGGTCCGGCTGATATTAACTGAATTTTCAGCCTGGACAACCTGGACTTCGTTGGAGGCGACCGTCGACTGCTGCTGATACAGATCAACCACAGGCCGGGAGCCCACCTCTACCTGTGCCTCTACCTGATTCAACTGCACTTGTGACGTCTCCAGATTCTGTTCCGCGATGTCCAGGAGCTCAATATCGAGAAGCACCTGCAGATAGCGCATGGCCGTATCAAATATGATGTTTTCACGAATACGATCCGTATCAGCCACCTGCTGTGTCTGGACTACCCTGCTGCGGCGAAGGTTGTTAATGTTTTCAAACCCGCTGAAAATGGTCACACTTGCCTGAAGTCCGCCACTCATTCCGTACGTGGTACGATCTTCAAATGTCAGATCCTCCTGAATAAACTGACGACCGACATTCTGGTTCCCCCCGAAACTGGCACTGAGATTCGGTAAAAATTCGGCATAGGCGCTGGTCACTTCCATGCCGGACAGACTCAGGTTGTTTTCCGCCTGTTTCAGTTGAAAATTGTTTTCAAGGGAGATACGGATGGCATCCTGCAGCGTCAGCGTCTGTTGTGCCCATACGGCGTGTGGTAAAAACATCAGGAAAAGTACAGGTAGGATTAACCGCATAGAATCGTCTGCTTTAAGTTTTGAGATAATACAAGGATGCAAGCAGTCTGTTCCTAAGTCCGACAGACTGCAAGGCACAAGGTAAGGCAGAGATGCAAAA
>JBBDRV010000170.1:0-4560 GCA_040905285.1 Balneolaceae bacterium | reverse complement strand
ATCCATGGGTTATACAGGACCGGCTTAAAAAGTCTCTTCAGTCCGGCAATGTTTCAAGCATGGAGATGAGGCGGGGAATGTTCAACGTGCCGGAGGGTAAAAAACTCCTCTTTAAACCTGATTCCACACTTCGGGAAAACTGAAAGTGGACCGGCCGGTTAGAAACGATAACAGTCTATGATGGTGCAAACTCCCAATGTATTTACCCTTGTCAGGGGCTCGGCAGAGGGTCGGACACCGCTAAATGCCTTTGATAAAGCGCTTCTTGGAGCGGGGGTGGGTGATACGAATCTGGTGAGAATGAGCAGTATTCTTCCTCCGCAGGCCAGAGAGGTTGATATTTCCGAACTGGCGCTGCCCAAAGGCAGCCTTGTCCCTCTTGCCTATGCCTCAATCAGCGGAACCACCCCCGGCAGGTTGATTTCGTCTGCCATCGCCGTCGGAATACCGGAGGATGACAAAGAATCCGGTGTTATAATGGAGTTTGAGGATCATGCAAATCTGGGTACGGTAGAGGAAATAGTCCGTCAGATGGTCATAGATGCGTTTGACTATCGAAACCGTGCCCTCAGGGAAATACGGTCAGTCGGCATCGAACACAAAGTGCAGGTTTGCGGATCCACGTTTGCAGCAGCTGTTCTGTGGTACGGGTAATTCAATATTTACAGAATTTTAATTATGCAATTCAGATCCAGTTCGGCCGGAGCGGCAGGCCGGAAGACTGATGACCGGCAGCTGAAATGAAAATACATTGAAATGAACATGGCCCGGTATACGTAATGGCCGGATATATCGAAACGGATGTCTATAGAATACAAGGAATATTACAGTGGCCGTACAGGTCTTTCAGTTGGTGTCAAACGGCTTCTCTTTGCCAGACAATCCGACTATCAGCTGGTTGAAGTATTTGAGACGGATACCTGGGGTAATCTGCTGACGGTAGACGGGCTGGTTATGCTTTCGGAAAAAGATGAATTCGTTTATCATGAAATGATAAGCCATGTGGGCATATTTACCCACCCGTCTCCAGGCCGTGTTTTGATCATAGGTGGAGGCGACGGGGGTACAGCAAGGGAGGTGATGAAGCATCCGGCTGTTAAGACAGTGGATATGGTGGAAATTGACAAAACTGTTGTCACTGCGTCAAAACAGTTTCTGCCACGGGTGGGGGATTTCGGCAATCCCAAGCTGAACGTGATTTATGAAGATGGCATTTCTTTTGTCAGACAGGCAAGTCAGTCTTACGATCTGATCATCGTCGACGGATCTGATCCCGTCGGTCCTGCTGAAGGTCTTTTTGAAGCGGAATTTCTTTCTTGTTGTGACCGTATACTGGACGATCATGGTGTTCTTGTGACACAGACCGAAAGCCCATGGGTAGCGTCGCATCATCCGGCCATAAAAAAAGTGTACCGGACGCTGAACAGGTTGTTCAGACATGCAGATATGTATTTATGCCATATTCCGCTGTATCCCGCCGGCATGTGGTCCATGATGATTGCGTCAAAGGGGAATAACCCACTCGAAGCAGAGGTGCTTGTCCGGGCAGACAGGGGTATTGGGAATATACCGGAATTACGGTATTACAACGGGGATGTGCATCGGGCGGCTTTTGCTCTGCCGGGATTTGTCAAGGATATTGTCAGAGAAAATTAGCAGTCTTCAGTCAGCTTTATCCAGATGAAGCCGGAGAAAATCTGCAACTTTGTTTGCATTTATATGATCCAAAGGGATGACGCGTCCGTTAACTTCGGCAAGATAGAGCCATTCATCACTGTCCTTTTTTTTAAACCGGACTGTGCGGTCATCAGTGGCGAAATCGTTATAAAGAGTTCTGTTCGGCATGCTGACGGTTTCGACTGATTCGAACCGGTTGAGGTCGAAAGTATCCTGTGCTATCTGTTTTCCCCTTGAGAAGTAGTCGAGTTCCAGGCCCCCGTCTTCACTTAAAGAAAGGTTGATTTTAATCCGCCCGTCTCTCACCTTGAAAAAACTCAGAAGAGAAAGAGCGAAAAAACAGAATGCAGCAAATCTGAAATACCCTTCTGCCAGTGTGTCGGTGGTAACCATGTAGGCAACCCAGAACAGCACAGTCAGTACGGCACTTGCAATTGAAATGGCCGGCCAGTGGCGGGAATATTTTTCCGGAATGGTAAGGTTATTCATAAATATCTAATAAAAGGTTAGCCTGAAAGACGGATCCCCGTATAATAATTTCTGAACTATTGCATTCATTTAGTAATTTACAGACTGATTTCTTTCATTTTCAATACGGCTTCATATCTGCCGCCAACATCCGTTCCCAGGCTCTGGGCAGTCCATCACAATATTCATGAGAACAAGCAGACCAGGAAAAAAAATAATCGGCCGTATTGAAAAGATAGATTTTCCAGGATGGAAACTCTACAATCTCGATGCCAAAATTGATACCGGTGCATTTACATCAAGTCTTCACTGCCACTATATAAAGTTGAGCGAAAATAAGAAACAGGTCTTTTTTTCTATTCTTGATCCGACACATCCCGAATATGAAGACAGCACCTTCAGGTGTAGTGTAATGGATATCCGTCCGGTAAAGAGTTCAAACGGTCTATCTGAAGAGCGTATTGTTATCAGGTCGAAAATCGTGCTGGCCGGTTCCCTCTATCCGATCGAGCTGTCACTGACCGACCGGACCGAGATGCGGAATCCGGTATTAATCGGCCGAAAGTTTATCCGTAAAAAATTTATAGTTGATGTGTCGAAAAAATATGCAGGAGCAGGAGATGGATAATAATTTGCGAGACAAGAAATTAAAAATTGCCATCCTTTCAAGGAACAGGAAACTGTATTCAACTTACAGGCTTCATGAAACGATCGAGAACAAAGGTCATGAGGCAGTGGTGCTTGACCATCTCAAGTGTGACATCGTGATTGAGAAAGACAATCCATCCATATTTTATTATGGTGAGGAAATTAAAGATATAGACGCTGTAATTCCCAGGATCGGTGCATCTGTGACTTTTTATGGCGCTGCTGTTGTCCGGCAATTTGAGATGATGAAAATTGTAACGGCCGTTGAATCGCAGGCTCTCGTCCGTTCGAGGGATAAGCTGCGCAGTCTGCAGATTCTGGCACGTTCAGGATTGGGTTTGCCGAAAACCGTATTTACAAATTATTCCCGTGAGGTCAGAAAGATTATAGAAAGCGTTGAGGGCGCGCCGCTCATTGTGAAGCTTCTCGAAGGGACCCAGGGATACGGTGTCGTGCTCGCGCCGACCCGCAAGGCGGCTGAATCGATCATTGAGGCATTTCACAGTATGAAGGCACGCGTTATTGTGCAGGAATTCATTGAAGAGGCGAAAGGGGCAGACCTGCGTGTCCTTGTCGTAAATGATAAAGTGATAGGGGCGATGAAGCGGCAGGGAAAAGAAGGGGAATTTCGTTCAAACCTGCATCAGGGCGGTAGTGGACAGTTGATTAAGTTAAGCAAACCGGAGCGTAAAGCGGCTCTTACTGCCGCAAAGGTAATGGGCCTCCCTGTGGCAGGAGTGGATATGCTTCAGTCCGAACGTGGACCGCTTGTGCTCGAAGTTAATTCCTCTCCGGGACTTGAGGGTATAGAAAGAGCAACGGATAAAGATATAGCATCCGTAATCGTCGATTATGTAATCCAGAAAGTTCATATTGCCAGAAACAAGTCGTCCACCCGCAGAAATATAAAAAGTAATGCCTGAATATATAATCCTGTGCCTCATTGAAGGCAATTGAACAATGCAGGCTAATGAGACAGAGTTATGAGCGACGATCTTATCTTTCATTTTGTTTCTAAAAGAAAATGGAAAGACCGGCAGAAAAACGGCTTTTACCAGCCTGAAGCTGAAGAGAAAGAAGAGGACTGGATACCCTGCTGCACAGCTGTGCAGGCAGAGGAGATAGCCAATAAAAAATTTGCAGGCAGGAAGACCATCTATATGCTGGTGATAAATACCCGGCGTCTGTCGGGTAAATTGCTGCCCGTGGAAAAATCGGGAAAAACGTACCCGGTGATCAGTAATAGAATAAACCTGGATGCAATTATAGATAAAATACTTATTGAACCGAATGAGAAGGGGCTGTTTGAAATAAAAATAGAAGTGAAGTAGCCCAGGTCGAATTACCGGATTGTCTCAAGGGCTTCTATGGCGGCTTTCAGTTCCTCAAATGATACCGGCTTGGGAAGGATGGCATGAAAGCCGATTTTATCAGCGCGCTTCCGGTATCCTGAATCGGTGTTGCCGGTGATATAAATCAGCGGAATTTCTTTCACCTCTCTGATTTTTTTATAGGCTTCGATACCGTCGACATCATCCCGGAGCATGATATCCATAAGTATAAGGTCATATTCGCAGGCCAGGGCCTGTTCAACTGCGTCAGCTCCTTTTTCCACTATATCCGGATGGTGATTCAATTCCCGGATCATCTGTTGCAGCATCAGGGAAAGAACCGGATCATCCTCGGCAATAAGTACATTCATATTATCTTTTTCAGGCAAAGGGAACCGTCGTGTTTATATTGCAAGTCAGTATAATAAGAGTATTA
>JBBDRV010000169.1:0-27591 GCA_040905285.1 Balneolaceae bacterium | reverse complement strand
GCTGTAAAAGCAAATGCGGATTATCAGGGCGGGTATGCCCTGGGCTGTCCGCTGGGACGGGTGATGATTTCAAAGATAGCCACAGAGGTTGCGGGGGAGTACGACTGCCAGGTGATCGCCCATGGCTGCACCGGAAAAGGAAATGACCAGGTGAGGTTCGAAAGTTATATCACGACACTGAATCCCGCCCTGAAGATCATCGCCCCCGTCCGGGAATGGGGGATGGGCAGGGAAGAGGAGATTGCCTATGCGGAAAAGCATGGCATCGTTGTTGAGCAGACCAAAGAATCCCCCTATTCCTATGATGAGAATATGTGGGCCAATACCGGCGAGGGCGGGGAAATCGAGAATCCCGTCAATATCCCCCCGCTGGAAAAAATCCTGAAATGGTGCAAGACGGCAACGCAGGCGCCGGACAGGGAAAAAATTCTGCGAATCGGCTTCGAGTCCGGAAAGCCGGTATCACTGGACGGAGTTCCTGTGGATCCCGCCCGGCTGATCATGCAGCTGAATAAGATCGGCGGCGAAAACGGGGTGGGCTATTTCCACCTGATCGAAGACCGGGTTGTGGGCCTGAAGGTGAGGGGCATTTATGAAAACCCGGCGGCCCATATCCTGATCAGCGCACATAAAAAGCTGGAGCAGCTTGTCTCCACGAGAGAAGAGAATGAACTCAAGTCCGTGATTGACCAGAAATGGGCTTATCTCTGTTACGGTGCAAAATACTTTGAACCGGTCATGGACAATATCCGGGCCTTCATAGACGAACAGAACAGCAAGGTTTCGGGCGAGGTGACTGTCCGCCTGTACAAGGGGAATTGCGAGGTGGTTGCCCTGGAATCCCCGTGGTCCCTTTTTGATGAGAACCTGGCGACCTTCAACAGGTCAGCGGATTTTAACCAGAACGCATCGTCCGGGTTTATCGAACTCTGGAATCTGCCCCAGAAAACAGCCTATCAGCTCAAACAGCAGGTAAAAACCATCCATCATGAGTAAACTCTGGGAGACAGGCGATCCGTCTGGTCCCGCCGGCAAAGACAAGACCGGCGGGAAGGTGGAAAAATTCACTGTCGGCAATGACTACAGGCTTGACAGGGTTTTGCTTCCCTACGACCTGAAAGCCTCCGGAGTACATCTTCTTGCCCTGCAGGGGGCAGGCGTGCTGTCCGCCGGGGAGGCGGAAGAACTGGAAAATGGACTCGACCGGATACGACAGCTGTGGGAGGACGGGGACTTTGAGATCAAACCGGAACATGAAGACGGGCATACGGCGATTGAATTGTGGCTCACCGGAGAGTTGGGGGATCTCGGGAAAAAGATCCATACCGGCCGTTCCCGGAACGACCAGGTGTTGACGGCCATGCGGCTGTATGAAAAGGATCACCTCGAAAAGACCCTGTTTTCCGCCGTTACCTGCGTTCACGCAATTCTCGATCTGGCTGAAGCGAACAGGGAGCTTCCGATGCCCGGATACACCCATACCCGGAAAGCCATGCTGTCCACAGTGGGGCAGTGGCTCGGCGGTTTTGCCGAGCTTCTCATTATGCAGATTGAGGCTTCAGACGGTGTGAAAAGCCTGACGGGCCGCTGTCCGCTGGGAACGGCTGCGGGTTTCGGGTCGACCATCGGGCTGGATCGGGATCTGGAGGCTGAGGAGCTTGGTTTTGAACAGCCCGTCGTCTGTTCCACTTCCGCACAGCTGAGTCGCGGATGGGTAGAGCTGCAGCTGGTCGAGTTTCTTTCCGGGTTTACCTCCGTTCTGGCCAGGCTGGCTGGTGATATTATCGTATACAGCAGTCAGGCTTACGGTTACATCGACATCGATCCGGAGCTCTGCACCGGATCAAGCATCATGCCCAACAAGAAGAATCCCGATGTCGCCGAGCTGATCCGGGGAAAAAGCTCCCTGATGGCCGGGTATGCCGCGACCCTTCGGGGCATTACGGCCAATCTGGGTTCCGGATATCACCGTGATCTCCAGCTGACCAAAGAGCCTGTCATGCAGGCGTTTGATACAGCGGATGAGCTGCTTGAGATGACACGGCTGCTGGTCCGGGGTCTTTCGCTGGACGAGGGGAAACTCAGGAACGCCTGTTCGTCAGATCTTCTGGCCGCGGAAGAGGCCTATAAACTCGTCAAAGAGCAGGGTGTAAGCTTCCGGGATGCCTACAGACAGGTCAAGAGCCGGCCGGACAGTGATTTCACAATGGACATCGACGAGCTTTTTGGATTGTATACGCAGCTTGGCTCTCCGGGAAATCCGGGCCTTGAGCGGTTGCGGAAACAGGTTGAAAGGTGGAGAATATAAATTTGTGACATGCCCCTGATTTTTTATGACGCTGCCCTCCGACATTTTTTTACATTAAATATTGACCGGAACGGTTTATTATCGGATTTTACAGCCCTTCACAAGCTTTACAGTAAATAGAATCAGTTGGTTATGTTCATACCCCTGCGTTTGTTCATGTTTTTACCGCTCTTTATTGCGCTGGCCGGCGGATGCGCAATCTTCGGCGGCACATCCGGATCCCTTCCGCTGCCACGCATGTCACCGCAGTCCGCGGATGGCGATATCAAGGCGTTTAACGAGGTTATAAAATCGGCGGCCGAAAAAAATGAAGGTCTTTTCAGTGTTTATAAACAGGATGAGACCTACTATTATGAAATTCCCGATTCGCTTCTGGGCAGGGAGATGCTGATGGTATCCAGGATAGCCAAAACAGCGGACGGTGTCGGGTACGGGGGTGAAATTCTGGAAAACCAGGTTTTGCGATGGGAGAGGAGAGAAAACAGTGTATTGCTGAGGAGGGTTTCCTACAACAATACGGCCAGTGATTCCCTCGCTATATATGAAGCGGTGCGGAACTCCAATTTCGAACCGATCATCATGTCCTTTGATATCGAGGCCCTGTCTGAAGATTCCTCCGGAGTTCTGATCGAGATTGACGACCTCTTCCTGACGGATGTTCCGGCAATAGGACTTCAGTCGCAGCGCCGTTCTCGTTACCGCGTTCGGAGAATGGATTCCAGGCGCACGTTTATTGAACACATCCGGAGTTATCCGGAGAATGTCGAAGCCAGGCATCTGGTCACATACGAGGCGTTAAACCCGCCCACCAATTCGGCCACCAACGCCATTTCACTGGTGATCAACCACAGCATGCTTCTGTTGCCCGAGGAACCGATGAAGACAAGGAGTCATGATGAGCGTATCGGGTTTTTCAGTGTGTCACAAACGGATTACGGCAGCGGCCTGCAGCGGGCGGAACAGTCACAGTACATTACGCGCTGGCGGCTGGAGCCGAAGGATCCCGAAGCCTATTTGCGCGGGGAGCTGACCGAGCCGAAGAAACCGATTGTATTCTATATCGATTCCGCCACCCCGAAACCGTGGCGGCGGTGGCTGGCGAAAGGTGTCGAGGACTGGCAGGCCGCTTTTGAAGAAGCGGGCTTTAAAAAGGCCATTATCGCCAGAATGGCGCCAACCCCTGAAGAGGATCCGGATTTTAGCCCCGAAGACGCCCGTTATTCGATGATCCGTTATTTTGCTTCACCGGTTCAGAATGCCTACGGCCCCCACGTGCATGATCCGCGTTCAGGCGAGATCATTACCTCAAGCATAGGATGGTATCATAATGTGATGAATCTGCTTCGGAACTGGTATTTTGTGCAGACAGCCGCCGCGAATCCGGATGCAAGGGGCATTAAATTCGACGAAGAGGTGATGGGCGAGCTGATCCGGTTTGTATCGGCTCATGAGGTGGGCCATACCTTGGGGCTGGCCCATAATTTCGGCTCAAGCCATGCATTCCCCGTGGATTCCCTGAGGTCTCCGGAGTTCACCGACAAGCATGGTACAAGTCCCTCGATCATGGATTATGCCAGGTTTAATTATATAGCCCAGCCCGGGGACGGGGTGACCAATTTTCTTCCCAAAGTGGGGGATTATGACAAATGGGCGATACAGTGGGGATATTCCTGGTTCGGAGACCGGGCCGGGAAGGAGAAGCGGGAAACCCTTCACAGCTGGATCGTGGAACGCTCCGGCAATCAGCGCTATTTCTACGGCCGGCAGACCGGGCTCAGGATCGATCCGCGCTCCCAGAATGAGGACCTGGGGGATGATCCGGTCAGGGCAGGCGAATACGGCCTGGCCAATTTGAAAGTGATAACCGACAATCTTCTGGACTGGGTTAAAGAGGACAGGGCCGGGTATGATCATCTGGAAGAAATTTATGAACAGATTATCCTGCAGTGGCGGCGCTATATGACCCATGCCCTTGCCAATGTGGGAGGGGTATATGAAAATCCGAAAACTTTTGACCAGGATGGGGCAATCTATACTCCCGTTCCCGGGGAAAAGCAGAAACAGGCTGTCGGTTTCCTGGCAGAGCACGGTTTCTCATCACCTGACTGGATTGTAAATAAAGATATTCTCAACAGAACCACCCAGTCGGGGTTTGTCGACAATTTCAGGGAAGAGCAGGTAGGTCTCCTGAACCGGCTGATGGATCCCCAGCGGATTGCCAGGCTGATTGAATACGAGCGAAGAGCCGAAAACTCCTATTCCCCGCTTGAGATGATGGACGATGTCCGCGAAGTGATCTGGAGTGAGCTTGACAGTGATCAGCCGACGGATGTCTACCGCAGAAATTTACAGCGGGCCTATCTCGACCGGATGGACCATCTGATGACGAATGAGTTGTCCGGCGGCTCTTCTTCTTTTCTGGAATCCAGCGGTGGAACCCCTGTGAAGGTGAGTCAGTCGGATATCCGTCCCATTGTCCGGGATCAGCTGGAAATTCTGCTTGCGGAGGTCCGTGAGGCCCGTGGCGGGACAGCGGACAGGGCTACACGCATTCACTTTCACGATGTGGAGTACAGGATCGGTTCCATACTGGATCCCTGACCCCAGCTGCTTTTAGGTTGCAGGATTCAGGCCACAATGAGCTACAGATTGCACCTACAGACTACTGCAGGATTCAGACTGCAGCGTCAGCCTACAGCCGGCCTTTTTCGGGAGGGACGGTGATTACAGGTTTGGAGATGTACTGGGCAACTTTTTCCGCAGTTGAACCGAGGATCAGATGGGCAAACCCGCTATGGCCGTGAGTCGCAATGACGACCAGGTCGGAATGTTCTTCGGCAAAACGTTCGATTTCATAATGAGCCGAAATTCCCTTCTCGATTTTTGTAAAAAGGGAAATCGCCTTTGCCTCTTCCCCCGAAGTGATTACAATTCTGTTTTCAAAATCCACACCGGTATCCTGAATATGGATGTCGTCAATCTCCCGGTCAGACAGGTAGTCGTTCAGTCGCTTGATCAGCTCCTCATGGATGGAGACAAGTTCCCCTTTTTTCGGATTTCTCGGAATATCTTCTGAAGCGCTTCCGTAGAGCTCGATGACGTTGAAGAAGGTGATGTCCGACCCGAAGGTGTTGGCCAGGGCGGCGGCGAGCGGGAAAGCTGCAAAGGAGAGCATGGAGGTATCGGTCGGTACCAGAATGTTCCTGATCGTGGTTTCACCGAAACTTTCGTCAATGCTGAACACGGGAATTTTGGAATTCCGGATGACTTTTTCTGTTGTGCCCCCGCGAAGCAGCTTGGTGCCGTGCTTGCCGCGGGCACCCATTATAACAAGGTCATATCCGTTTTCTTCGGCATGATCAACAATGGTGCCGGACGGCTTGCGGTCGATCTTCACAAAATACGTGCCTCTGTTCGCCCCGGATATAAAACTGTCCATGGCATGTTCGGCAAGATTTTCAGCCTCTTCTATTATTTTTGGATAGATGTCCCTCGAGAGGTCAAGGGGCACACCGATTTTTTTCAGGCTTTCATTCAGATACTTGCTGGTGGGTATTACATGGATAAAGTCCACTGTACTGCCGAAGGCGGAAGCAATTTTTTGTGCTACCGGGTAGGAAACCTCAGCATCTGTAGAAAAATCGGTGGCGACCAGTATTTTTTTAATCTCTATCATTCGACGGCGCGTTTTTTCTGATTCTCTTGTTCAGCTGTTCCGCAACAGCTGAACTCATACTTGAATTCTTCTATCTGAACGATACTTAAATAATGTGAAGAGGGAAAGCATCAGGAATAATATGATGGGATAAATCCGGGCGGCAGTTATTTTTTTCGCCTCAGGTAGTCCAGCCCGATCACCAGAACAAGCCCGGTAAGGAAGCCGGCCACCCCGCCCCAAAAATTGTAATCACCGGCAGGCTCCTCTTCAGCCCCCGGCAAAAAGAGCCGGGACTCCACCAGCTCCCTGGAGACATGTTCCACCTCTATCCCGGCGGTTTCCCGGCCGGCTTCCGGGGCATCGGTTACACTGCCCAGACGGATATATTCAGGTTTCAGCGTATCGGGAGGGTTTTCTTTCAGCTGTTGAACAACCGGATCCGTTATCAGATGAATATCCGTCTGCGTGACCGTTTCCCGGTATTCTCTCTCCTGATAGGGCCAGATGACATAAAGTGAGCCGATTAAAAAACCGATCAGCACCATCATGGTTATGGTATGATAGTGGCGCAGCAGCCAGGACAGGATTCTGGAGAAAAGTGCCAGACCCACCAGTCCCCCCAGGAACAGGGGCAGCAAAGCGAGGAGGGCATCGCCGGTCCCCTCGTTCCCCAGTTCACCCAGCCGGCGAAGAACATAATCGTATTTTCCGAGAATCAGCAGCAGGTACGAGCCGGATACCCCCGGGAGGATCAGGGCACTTAACACGATTATGCCGCTGAAAAAGACAAACCAGAAATTTTCAGGCGTATCGGCCGGTACCATGGAGACAATCCAGTAGCCGGCCAGGGTACCCAGCATGAGTGGAATAAAGGTTTTAAAGCCGTATTCACTTCTGTCAACTTCCCGCAGCAAAGCGATGACCGAACCGAGTATCAAGCCGAAAAAAAGACCGTAGATGATTTCCGGGTCGGTGTACATATATACCTGGAGCGGGACAATTCTGGTAAAGAAAAAAATCGCCGCAACAATCCCGGACAGGAGAATCAGCAAAAATCTCCAGTGAAAGGCTGCAAAAAGTGTTCTGAATTGCAGGGAAAAGAGTGAAATGACGACGGTTTTGTCGACACTCCGGATTGCGTTGATAAGCCTGTCGTAGATTCCCGTAATAAGGGCCATCGTCCCCCCGCTGACACCGGGGACAATATCGGCGGATCCCATCAAAAAACCTTTCAACGCCAGCCAGGGGGTTTCGGACCAGGTTGTCCGGTCAGGGACGTCAGTCTTGGGCTTCTGTTTTTTTTCTGTCAATCCACTCTCAATTCTGTTTCAAAAAAATCCGGGTAAAGATTACGGAAAAGCCCGGCGGCAGACAACAGGGTTCGCCCCGGCTTCAGGTTTCCGGCTTTCTGTTCCTTTGCCCCGCAGGCGGTTTCCCGTTCCGGTTTTCTATTCCAGTCCCAGCACACCGGCTCCCTCCCCCCGCGATATGGCTGAACGATAGCCTTTGAGTTCAGCCTGCACACCGGGATCGGTAAGGTCTATGGTCTTTCTTTTTTCTGCAGACATGTATGCGGCCTGAACCAGTTGAACGATTTCCAGTCCGTATTCAAACGGCAGCCGGGCATCCTCACCCCGGCTGAAGGCTTGAGTCATATCTCTGACCTCACCGGCATAGCCATACAGATCCGCTTCGTTCGGCTGAACGGCAAGCAGGCCGCGGGAGGAGGTTGATTTTTCCAGTGCCACTTCGGCATCGGCCGCTCCGGCGGCGGCTTCATCACCGATAAAAATCTGGAGTGGGGAGACAAGCGTGTTGACTTCCATCGCATAGCCGGGCCCGAGCCCGTCAATCGACAGCCTCAGTCCCTGTTTGTCGTACATCCAGGAATCGGTGAACTGCCCTTTGACCAGCTGGCCCGATTCAGGGTTCCTGAAGGTGATGACCCCGGTAGTGAAATCTTCAGCCGGAGTTTTGCCGTAGTCGACGCCATGCCGGCTCTTAAGTTGTTTGCGGTAGACGGGCTGACCCCATTTCAGCAGTGACGTATCGGCCTGGACAGCAACCGGCTGTAGGAAATTGTGGTGTTTTCCGGCCGGGGTCAGGATATGCCGGCAGACCGCGATGCTGTGGCAGCCCATGTCGGACAGGACACCGCCTCCCTGTCTGACCGGATCCCAGAACCAGCTGTTGTGGGGGCCCGCATGTTCTTCCGTGCTGCGTGCCAAGGTCACGTGTCCCATTGCCTCCTGTTGGGGCTGCAGCTGGACCAGCGCATGGTTGATAACATTCATAAAAAGCTGATTTTCGAAATACGCGGTTTTCAGCCGGGCCTCCCGGGCCAGTTTCACCATTCGCATGGCTTCAGAAAGGGTTCTTCCCAAAGGCTTTTCACAGATAACCCCTGTCAGCCCGGCCCCTTCATTAACGGCTTCAGCTATTTCTTCCATAATTTCCACACGTGTATAATTGGGTGTGAAAATGGCTACGGCATCGACATGTTTGGCCAGTTCCTTTACCGAATCGTAGATCACCGGGTCGCCTGTTCCGTTCTCTCTTGCAAATGAGGCAATTTCTTCTGCCCCACCACGCCGGTAAATTGCCGTCAGCTCGCAATGGCGAACCTGGACCATGGCTTTTGCCAGAAACTTTGCAATAAAACCGGAGCCGACGAAGCCTATTTTAACTGTTTTCATGGTGAATGATTCACTGGTTAGTAGCTTTTGAGTGTCCGGCGGTGCAGGTAAGACAGCAATTTTTGCATGCCGGACATTACAGAATGCCGGACACTACCGCAGGGCCGTGCACTTACCGCAGGACCGTGCACTTACCGCATGTCGAACAATTATCGCTTGCCGTAAAGTTTCTTTTTGTAGGCTTCCTGGATACGGCGGACAACCGGTCCCGGCCGCCCTTCCCCGACGGGGTTTCCGTCTATTTCAACAACGGGCTGTATATCCGTCGTTGTACCTGTAAAAAAGAGTTCGTCGATCAGGGGCAGCTCGTTTTCATGGACCGGGACCGTTTCTACCGGAATGTCCATGTTGTCCGCTATTTCAAAAATGACCTGCCGTGTAATTCCCCTGAGTATATAACTTGACTCCGGAAAGGTATAAAGCGTGCCGTCTTTCACCCCGAATATATTGGCGTTGGGACTTTCGGTGACCATCCCGTCCCGGATCATGACGGCACTGTTTACACCGGCGTCGAAAGCCTGCTGGCGCGCCAGCACATTCGGCAGCAGATTGACGGTTTTCAGGTTGCAGCGGGCCCATCGCAGGTCGGATATGGTGATTACGTCCACGCCCTTTTCATGCAGGCCGGTATGGGGCCTGAACGGGGCCGCAGAGAGATAGACGGTCGGGTGTACAGCAGGCCGGGGAAAGGTATGGGTGCGCTGTGCCGCGGAACCCCGTGTAATCTGTATGTAAATGGTAGCTTCGCCTTTATTCAGGCTGTTTTCCCTGAGCAGGTCCCGGCTGATTTGAGGAAGTCGGTCCAGCTCCCCGGCGGGCAGGGAGATCTGCAGGTCATCCATCCCCTGTTTCAACCGGCTCAAATGGCTTTCTTCCCTGAAAAGCCGGCCGTCTATCGATCTGACGACTTCATAGACACCGTCCCCGAAAATAAAGCCCCGGTCGTTTACAGGTATGGTTGCGGCTTCACTGCTGATAATGGATCCATTGAGATAAACCTGCATAAGAATTTTTCCGGTACGTTTAATTGATTGGTTGAAACCACAATAATATTCACCTGCCGGGAAAATCGGAAATGGTAATTCGGGTATCCAGGGATAACTACAAAATCGATTGGATTTATTTTACACGAATTTCACATTTCATCCTATTTGTCTTCACCACCTGAAGGTCTACCTTTTTTGTAGAAGCGAAAATGGAACCGGAGACAGGCGATGAAAGACAGGCGATGAAAACGATAAAATATTGTTGTTGTGTTTTGGTACTGATGCTTCCGGTTCAGGCATTCGCCGCCGCAGGATCAGGTGACGTTTCTGAAAAGCTGAAAACGTATTTCAACGATGTGGCGGAACAGGTTGAACGGACTGCGGATGCGGACAGAAAAAGGTCCATTCTCAATGCCGCGCTGGATGAGATGACCGGGGCGTTTTCCCGGCTGGAGGCGATGGAGAATCTGCCGGACGAGAGTCAGCAGGCAATAGCCGCAATAAAAGCGGAGCTGGCGGACAGGAAAAACGAACTGAATGGCCGGGAGGATTATGACCGTGTTGACGATGAGGAGATAGATGACTTTGTCGACTTCGTGCAGCAATCCATGGAGCAGGCGCTCAATTCCACAATTACCATCAGTGCCGGTACGGCCATTATTATTGCTCTGCTGCTGATTTTGTTATAGGGACAAAGAATATTCGAGTGTAAGAGTGTGCAACCAACGTGAAAAAAGGCGCGGATGATATCTGCGCCTTTTTTATTTCGTTAATTCTAACATGCATCTTTTCAGATGGCTGTCCGGAATCTGTTTTTTTATTTTGCAGCGGGTCTGATGGTCTTCGCGGGCTGCCGGGGCAGCAGCAGCCTTGTGCAACCTGCGGAGGACATGCCGGCGGACTCTGTCGGTTATACAATTATCTACATGATACACGGTGACAGTGACTACCTCTATCATGACGGGGACGGCAATCCTGTGCGGGCCGATGAAAGAATAGCTGCAGAAGCCCGGAGAGTCGCCGAGCGGGCAGTCGGGGGAGAGGTGTTTATCTTCCATCAGCTGCCGGAACGCAGGATTTTCGGACTGATTCCGGATGACAGCCGTAAAATGATCTACTACCTGGGAGGAGAAAAGGTATCCGTTCTTGATTACCGTTCCGCCCGGGACAACCGGCTCTTTCATGCTGAATACAGCCTCTTCAGCCGGTATCGCGCTGGCCGTTCGGGTGATGATATGAAAGGGGATGATACGGAAGGGGATGATACGGAAGGGGATGATATTAAAACGATCTTTCTTTATTTCGGACATGAAATACCGGACAGGAACGGTTACGGATACCACCGTTCACAGGAGATGGTTGCTGTAAACCGGCAGACGTTTGCCGCAGGACTGGAAGAATTTCAGGAGGGAACAGGTAAATTCGATCTGACGGTATTGTCATCCTGCAATAACGGCACGCCCGGAATGGTGCGCCGGATGCAGCCGGTGACAAATACCCTGCTGGCATCTGCTCAGAACCTCCATCTGTCGCATGTCGATACCCGGCCTTTATATCTGCTGGAGGAAAGTCCCGGGATCAGTACAAAACGGGTGGCTGAAGCAGTGGCTTCTGAAACTTTCCGGCGGCTGGACCGGACGGTTCAGACGGAAATAACCCTTTCCGTCTATGATATGAGCCGGATAACCGGTGCAATCCTGCAGCAGGATCTGTCGGACCTTTTCCGGCCGCCGGGAATGGTACCGGACCGGTTCGCAGACAATACGGACTGTGCCGATTTTCACCTGTTCCGTGAACTGGACTACACCAGCGGAGTCCGGCTCTGGTACAGGTCTCCCCGGTTTGGTTCCGCGGCCGGAAAAGAGAGCCATTCAGGATGGGGTTGCAGGAAAACAGCGAAAACGGATTACCGAACCACTTCCCGCTGAACCGGAGGCAACCCTGGGGAAATGAGGGAAAGGTCCGTAAAAAATGGGTATGCTTGGGTATGCTTGGGTATGCTTGGGTATGCTTGGGTATGCTGCAGCAACCGCCGGCTGCAGCCCATAAAATTTTTCATTTCAGGTTTTGGAAAGTACTTTTGCGGCAGGAGGATGCGTAAATCAACACGTCATCGGTCATTATAAAATCAGTCATGCGATCAGCCAGTTCAGCTATAAAGTCAATTACGATCAGGCATCACGCTAATGAATAGATGATAACCGGACCAGTTGTCTTATCTGATCCGCCAAACAGGAACAAACCAACAGGAATAATTATGATCTCCAAACTATTTTATCTGTTTTCCCTGGTACTCTTTTTCACCATTCCCGTCAATTCACAGGCCCAGCAGGGAACCGCCGGGGTCATTACGCTGGAAGATGCGCTAACCATTGCCGATGCAGCTGAAGAACGGGCCGGGCAGGATAACTGGACTGTTGTTATTGCTGTAGTGGATAGCGGTGGCCATTTGATCACCCTGCGGCGGATTGACGGCACACAGATCGGAAGCATCAATTTTGCTATAGAAAAAGCACGGAGTTCTGTCTACTTCAAACGGCCGACGAAAGTATTTGAGGATGCGATGGACGGGGGAAACAACAGGATGCTCGGGCTCTCCGGCGCGGTGCCTTTTGAAGGCGGTATCCCGATCGAACAGAACGGTCAGATAATAGGGGCCGTCGGTGTCAGCGGTGCAACAGCGGAACAGGACGGTATTGTGGCACAGGCAGGAATAGACGCTTTGCAGGAATAAAAAAAAGCACGACCTCTCTTATCACAGAAACGATCGTCAAAGATCGTTTCCTGATCATGAGAGCCCGTGCGCTGTGCTCTTAATCCGTCTTCTGAACTCGTACACAGTCTTATGTGCGTACAACTGTGCGTACAACTGTGTGTGCAGTGTACATAGTGTGGGCCATGAGATACTATTCTGCCGGGATTAACCTATCGGGGCGGTCCCTGCTGCCCCTGGGGTGGTCCCTGCTGTTGTCCCTGCATCATGCTTTCCTGCATCTGCTCCTGTATGCGTTGCTGTAATCCCGGATCCTGCTGGATCGCCATATTGATCTCCTGGAATCTTTCAAATTCCATTCCCTCATCTTCAACGGCCTCGGACATTTTTCCTTCTATTTCCTGTCCCACCTCGTCAATCTGTTCGGAGGCGGATTCATAATTCTGAATGTCCTCGGGGCTGACGTCAATTTCATCGTCGGACTGACCCATCTGTCTGGCTTCAGCAATCTGGTTGTAGGTGTTGACGTCGATGCCTTCATTTTCAACAATAGACATCATCTCCTGCTGGGACTCCATCTGTATTTGCTGTGCACTCATCGCTGCCTGAACAAAAGCCTGAAGCTCCTCGTCGGAAACATCTGTATCCACAGACGGCTGCTGCATCTGGGCCCGGGGACCCTGTTGAGAAGGATTATCCATCGCCTCCTGTTCCTGCGGAGCCCGCGGATCGGAGTCGTTTTGACAGCCGAGGAGCGCAAGGACTAATATACATACATTAAAATATTTCATATATAGTCGGAATATTGGTTCATTAAAAATTAACGTGTTGTTATTACATACCATTCTCTAACGTACGGATAACAGAGAGGCTTGTCATTTATTGTTTTTTAATCTTTTCACCTTGAAGTCTGTCAGTACCGGTTCAGGATTCCTGTTTCAACCCTGTGCGTGGCTTCGGCAAAACGGAATCCGAGTTCCCGGTAGGTGTCACTGTCGTAGTGCCAGGCATCGATCCAGCCATGTTCCCCGGGGGAACGGACAAGGGTTGCCAGTGGATCGCTTTTTACAAACATTTCCTGTGCCTGCTGTATCAGGCCCGTCCATTGCATCGAGGGATCCCTGATCCCCGCGCCGGGTTCCGATATCCGGCCGATGAGGACCGGCAGTGTTTCATTTCCCGCCAGCCGGCGTATCCGGTTTACAATCTTTCGCAGATTAGCGGGATAGGCAAGGGCAATCTCCCGGGAAAATGAGGCATCGCTTTCACCCTGCAGCCAGAGCAGACCGGAAGGGATCAGGTGTTCCGTCTCTCCGGGCCGATGAAAGTGCCACCTGGCAAGAGCCCGCTCATACTGGTACCGGAAATGATCCCACTGGTTAATGCCTGTGCCTGCGGTAAAGTCAGGATCCCAGGTACCCCAGTCAACCGGAGTGCCGGAATGAATCGAGGAGCCGCCTTTGGCATATTTGAAAAGAGCGATCCTGCGGTCCGGCCTCAGTTCCTTCAACCGTTTCGCAAAAGTCAGCTCGATTCCGAACCTGTCCGAATAGTGGCTTTTTTTACCGTTGGTTCTGAAACCGGTCCCGTGGCCGGCCCTCAGCTTCTCCCAGTTTCCGAGAGCTTCCGGCAGTTCATGGTCTTTTTTCCTGTTCGGGTTGTAAATCCATACATCCTCTTGTACAGGCTTCAATTCAGCCGGCAGTTCCCTGACATACCCCATGCCGTCCATGTTGGACTGGCCGGCAAGTATGTAAAGGTGGCGCCCATTCTTCTGTTTTATTTTCATCACTGAATATAAGGGCTGAATATAAGGGGAAACAGGGTCTTTAAACCACCTTGCCGTCCGGTCCTTCGCCCTGCATCCCTTGCTGAGATGACAAAGCCGTCTGACGCTGAAGCGGTTTAATCCTGGTCCTGAAGCTGAAAAGAAACTTTCAAAACGAGCCGGTACGTTTCCACCTTGTTATCACTGATCATTGCCTTTATATCTTTAACATAGACACTTTTGATGCCACGTATGGATCGGCTCGCTTCCTCCACACCATTTTCAATTGCATTTTCAACGGAATCACCCTGGGCGAGCAATTCTATAACCTTAACTACAGATTCCATGCTGTTTTTCCTCTCCTGGATTATTTCTGAATTGTATTCCTGAATTGTACGGTTTTTTTGATCAGACCACTTTCTGGCTGATCAGATTTCAGACTGAAGCTGTCGGTAAGATAGGTGGATGCAAATTCAGCTGGTGTAATAGCGAACTTGTATAATCTGTGGCAGAGATGACTACGTCCGTCATCGCCTGTGCATTCCGATGACAGGGGCATAACGGCAGGGGAAAAAGCCGGTCACGATTAAATCCCGGCTAATGCCGTCTAAAAGCCTGTTGAGGGCGATTATGGCGGCGTCATAGATTATATCACATGAATTTAACAATAAAAGCTACCTCCGGTTGAGGTCTCTTTTTTTATTATGTCTGTAGTACAGCTGGCAATCACGAGAGACAAGGCTGAATCCAGAAACAGCCAGACCGGAGAGACCCTCCGGCAGCTCCTGTTCAAAAGAACGATCAAGTATAATTCAGATATAAAAAGAACATGTTGAAAAAAATAATAGAACATCCGACCTTAAAAGGTATTATCAGCAACGAAAAAAGAATCTCCCATGTCGACCTCTTAGGTGAGGGCGTGAAGATCAACGGCTCGTATTCTTCTGCCAAAAACGTCAGAGTGGTGGGATCGATCGAGGGGGATCTTCATGTAGATGGAAACCTGACGGTAGACGAGGAAGGCATCGTCAACGGCAATATCTTTGCCCGTGATATTTACGTGTCAGGAACTGTCCAGGGAGACATAAAGAGCAAGGGGAAAGTATTTGTCCGGGGAACCGCTGTCATCAGTGGCGGGATTCATACCAAATCCCTGGAAATAGAAGCCAAAGCGGTTGTCGAAGGTGATATTCATATGTCCGGAGAGGTCGATGATGTCATGCCGAAAAGAAAGGAACGGAAAAGGCAGGCTTCCTAAGCAGTCTGTCGGACTTACTCTACAGAGCTGCGCATGCGGTTCACATCCATACGGGCTGGCAGCCGTCAGCCGCTTTTCATCAGCAAACAGAGACCGCCGGCAGAAATGCTTGGTTTCTTACCGTGTATAATACTATTTTTGTATAATACTATTTTTGCCATTCGGTTCGCAGCCATACTCTGATGAACAACCTCTCCCTGCTAAATATCGTGTGCATTATCATTGCCGGCCTGTACACTTATCAGCCGGAGCAGCTTTCCGGGAACAGGGAAGATTTTCGGCAGGTGACAGCCCCCGTTGCCCGGGAGCCGGACAGCCGTGAGGACATTGACCGCCTGCTTGACGAAATTGAAGAGAGGGTCAGCCGGGGAGAACTGGAGGAGGCAGGTGAGTTGATCGATGAAGCCGAAAAAAAGTCCCTGGCAATCAATTACACCACGGGCCTGGCACTGGCGGAATTTCATAAAGGGGATATCCTGATTATCCGGGGGCAGTACGCGGCGGCCATAGACATCCTGTCCGAAGCGTACGATCTCTACAGGGAGAGCGATTCCGGAGTGAAGCTGGGAAACCTTCTGGCGAGTGCCTATGGGTACATGAGTGACTATGAAAATGCGCTCAGGCTTTATACAAGTCTGCTCGAAACGGTCCGGGAAAAGGGGGATACGGGATTTCAGGCCGGCCTGGAGCAAAATATAGCGGTTGTATATGATAATCTCGGTGATACCGGTCAGGCGATTGAATTCTATTTCAACAGCCTTGAAACTGCCGAGAGTCTTTCCGATACCACGGTGATGATGATTGTCCTGAACAATATCGGAGAACTCTACAGACATGAGGAAGACTACGATCGTGCCGGGACTTTTATAAAAGAGTCTCTCGAACTGAGCAGGCTCGCAGATTCTCCGGCAGATGAATCCCGTGCCCTGCTGAATCTCGGCAATGTCAGCCGGGAACTCGGCCGATATGACGACGCTATGAATTATTATCAGCAGTCATTGGAGATTGCCGATAAGCTGGGAAATATTGTCAGGCCGGTCCAGATTCTTTTCAATATGGGGAATATCTATCTGGACCGGGAACAGTATGCCCGGGCGGAAGAGGCGTTTCGGGAATCGCTTGAACTGAGCCGGGAACGTAATATTGAACCGGGTGAATACTACAATCACATCGGGCTCGGGAATGTATCTGCGGTTCATGACAACCACGATGAAGCTATCAGCAGCTATCTCCAGGCCCGTGATGCTGCGATGAATCTTGGTTCATCTGAAATGCAGACGACAGCTCTTGAAAAACTATGGAAAACGTATGAAAAGGCGGGACGCTTTACCGACGCTTTTCATGAGCTGCGGCAGTATCAGCAGCTTACGGACAGCCTGCACGCTCTGGAAAAAGATGAGTCCCTGGCTCGCTTTGAAACCCTTTTTAACCTGCGCAGTCAGCGTCGGCAGAATGAGATGCTGGAGGCCGAGCTGCAGGCACAAAAGCTGGCTATTTCAATCGGCCTGTTTTCTCTTCTGATTATTGGAATTTCAGCTCTGGCCCTGTTCAAAATGTATAGCAGGCAGGTTAGGATAGCCGGCAAACTGAAACTGAAAAATGAAGAACTGGCAAAAATCTATCAGCAGGTACGGGAGCAAAAAGAGGAATTGTCAGAGCTCAATACGACAAAAGACAAGCTTTTCTCCATTCTTGCCCATGATCTGAGAAAGCCGATAGCTCAGCTTCAGGGCCTGGTATTCCTGATGCATGAAGACGTTATGGACGAGGTCAATCCCGGAGAGATACTCCGGCAGGTTGACAGGCAGATGAACAACAGCATCGGCACTCTGAAAAATTATCTGAGTTGGGCACAAAGCCAGCTGGAAGGTTTTGCGCCGGATTTGAAACCTGTAAATGCATATGAAAAGCTGACGGGCATTCTCGCCCTGATGGAAGAAGAGGCCCGGAACAAGAACATCCGGATTCATAATCGCATGCCGGGGAACGTGGTCGTTATGGCTGATGAAGATATGATCCAGATTATCTTTCAGAACCTGGTTTCAAATGCCCTGAAATTCAGCCATTCCGGAGATGATATTGTCGTGAATGCGAAACAGGTGGCTGGCCGCTGGCAGCTTTCGGTAAAAGATACGGGGATTGGAATTCCGGAAGAGAAGAGAGGGCAACTGTTCAACGCATTTAAAGACAGCCGCAGGGGAACACAAGATGAGCCGGGAACCGGTCTCGGCTTGTCTATCTGCAAGGAATTTTCAGAGAAACAGGATGCGGAGATCTGGTTCGAAAGCATTCCTGATTCGGGAACGACTTTTTATCTCTCATTTGCCCGGGCGGAAGAAAAGGCAGGCACGGAGGCCGGTTCCAGTGCACCGGCCTGACCCGCTGACCCGGCAACAGGCTCCTAAAAATGGACCCTCAGGCCGGCAGAGTTGAAATTTACTATCCGGAGGGACAACGGGTCCGCCAGACGGTATTCAACCGCAAAAATATGGCTGCCGGTCGTGGAGAGTGTTGTCCGTGCAGTGACCTTCCGGTAGCGCAGTTCATACCTGATGAATGCCATGGGGTTTACGGACCGGTTTTCCGACTCAATACCGGCCCCAATCCAGAATCGGGAGAGATAGCTCCGGAATAGATCGAATTTTGTCCAGGCACCGATTCTTTGCGGCCCCGAATCATCCGCAAAGGATACCTGACTTTCAAGGCTCCAGCGGTAAATGGGCGAGAGGGTCAGGCGAACAGTATTCCCGATACTGGAAAAATTGTGCCGCCAGTCCAGGTAGTGTTCATCACGTGCGGGAGTATTGCCGAAGCTGACCGTCTGTATTTCATGGAAAAGGTTCTGAAGCCAGAGGGTTTCACGGCCATAAAGGAATTCAAGATCCGGTCCCCTGAGCAATACCGGAACCGTAACATCCCTGTATGTGAAGCCGCCGTGGTTTCCTCTCCGGCTGAAACTGGTACGGCTGTATTTGGTCCTGTTGAGAAGGGTAATAATATCTCCTGCTCCGGGATTCCGCAGCAGGTTGTATACCTGGACCGGCACAGCCGGATAAATCATGCCCCGGGAGAATTCAAGCCACTGTCCGGCGGATAAGGCCTCCCCGTTATAACCCCGCTGATAATAGCCAAACGGGTCTTCCCCTTCACAGGTATAGCTGAAACCGGCGTTCTCCCTGTGAAAATAAATCTGTCCGTTTTGATGGAAACCGGTGACGGTGGATTCGCTGCTCCTGAAAAATGTAAAATCGATCGGTGTTTCCTCCTGCACCCTTCTTGCCAGTCTTTGTATGTTTTCAGGATCTTTGACATACACGTTCGGATAGGAGACTGTGGTAATCTGATCGCCTGCGGCAGTCACTATTTCCGCGTGGGTATCGACTCCCCTTCCAAATGTCATTCCGTGATCGGCGTAGACGATGATATTCACATCGTTGCCTACTCTTCGTGCCATCCGGCCAAACTGCCTGTCAAAGTTTTTCAGCTTGTTCAGATAATGTTCTATCCCGTACAAATGGCCATGGGTGTCCACAGGATACCAGTAAAATTCAAGGACTCTGTATCTGTCCAGCAGATCGGGCAGGTTTGCAAGGGCGGGGCCGGCAAGCCAGTCCAGCCAGGGCAATCCGTACAACAGGTTGGTGGTGGCAATTCTTGGATGGCTGAGCATCATCTGCAGGAATGTGTTGGGGCCGGTAAACGTTTCGCCGGTCATCCTGTGACTGCCGGTCCAGCTGACCAGGGAGCTCTCTTCGGCGGGAATGCCTTCCCGGAGACTCGAGATAACCGTTGGCGTTTTGCTGGGAAAGTAGGTCAGCACGTTTTCTATCACACCGTGATTCCCGAATGTTTCCTCAAGGTTTGGCAAGTGACCTGCCTGCATTTCCCGGTTCAAATAATAGGAAGAGACCCCATCCAGATGAATCAGAATATATTTCGGAGGGCTGTCGGTATCCGGACCGGCCCCGGATGAAGATCCGGCCATTGGGTAGGAAACAGATGGCAGCCACAGCCAGGCCGTAATTAAAATGATCCTGAAGATGAACACGTATTTCCGGCCGCTTTTATTGAACAGGTTTTGATTTCTGATGCACAGGCGATGAACTGCCGGGGGACCGGAGGATGTCCGGCACGGCCGGCCGGGGACGGCGGATGACTCGGAGAAGCCGGATCCCGAAACGATTGCACGCCGTATAGTTGCACCCCGTATAGATAGTATCTTCAGGCAATCTTAAAGCACGCAATCCCCGATTATTCAGTACAGTCATAAAACTTACACCTATTTTAATGTTGATGAAAATTTTAAAAATCAGGAATGATTTAAAACGGGTTCAGGTTTCAGTCTGTCGTACCGGTCACCGGCTGAAAAACTCTGTCTTCCGCCTGATATGATGAACTGATATCTGGCAAAAAAACTCTGCCTGAAAACTCTGTCTGCCTGAAAACTCTGTAAAAAACCACACTCTGATGAACAGAAAATATGCCCGCCGGGTTCTTTTATATCTGGGAACATTCCTGCTGGCCTGGTTGACAGCCGGGTGCGACATATTCCGGTCAGACGACGGGGAGGAGGCTGAACACTGGGATACCCTCTCGTCCTATCAGGAGATCGGGACGCTTTCGTCCGATCAGATCGCTGACATCTATCCCACCGGCATGGAGCTGCTCCTGACATATGACATCAAACTATACAGGGTGGTCTATTCTACGGAAGATCCCGGAGGTAACCCTGTACTGGCTTCGGGGGTCCTGCTGTTGCCGCAGGAGAAGGAGCTTTCGGCGATGCTGAGTCTTCACAGGACAACCGTTCTGCATCGTGATGAAGTCCCCTCGAATGTTTCCCTCAGTGACATTCCGTCCGGACTGGATGCAGGCGAAGGGCCGGTAAATACAGTCTGGGCGAATTTTGCTCCGGTGATGGCTTCTGCCGGTTTCATTACGGTCATGCCCGATCTTCTCGGCTGGGGTGAAAGCAGCAACTTTTCCCCGCCTTACCTGGTATCTTTTTCCGAAGCTGTTGTCAGCCTTGACATGCTCCGTGCAGCTGTTGAGCTTACGGAATCCCTGGAGGCGGAGTGGACCGGGGATTTATTTGTAGCCGGTTATTCGCAGGGCGGGTCAACAACACTCTCGCTGCTGCGGGGAATACAGGCCGACCCCCGGCAGCAGTTTGAAGTAACCGCAGCCTCTGCCGGAGGGGGTGCATACAATCTGGAAGAGCTGGCTTCCGCCATTCTGCAGCAGGAGGAACTGGGCTTTGCACCGTACTATGTTCTTTTCCTTCAGGCCTATGCGGATGTTTATTTCCCGGAGAGGCCCATGAATACATTTTTTTCATCTCCCTATGATCTGATTATTGAATCCGAAGATCTTTTCGGAGGCGAATTCACGGGAGATGAGATTGCAGACCGGCTGACCGGCAGGACCGGCGATCTGTTTTTGAACAGGTTTCGCAACAATTATATCACAAGTAATATTCAGGCGGGACCGGAAAGTGAATTGCGAAGTGCCTTTCGGGAAAATGATCTATCCCGGTTCAGGGTGAATTCTCCCCTGCGTATTTATCATGGGGACCTGGACCGGATCCTTCCATTTGCAGAGGCGGAGCAGTCCGTTCAGAATCTAAGGGATGCCGGTACCGAAGACGTGGAGTTGGTTCGTATCCCCCACGGTACTCACCGCAGTGCTGCCATACCTTTTTTCCTGGAGACATTCCTGTGGTTCACGGAGTCTGAATAAGAGGCATAATTCCCTACAACCCGATCTCTAACTGTACATAAAGGGCAAGATCTTCACCGGCACCTGCAGGATGGTGTGAATAGGACCGGTTCAGCAGATTTTTCAGGATGAAGCTCAGCCAGAGCCGGCCTCCCAGAAGAGATTTCCGGCCTCCTGCATCAAGCAGGGCAGCAGAGCCTGTACGATTACTGTATACGCCTTCTGCAAGTTGCTGCTGGTCCGTATAAATCTCCCCGTCCACATCGTCAAATTCGTGCCATACTGCGGCAGATTTTATCCCGAGACTGCCCCATAGCTGAAATCCGTCAGCGGGGGTGTAGGATGTGGCCAATCTGAACCGCCGACCCGGAATTTCCTGAAGCGCTTTTTTCATTTCTCCTGTCGCCCCCGTAATGGTTCGGATTCCCATGGACAGGGTATGGCTTAATCTGTCGGTACTGTGCAACCGGAGGCGCATGTCCAGACCTGCGGCGGCCGCTTCTTCATCAGGATAAAAGCGCACGCCGTCGTGCCCGAACCACTGGTGGGGCCGTACTATACTGTAGGACTGTCTGCTCAGAAAATAGCCGGTAGTCCGGCTGTGATAGCCATGCAGGTTGATGTTGAGCAGGTCCGGAATGAGATACTCCCAGCGCACTCCGGCGGACGTGAGTGCGGTTGTCCTTCTTTCAGGCACGGCATCCGTCCCGATTTCGAAGGGTGACAGCCCGCCATACCCCCTTTTCGTCCAGAACCAGATATTCCTTGTTTCTGCAGGCAGGCGTTCACTGTAAGAGAGATACGGCCGTAAGAACTGCCGGTCTGTGAGTCTCCATTCTGTCCGGAGACCGGCCGTATGTGCCTGATTCCGGACCGGGCGCTCATCGTCTGCAGCATTGCTGCCGCCGTCTGCAGACAGGCGGAATTCAGCTGTCAGGCTGACCTTTTCGGAAAATGTTTCGATCCATTGTGTATGGAACGACCAGATCCGGATCCGGTCCGGAGGGTATTCAAAATTTCCCTCCGCCCGGGATTGCTCAATCAGTATGCCTGCAGAGAGTTGCCGGGAGTCACTGTCCCGGACGAGCCCCGCATGATGGGAGAGGTCGACCTGCCTTAAGTCAAACCGGTAATCGATCCGGTTTGGGAGGTAATCCGGCTCCCGGTCGTCGAATGTCGTCCTCAGCAAGACGGTCATCTTTTCCCCCGCATTCCAGGCTGCATCGACTCCCCCGTACAGGTTCCTGAACATGACCGGGATCTCCCTGCCGAAAGACCGCATGAACCGGAAGTCACGGGATCTCACGAATCCCCCCTGCATATTAAGTGCCAGATGACTGCCGTGATAGCCGCTTCGGACGTGCCAGGTGTTTGTCAGGTTCGTGGGGGATCCAAAGGAATTGCCGGTGAAAAGCATATCCTTGATCCGCCGTTCGATGGGAACATCCGTGCTTCGATGCCGCTGAACCGAGCCGCTGCCCTGCAGGTGCCATCTGTCCGTACGGTGTCCCAGGACAATGTCCGCGTCAGGTCCGATGCGTTCCTCATTGGGGGATTTCAGGTTTGTGAATTCATAGGGGCCGGGATCATTAATCTCGTTTCCGGTCATAAGCCGGACATCAGCTGTCCAGCCCATCCGGGACTTTTCCGTAATAATGTGAATCAGCCCGCGATCGGCAGTCAATCCCCGGTACTGACGGGGGGTATCGATGACAATCACTTTTTCAATTTCCTGAAGAGAAACGGGGAGCCGGTTGAAGGAAGTCCCTCCGGGGGTGGACAGGGAGACGGGATGGTTGTCTATCATCACGATCCAGCCGGCCTCTTCATAAACCGAAAGCCCTCCGGCTGCGGCTGTCCAGTCCTGTCCGTTGATGCTGTAGCCGGTCCAGTGGTTGAAGAGGGGGAAAAGGTCATGCAGGCGGGTAATGCCCGATTCGTCTATTTCGTCAGCTGTTATAACAATATCAGGGGAATCCCGGCTGTCGGGAATCTGGGCATGCAGGTGTTCAGCCGCTGCGCCCAGTATCAGCCAGGCTGAAAGAGCGGTGGACAGCCGCCCCGCCCGGTTCTCGGGGAGTAAAAAACAGATCGGGTACGTCATTGCAGTAGTTGTTTCAACCAGCGGGGGGAATCAAAATGAACCTCTATTCCCATCTGTGGGGAGGTTAGATTGATTTTGTGATAGGTATAGATCCGGATCTGTTCCAGGCCGGCGCGCAAAGAGAGTGTCGGGGACAGCCTGAAATGGATCATGCCGGTCAGTCCGGCCATAAATTCACTCTCGGGCCCGTCCATAATACCAGCTGAGGGTCTGTACATGAAATTGTTCCCGATCAGAAATCCTCCCGACACGGACAGTCTCCGTGTCAGCTCTGCCGGCATTCTCCAGTTCAATGTGGTGAAGACATTGTTTATCGACGGTATATTTTGCCGCCGGGATTTCATGGGGAGAAACCCCGCCCGGAATTCCAGGTCACCGGCATAAAACGGGACAGACCAGTAGAGAGCCAGCCCGCTTCCGGTCTGCCAGTAGTCCCTCAATTCACTTTGGAAGACTGCCGGTGATATTCCGGCACCGGCCAGTGACTGTTCAAAAGCGCCCTGGGCTTTCATTTCGGGAGAGGCTGACAGAAGAAGGAGAACAGGGAGCCAGACATGCCGCATTCGCTGAAACCAGGATCGGGGTGTCATCGCTGATCTTCTTCCTTCCATCCTTTCCTGCCGATGAGGGGAACAAATTTGAAATTGTCAAAATGCTCCTCTTCGTATGCATCTTCTGAAATGCGGGTGACCCGCACCATCATCTGTTTCTCCTGGTCGCCCACGGGAACAACCAGTTTGCCGCCCGGACTGAGCTGTCCGATCAGTTCCCGTGGAACCACCGGGGCTCCGGCCGTTACCAGGATCCGGTCGTAGGGCGCATAGGCGGACCAGCCAAGGGTGCCGTCACCCAGTTTGATCCGGATGCGGCAGTTGAGGTCCTGAAGTATTTTTCGGGCCCTGAGGTAGAGTTCTTCATGTCGCTCCACACTGAAGACATCCGCTTCCATCTCGCAGAGGATAGCGGACTGATAGCCGGAGCCGGTTCCTATTTCAAGAATTTTATTTCCGGGGGCCACCTCCAGGAGTTCGGTCTGGGCGGCGACAGTGTACGGCTGGGAAATGGTCTGACCTTTGCCGATGGGAAGTGCGGAATCCTCGTAAGCCCTTTTTTCAAGAGCGGTATCGACAAAGGAATGGCGGGGAACGGCATTCATCGCTGACAGGACGTTTTCATCCTTAATACCCTTTCCCCTCAGTTTCTCTATCAGCTTGTTTCTTCGATAGGTATATTTTCGATTGGCCTTGCTGCTGTCTACCAACGGTTATCCCATTTATGGCTTCTATTCCTGCGTCCCTTCATTATATAAAAAAGCTGACTGAAAAGGTATTTGTCTTGCCGGTACCGGCTTTGTCATGTGCAAGCCGTTGTTTTGAATGCAAATGCTTGTATTTTCAGTTGATTCCGTGAAATGAACTGCTACAGAAATGAACTGCCGCAGGGCTGCACGGGACGCACGCGACAACTGAGACAGTGCCTCAAAGACGCATAAAAAGCGCATGAAAAGCAGGCGGAAATGAAAAACAGCCTTATGAAGAAAACCGGCGTCAGCACGATTTGTGCGTTTGTGCTGATCCTGATGTCCGGATTTGTCTGTCTGTATGCCCAGCCCGGGCCGTCCCCCGAGTCTCACAACATCTATGGTTCGTGGATCAGTTTGCTGCCGCCTCTCATGGCCATCGGTTTTGCACTGGTCATGCGGGAGGTTGTGCTCTCTCTTTTTGCCGGCATCTGGACCGGATCTTTGTTCCTGTCCGGCCATAACCCGCTCGCCGGAACTGAACAGTCTCTTGATATTTTAATCGGTGTACTGACCGAGCCGGACCATGTGACCATCGTGGTTTTCAGCCTTCTTCTCGGCGGTATGGTCGGCGTTATGTCCCGCGGAGGCGGAACAGCAGGCGTCGTGGACCGGCTCGAAAAAGTAGCAAAAAACAGGACCCAGGGCCAGATGTTCACCTGGTTTTCCGGTATCCTGATTTTTTTCGATGACTATGCGAATACCCTGATCCGGGGGAGTGCCCTCCGTCCGGTGACGGATCGCCTGCTGATATCCAGAGAAAAGCTGGCCTATATCATCGATTCCACGGCAGCGCCTCTCGCCGTCTGTGCCGTCATTACAACCTGGATTGGATTTGAAATCACACAGATACAGAATGCTTTCAGCAGTCTGGCCGCACAGACCTCCGACGGAGCCGCTGCTGCACAGCTTCAGGCCGGGGCGGATAATGCCTTTATCGTTTTTCTCCACTCGCTTCCATTCCTTTTTTATCCTTTTCTTGCACTTTTTTTTGTATTGATGATCATCGTTATGAAAAAGGATTTCGGTCCCATGCTGCTTGCCGAGCGGCGGGCGATATCGGGCGGAGGGGTGCTTCGGCCCGGATCCGTGCCTGCCGCCGATACCACTCTGGAATCGCTCCGTGCGTCAGGTGGCAAACCCGGCAGGTGGTATAATGCAGCCGTCCCTGTTCTGGCAGTGATCGGTGTCGCGCTTGCGGGCCTGTATAGTACAGGCGCTGCAGGGCTGGCGGGGAATGAACGGTCATTTACCGCTGTCATCGGGGCGGCTGATCCGTTCGCCGCATTGCTGTGGGCTTCATTTACGGGCTGTGCGCTGGCAACCGCGCTGGTCCTTTTCCAGCGGATACTGACGGTGACAGAAACGCTCGAGGCACTGGTGGGTGGTATGCAGTCCATGCTGATGGCGGTGATCATTCTAGTTCTGGCCTGGGGGCTGGGGAATGTGACCCGGGAAGTGGGAACCGGCGCTTTCCTGGCTTCACTGCTGCAGGATTCCCTTCCCCTGTTGCTGCTGCCGGCCCTGGTTTTTTTTATTGCCGCTGTTACGGCCTTCTCCACGGGCACGTCATGGGGAACAATGGCTATCCTCTTTCCGGTTGTTATTCCGCTGGCCGTCTCCATGGGGGCCGGCATCGGTTTCGCCGGCGGCGCCCATTATGCGATACTGCTGGGATCGATCAGTTCAGTGATGAGTGGGGCCGTTTTTGGCGACCACTGTTCGCCTATTTCAGACACAACGGTTCTCAGCTCCATGTCGTCGGCCTGTGACCTTATAGACCACGTTCGCACACAGCTGCCGTATGCCCTGGTAGTGGCGGTTGTCGCCCTCGTGGCAGGGGAATTGCCTGCTGCATTCGAGTGGGTTCATCCGGTCTGGTGTCTTGCTGCCGGGTTAGCGGTTCTATATATTATCTTACGGGTGTTCGGAGAGAACCCCGCAGACGTTTTGAAATCAGACGTACTGGAAGAAGACGTGTTGGAAGAAGAGCAGGCCGGATGAATACCGGTCTATAGTGAATAGCATTATGAAGCTTGCCCTGCTACAACCCACATTTGCACCGAACCTGTATGACCTTGCCGCAATGATGCAGGCCGACCGCACTGTCCTGCAGGATCTGGAGCGCTGGTCCCGCAAGGGAAGAGTACACCGCGCAGTGATCCGCACACCCGGCGGCACTCAGTATATCAACATTCCGGTCCGGACTGAAGACAGGAAAAAAATCATCCGCGAAGTCCGGATCGATCATGATCGGGACTGGATCTCCCCCATCCTTCATTCACTGACCTGCAACTACCGCAACAGCCTTTATTACGATTTTTATGAACCTGAAATACGGTCGGACTTTACCGAAGGGGAGAACTTTGACTATCTGCTGCCGTTTGTCCTGTTTCTCCGGCACAGGCTCTTCCGGTTTCTGGAGCTGGATATCCGTGACAGGGAGGTGCTGTCAAGTGATTTGCTTGACTATACGCCGGACCCGGACCGGCTGGCCGCGGAACTGTCGGCCGAAACCCTGTTTCAGGAGCATGATTCCCGCCACTATCAGCGTCAGGGGGAACAGCGGACAGATCCCGATTTTACCCATCCCCGCTACCGGCAGCATTTTGGGGGATTTGAACCCTGGTGCTCGCTGTATGATATCCTGTTCCAGTTCGGCCCGGAAAGTTTTCGGATTTGGGAGAAGTGACCTCCTCATGCCGGTGGTGCGGGAAGCTTTCGGATTTGATCCACCCGCTCTGCCGTCTGTGAGGCGCTGCATTTCACGGACCGGTCCTGTTGTGAAAAGAGATCCGGATGATACCGGTACGGGATCAATGATCAAGTGGAAAACATACAGCGGCACATGTGGTAATAACATTAACAGTCTCGTCATAAAGAGCCGGGCCGGGATTATTGTAAACAGGAAATGTTTTATGTAATAAAGTCTCTTACAGTCATTTCATAAAAAGAGGCTATGCCTTTGCAATAACGGATCGATATACTTCTTTTCAAGGCAGTGAGTGTGCCTGCAGCCTGTTCCGGCATCAGGCATTCCCGGCCATATCCGGACAGCGGGTAAGGCCCGAATAATAAGTGT
>JBBDRV010000168.1:0-27692 GCA_040905285.1 Balneolaceae bacterium | reverse complement strand
GAGAGGACAAAGTCTGGCAGGTACAATTGGAAGGCAATGACATGTATTCGGACATGGTGCTGAAAGATATCATTGCCACAGAACGGCCTTCGTTCTTTCGCAAGATACTGGGTCGTACAGATAATTACGTATTGCGTGAAACGGAAATCCGCCGGGATGCCATACGCATCAGCAGGTATTACCAGAGACGCGGATACGACCAGGTGCAGGTGAACCATCGAATTGAAGAAGTCAGGAAGGAGTGGCAGAAGAGGGTTGTATTCGAGATCAGTGAAGGCGAGCCTTTACGGATCAGCGAGCTGGAGGTCGATATAGACGGCACGGAAGAAAACAGGGAGATCCTGCGGAACAGCCGTGAATACCGGCTGGCAAGGGAGACGCACAGCTACCGGCAGGGGAATCGCTATCAGCTGGTCAGGCAGACGGATGTGGAGGCGCTGTTCATGGAGGCTATGGAAGAGTCTGGATTTGCCTATGCAGAGGTTGAATTCCATGCCGAGACAGACACGCTGGCCAGGGAAGTGTCCCTTCGCATTGTTAATATTCCGGGACCCAGGAAAACGTTCACCTCTTTTGATGTAAGCGGAAATCTTTCTGTCGATGAAGACCTGGTAATCCGTGAAACGGGTATAGAAGAAGGGGACACCTACAGCCGGAGCAGAATGCAGACAGCGCAAAGGGAGCTCTTTAACCATCACCTGTTCAGGTTTGCCACTGTCAGCATACCGGATGAGCCGACAGACAGCACCCTGGCACTATCCGTCAGGATAAGGGAGCACCCGCAGCGGTCATTTGAAACGACGATTGGATTCGGCCGTGAAGAATTGCTGAGAGGCCAGCTCACCTGGCAGCACCGGAATGTGAGAACGTGGGGGCACCGGTTCAGGGCTACCGGCCGCGCATCATTTATTGAACAGCAGCTGGGTGTCGATTACATGATACCGTACGTATTCAACACCCGAAGCAGTTTTGTCTCTTCGCCCTATGGTCAGCATCTGGTCGAACCGGCGTTTGAGCTTTTTCGAATCGGATTTTCAAACAGCCTTATTTATCAGCATAACCGGAGGACGACCGGGTCGGTCTCTTATGAACTGACATACAACTCCGAACTTTCGGGAGGCGGGGAGATCAGCCTGCCGGATACGGTGCTGAATTATAATGCGGCCTCCGTGACCGTAAGCGGGTTTTATAACAGCAGCACGTTCAGGGGGAGTGAGGGCTGGCTTCTGCAGCCATTGCTGGAGTTTTCCAGCCTGTTCGGCGAGGGAACGTTCCGTTATCAGAAGGCGTCTCTGGACGTACGGCGCTATACCGAATTGAGCGGATCCCTGCTGTTGGCAAACAGGATCCAGGGAGGTATTCTTTTATCCGGCGAAGAGGAGAGTCTGCCGGCGACCATCCGCTATTTTGCCGGCGGGACAAATAGTGTGAGGGGCTGGAACAGGCAAGACCTCGGGCCAAAAGCGACGGTTCTGGACAGTGACGGTAATTTTCTCAGGTACATTCCCATAGGAGGGCGGTCCATGTTGAATTTTAATATAGAATTGAGGCAGAGCCTGGCTTCCCTGATTCGCGGAGTGGGGCTGGCGGTGTTTCTGGACGGCGGGCAGGTCTGGCGGTCTCTGGATGACCTGAGTCAGCGTTCGCTTCAGTTCGGAACCGGCGGCGGGATCAGGTATGAGTCCCCGATAGGGCCGGTTCGGGTGGATGTCGGTTATAAGATCAATCCCACCGATGAAGATTTGCGACGATATAACGGGCAGGAACATGGTTCAGCCTTCAACCGTTTTGGTTTCCATTTCAGCATCGGACAGGCTTTTTAAATGAGTGAAGAGAAATTAAATACCGGAAAATGGATGAGGCTGCGTAAATGGCTGCTGGGTTCCTTTTTATTCCTGCTGCTGCTGTTGGCCGGTGCGAGATGGCTCCTGCAGAGTGATCTGCTGCTGAACTATCTCCGTGGCATGGCGGAAGAAGAGGTGAGTTCCCTGGTAAACGGGAGTCTGTCTGTTGAGCGACTTGATGGCGATCTGTGGAACGGCGTGACTGTGACCGGAATGGAGCTTCTGGATGAGCGGGGGGAGAGGGTGCTGTTTGCGGATACTCTCCGTATCTCGTACTCCATTTTTAATCTTGCAGGAGAGCCTTATGAGCTGGATGAAGTCATCATCTCCGGACTGAACGTACACGGGGAGCAGGATGCGGGGGAGGAATGGAATTACGAAAAGCTGCCGGCGGCGGGAGAGACGGAACCCGGCGATGACGCTGCAGGGATGCCCTTCTGGAAAATTCATCAGCTTCGGCTGCATCAGTCTTCGGCATCTGTGGTGTCTCCGGCCCTGCCTGACGGAAAGCTGTTGATAGAGCAGCTGGAATTCGCGGGGCATATCGGTTATGACGACCACGAATGGACAGCAGCTGTGGAGGATCTTCACTTCCTTCTGGACGAGGGACGGTTTATCCAGCCTGTGGACATAGGCGCTTCGGCCGGTATTGAAGGGGATCATATCACGCTTGAAAGATTACTGGTCAATACCGGAAGGACGATAGTGAGAAGCCGGGCAGAGGCAGAATTGGACCGGGACATAGCGGCTGAACTGGAACTGGGAACCCTTTCGTGGCGGGACATCAGGGCCTATGCGGATGTTCCCCTGGAACAGAATCTTGAAGGCAGTCTCGGCATTGAGGGATCCCTGGCTGATCTCAGGGTAAGAATGGATTTGTCTGCAGACGGCCTGGAAGAGCTGAATGTGAAAGGGCGGTTTCATTTGGGAGAGCAGCCGTCCCTGAGTGAGTTTACTCTGTATATGAGCCATTTCAACGGACCACTGCTTACGGGGAAAGCAGGGTTTCCCGTGATAGGATCGCTTGATTTTACCGGTAGCGGCGGACTCATTTTCGATCAGCCCGGCGAGAGCCGGTTTACCGGGAGTATGACAGTGGAAGAAGTTGTATTTGATGAATATGCCCTGGAGCAGGGTTCTGTGAACGTGGACTGGCTGGAGAGCGAAGCGGATCTGCGGATGATCTTCAGCCACAGCCGGCAGACAGTGGAAGGAGAGATCCGCATGCAGAATATTTTTGATGATTTGCCGGATTGGCAGGCTTCCTTTGCCGGAAACGGGATCAATGCAGCTGAGTTGATGAATGAACCGGCATATGAGAGTAATCTGTATTTCGAGGCAGCAGCGGAAGGACGTGGTTTTGAGTTGTCTGAAGAATATATCAGTGTGGACGTGTCCGTACGGGACAGCCGGTGGGGAGGTCAGCAAATTGACCGTCTGGTTTTTGACGGGCGGTTGTCTGCCGATGATCTGGCCGGTTTTTTACAGATTGGAACCGGCGACAGCCGTTTTGTTGCCGAATTCAACGCCGGGGACTGGCAGACAGAACCTGCCTATACATTTTCGGCCCGGTTTGAAGAGTTCAACCTGACGGATCTTCAGGGGCTGGAGGACTTCCCCACCCACCTGAATGTCACGATCGAAGGAGAGGGAGTTCATTTCAGCCCGGAAGAGCTTGAGATGACTGCGGCTGTGGAATTTGATTCAAGTTTTGTCAATTACGAATCGATAGACCGTCTGGAAGCGGCTGTTCAAATCAGTGATCAGATCGCGGTTGTGACAGATGCCGAACTTGAAAGCCCGATAGCCGACGCCGTTTTCTCTTTCCGTCAGCATCTTTTTAACCTTCGCGATCCCGGCAATACCCTTGAAATGGATACCCGTATCAAGGATGTCAGCTCACTGGCTCCGCTTCTGGGGATTGATAACCTGCAGGCGGGGGGGGAATTCAGGGGGAATTTATACCGGAGAGGCGACGGTGAGCTGCAATTTGACGCAGATCTGCGGATGGAGGAGCTTGTCTACGATACCCTGTTTACCGTAAATGAAACCACGGGATCCATGTCCGTGCTTTTGCTGGAGGACCCCGAAGTGGAACTGGATCTGGATATTCAAGGCCCGGCGGGGAACGGTTTCCGCCTGCAGCTGGTGAGTGTGGCAGCCAGCACGGTGCTGCAGGATTCTCTGGTAAACGGCAGCCTGAGTATCGACCTCCGGCAGGATGACGATAACTCGCTTTTTCATTCAGGATCTTTTGAATACATGGAAGATAATCTTCTTGTAAGGACAGAGGAGTTTGTTTTGCGGACCCCGGATCGTGCCCTGTCTCTTCAAAGACCTTTTGACCTTAGCTGGAAAGACCGGGTCGTGCAAATGGATACCCTGCATATCGAATCCCCGGGAGGGTCGGCTTATGTACAGATGTCTATTCCCCGGCTCGATGAAAACCGTCAGGAAGTAACGGTGGATGCCCGGCGGCTCAACCTGGGCACTATCCAGCGGCTTGTACTGAATGAGTCGTTTGCCGGAGCCCTGCTAAGCGGCCGCCTTCATTTTATCAGGGAAGGTGAGGATATACGATCGGGTGCAAGTCTGCTTTTAGAAAATATTAGAATGAATGACGGCTCTGTCGATTCCCTGAGAGCTGTGGCTGACATCGATAACAACAGGCTGCAGACATCCATTGGCGCCTGGTTTGAGAACGAAGAGCTTCTTACTGTAAGCGGGAATGTGCCGTTTGCAGCTGATGCCTCCCCGACTCCCGATGACGAATTCCTTGAACAGCCGGTAGAAGGAGAAATTCGCGTGCCCTCCCGGGCGATTTCTTTCTGGAGACAGTTCCTTGATGAGGAGATCGAATTCCAGTCGGAAGGAAATTTCTTTTTTCATTCCACGCTTGAAGGTACGGCAGGGGACCCGGCCCTGACCGGCAGGGTTGAGCTGACCGATGGGCGGCTGTCGGGCATTCCGATTGACCTGGTGGAATTTGTTTTTGGCTACAGGCATGATTCAGGCAATATCCGTCTTGACGGTTCGGTCCATTCCCGCGGTTCACGGATTGCCGGTGTTGAGGCAACACTGCCACTGGATATGGATATGCGGACGTATCAGGTAAATTTCCCCGGGGATAGCGACGGGATCTTTGTTACTGCACGGTCTGATGATCTTGACCTGGCTATCCTGAATGATTTTCTCGATCCGGAACTCATGAGAGATTTAAGGGGCAGGATCACAGGCGATTTTGAACTCAACGGCACCATTGGAGAGCCGGAGCCTTCAGGTTTTCTGAGACTGACCGGAGGAAGTCTGCGGGTTATACCTACAGCTGTAGCCCTTTCGGACATGTCCATGGATGTGACTATGAATCCGGACCGGCTTCGGCTTGATTCATTCTCGGTGAGAAGCGGGCCGGGCCGGCTGACGGCAAACGGGCAGGTTGACCTGCGGGATCTGCAGCCCGGCAATCTGGAAATAAATCTGAGTGCCGATCAGTTCAGGGTAGCCAATACAGCTGATATGAATGCCATTGTAGATATCAGCAGCACCCTTCAGGGGACAAGCGAGCGGCCGGTTCTTACCGGAGGGGTCAATTTCCGGAGCGGGTTTGTGAATTTGCAGAATTTCGGGGAGGAATCCGTTGAAGATGTGAGGCTTGAGGAGGATGAAGAGCCGGGAAGCATGGCATTCTATGATTCGCTGGCTGTCGAGATGAATGTAGAGTTCGACCGCCAGTTTTTTATCCGCAACCAGCAGTATCTGGATATGGAAGTGGAACTTGCAGGTATTCTGGATCTTGTAAAAGAGCCTGGTGCAGACCTGGAAATGTTTGGCTCCATGGAGGGCGTGCAGGGATATGCACAGCCGCTGGGACGAAATTTTGAGATTGATGAAGCCGTCGTGACATTTTACGGCCCGATTGACAATCCTGAAATGAATATCCGGACATTTTACACACCCCCCCAGGCAGATGAGGAGATTACCCTCTGGTATATCATTGAAGGAACCGTTGAAGATCCTGAATTCAGTTTTGAAAGTGATCCTGTTCTGGAATTGCAGGACATCATCAGCTATACGCTTTTCGGCCGGCCATTTTATGCACTGGACTCCTGGCAGCAGGCTGTTTCCGGTGGCGGACAGGGGACAACCGCCGCGGATGTTGCAATGGATCTGCTGCTGGACAGGGCATCGATTGTCGCTTCACAGCAGCTGGGTATCGATGTCGTTCAGATAGACACGAACCGCACTGGATCGGGAAGTGCCACTACGATCAAGACGGGCTGGTATTTGAACAACAGAACGTTTTTTGCGGTGCTGAATGAAATTGCCGGAACCTCGCCAAAGACCATGTTCCAGCTTGAATACATGATCCGGAGAAACCTTGAGCTGGTTATTACCCAGGGGGATGATAATCGCGAAGGTGTGGATCTCCGGTGGAATTTCGACTACTGAGCAGTCTGTCCCTCATCCTGCTCGCTTTCTGTTCCCAGGTCCGACAAACTGCTGAGCTGTTTATTCCAGGTCATGGTCGTCCCTGATCAGCAGTAGAATGGCTGTGTGCGGCACGATCAGGTACTTTTCATTTTCAAACTCGATCTCGAAAGACCCGTTTTTCAGGTAGATGGCCAGGTCTCCTTTCTGTGCCTGCATACCGATATACCTGGGTTCATTCCTGTCTTCTTTCCAGAGTTCATCAACGTCCGTCCCCGGCACGGCATATCCCGGTCCGGTTTTTATAATATATCCGCTCTGAACCTCTTCCTTTTCCTTGACAGTAGCCGGCAAAACAAGGCCGCTCTTTGTCCGGGTTTCCATATCCCGGGGCTTAATCAAGACACGATCGCCCACAACAATGAATTTTTCAACCGAATTGAGATAGTCCTGTATCATCGAATGGTTTAAAGATATTTTCGTTTAAGTACTATACAAGACAGCCTGTTGTTATTACCAGTACAAGCACTCTGTCGGACTTACACTACAGAGCTGTTTCAGCTGTATTCTGTTAATCACTTTGTCCATTTCCCTGAAGGTCGTGCTTTATCCTGTGAAGGGACAGTACGAATTTGCGGGGAAAGGCGAAAATAGATTACTTTTAAACAGAGATAATATACGGTTTAAATAATTCCTGCAGAGACTTAATTCATTCCCCATTGATCCTTCGCATGATTTCATATTTGCTTTACCTGCTTATTGCGGCTGCCGGAATAGCTCTGTTCCTTGATAAACGTGAGCCGGCGGCTAAAGAACAGCCCGCTGTTCTGGCGTGTGCAAATCCGGTGACCTTCAATATCGGTGAGATTGACGAGCGATTCGATCTTTCCCCCGACCACCTGCGCCGCTTTCTGAACGGAGCGGGTAAATTATGGTCTGATGCGGCGGGTCCCGAATATCAGCTTTTCGAATTCGATCCCGAGGGGGATGTCTCTGTTCATCTGATCTATGATGAACGGCAGCAGATGATTGAAGAAGAAAAGTCTTTCTCAACCCGCATTCAGATGAAGTCTTCCCGGCTGGACCGATTGCAAAGGAGCTATTCCCGGTCCGGAAAGGAATATGAGAAAGCTCTCGGGGACTACAACTCCTTTCTTGAGCAGTACCGCCTGGGGATGGAGAGGCATAATGATCGCGTAGAATCCTGGAATGAAACAGGCGGGCCGGATCAGCAGAAAGATCAATTGCTGGACAATGAAAATAAACTGGCCCGGATGAAGGACAGATTGGCCGGTCTCCAAAATGAGGTGAACCGTGCAGGTGAAAGGCTGGAGACGATGAGAGAGCAGCTGAATGGTGTCTCCGGTGAAAAAGACGCCCTGATCGAAGAATACAATGAGCGATTTGCGGGAGAATACCGGTTCAGCCAGGGTGAATATGACAACAGCGGGGAACAGCCGCGGATCAATATATACCACTACAAAAGCCTGAATCATTTGAGACTCGTTTTAGCGCATGAAGTGGGGCATGCTCTGGGGCTTGGACATGTGGAGAGCCCCGAATCTGTCATGTATTCCGAGGTGGAGGCTTTCTCAGGCTCATCCGTCAGGCTTTCCGGGACAGATATCGCAGCTATTCAGTCCAGATGCCGAAATCCCGGCTGATTCATCAACAGGTCCGATGGTACATTTTTTATGATAAAGTAACCCAGGGTGTTGATGATAACCCGGGATGCAGATGGCAGATGCAGGGTTGAGCGGGTCGCTGCCGGCTGCTCTCTGACGGAGATTCCGTCAGACTCCGGAAAACAAAATAATTCAGTGCGGTCAGCTGTTGATTAAAAGGGAAAACCCCTATATTTGCCTTCTTCGTTGCCGGCAGAAGCCGGCATTTATTGATATGGTGGTGTCATGCCCTGGTGGTGGAATTGGTAGACACGCTGTCTTGAGGGGGCAGTGACCGAAAGGTCGTGCTGGTTCGAATCCAGTCCAGGGCACATTTAGAGCTTTTTTTGGATCTATAACTCTTTAAGTAATAATTATTTAGCGTTTTTCATCTCTTTTTGCGGTAGAACATTGGTAGAACAAAGTCGGAAAAAACCCTAGTGAGAGAGGAGCATAAGAGAGATATTGCTTAACCTTTTAAAAAGTATCATACATAATAAGAAAATTGACTCTAGGCTTTTCCTCATTTCCATAACATGTACCCTGCTCACCTGGAAGGCAATAGCCAATCGCTATACTCGCAATGCGTTCATCATTTCCCCATCTAAAATACATTTGTGATTCATAAGAGCCTCCATCAATGTGCTCCCATGCACTAGATACTTTCATTTCCTCGTATTCTTGTCGCCAATTGCGAATAATTTTACGAGTTTCATCAAAAGATTGAGCTTCGGGAAGATCGACATGAATGGAAATAAAAAAAGAATTCTCTAAATGTTCATTAATTCCTCTTTCTGTAATTACCCCATTTAAGTCATCAATGAGTTCAATCATTATGCTGTTCTGAACTGCTTTTATATCTTTCGGCTGCCCCAATACCAGCAGAGGGAAACATAAAAAAAGCAGCAAGCCTGTTACTGATAGTTCTTTATACATGGGATTGCTTTCGTGTTGATATAATCATCTGAACTACCAAGCCATCCTGCCCTATGCCTTAAGCAGAGGGCGGGCGTTACAGAGCAACTATGAAGTTTTGGCTCCTTTTTAATAGAACCCTACCCCCCACAAAGGATTTATAAATTAATTTTCGCGGTTAGGGTGGTAAATCGACATTCATAGTAGCGGTATTTCATCATTGCGACGTTCGCAAAAAATACTTCTGAAATTTTTTACGTTCGCTGTTTACGGAAGATTTTGAATTACTTCATAAGCTTTTTCATATCCTAATTGCCCAGCTCTTGTTAAATCTTCTCTTCCTGTGCTATTACCAACAATTATTTTTATTCTGCCGCGGTAAAAAAAAGCTTCGCCATTTTCCGGAGTTAATTTAATAGCATTATCTAAATCACTAATGGCAAGTTGATAATTCTCAGTGTAGTATAGATTATAATGTAAAAATCTGTTTCTACTATCACTATTGTTCCTATAATCATCTAATTCTTTTCTTGCTACAGCTCTCTGTAGATAGTATTCAAATTGCTCTGAATTTATTGTAATCGCATTGGAAAAATCACTTATTGACTGCTCAAAATTATCACACATTAGATGGTATTGGCCTCTTTTAAAAAATAACTGGTCATCTTTTGGATGATACTTAACAGCAGTATCAAAATAATTTATTGCATGTCTACACCTCTCTTGCCTTGTAGATGCTGGTGCTTCCACAATTGAATCTGCAAATGCAACAAACAAACTGTCATATTCTGAATTAATAGAAACAAGTGTATGTAAGTCTGAAATTGCACCATCATGATCATTCAAACCAGATTGAGCTTTTGCCCTATGTAGTAGATAAGTTGGATTATTATTTAGTTCAATTGCTTTAGATATAGCACGAATTGATTTTGTCACCTCTCTAATGTAGTGAAGGGATCCACTTCTAAAATTTGTCCTTGATTTCCAAAAGCTTAATGATTTATAATAATAAATTTCAGAATTCAGAGAATCCTGTTGGATAGCTAGTTTAAAATCATTAATAGCATCTTCAAATTTTTCTAATTTAAAGTAGGCTTTGCCTCTTTTAATGATTGCATCAGTAGAATCTGGATTAGCAACAATGAACCGGGAAAAATAAGCTATAGATTCTTGATATTTTTCGTTGTTGAATCTGTTAATACCATATTGGTAATAATTTTGAGATCTTTCATCAATGGAATCTTTTTCGCAGTTAATTAAGAGCATTAATATTAGAATAAATAGCAGCTTTCTTAGCATCATTTAAAAAACCCACCAATTCCTTTTATTCAGGGGAACAGCTAAACGTAGTTTACTACGTCGTTTAGCATAATACATTTCAGTTTCTTGATTCCCAAATGGGAGTTGAGAAAGATCATACCAAAAAGATATTTGGAAGAATTCTGAACGAACGGAGGACAGAACAAAAAATTTCTCATGTGGAACTGGAAGACCGGAGCGGAATTACCAGAAAGCATATTTATAACCTTGAAAAAGGCATTCATGAACCAACTTTGTCAGTTATCATCAATTTGGCCAACGCACTAGATATAGAGCCAGATCAAATGATGCGGATGATCATGAAGAGGTTGAATGATTAAAAGGCAATTCTAATATTAATTTATAACCTTTTGGTTTTAAAAAACCATCCAAAAATTGAAGGTAAGGCTTTGCTAGACAAGGGATGATAAAACCGGATTAGAAATCTATTTTTTCTCTTTCATCTATCCGTTAAAAGCTTCTCCTAAATACGCTACTGTTTGGTCGGAAATTTCTCTGTAGGAAAAGGTGTACGCTCCGGGCGTTTAAATCTGCTGCGATAACAGATAACCGCTGCGTGCGATGTTGAATGATACTTGTCAGTCCTTGATAAGAATAAGTCTCTCGAATTTGCTCCATTGAACCTGTTACTCATTGGTACCCATAATTTGATTCCTCTAGGGTCATTTTCTGGAATTCAGTAATAATGATCAAATTGATGGTCAATATTGACCGGTATTTTGACCGAACAGGTGGTCAACTGACAATACTCTAGTGAAATGACCAATGATCGATTAAGATGGAGCTGGTTCCTGTGCATAATTGTGGACGGTGCCTTTGGAGACTTTTAATTGCTTTGCAATTTGTGAATGAGTCTTTCCTTCCGATTTCAATTTATGAACTTGTGCTATTTTATACTTTTTCGTCTCTTCCTTATTCTGAACTTCAAGTTCGTAGGAAAACATTTGATTGGTTTTCTGGACCTTTAATTCGTTTGTAGCTGAATGGTAATTTATCTCTGCTCTTAACGGCTGTATGGGTTTCATGCTTCTGCTTTTGAGGCATTGAAGCTCGATAAGGTTAGATCCGTCTGATTGGTATTCGCTTTTCAATCCAAAGACAAAGTCTGATTTAGTCCCGAATACCCTTGAATCCGAAATATCCTCCACATCATAATGCATTTTTATTTTTGACCCCTTACGCGTATGTGTGATTAAGATAACGGCTACATTTGCGGAGTGAGCTAACTTTACGAAGGCTTTCATCGTATTGTTTGCTGATTCAGATTCATACATGTTTCCCTCGTGAAAATCAGCCAGTGTATCAAAGATTACCACATCCGTACTGTGTTGCTTTACGCGATGAGTTAACTCTTGCATGAATTCCTCATTTGTGGCAACACAGTAGAAATCATCGGGGAGAGATACAGTTTGAAGGCCGTGGTTCTCCTTTATGACTTTTGCTCGTCGACGGATTTCATACTCAGATGAATCTGCACCGGTTAAGTAAATGGCTTTTCCGGGTTTGGTTTCCAATAAATCATTATTCCTCTTTTGGAAAAGGATTTGGTTGAATAAGGATTTACCAGAACCAGCGCTCCCTCCGAGCACAGTAATTAACCCTTTCGCACAGTATCCAGAAACTACAAATTCTAATTTAGGGACTGGTTGAATGTATGGATCAGTTGGAATGAACCAGCTATAGGTTGAAGTCTTATTTTTTACTTTTGAGCGTTTGCCATTCCTACTTTCCTTCAGTTTTATTTTCATAGTCGAGAGCCTTTGGCAGAGTTTACTCGTCGCTCTCTCATGAAAGTTTCGATGTCTTCCGTTCTGTAAAATATTTTTCGTCCTTCCTGGGAATAAGAAATTTTACCTTCTTCCCTCAGATAATGCTGAATCCGATAACTGCACCCGGTAAGTTCTTTAAACTCTTTTGTAGTCAAATACTCTTTGCGGTTAGCTTGTCTGATAATTTGTGGTATCCGACGCTCCAGAATTTTATCTACGGTTTCCCCTAATACTTCTTTGAATTTTGCTTCAGTGGGTATAAATATGTTATTTTCCATTGGTCACATTGATTACAATTAATTGTTTCATCTGTAACCAAGGTAGGCCATAGAAAAGAACATGGTAAGATGCAAAAAGGGGACAAAATGATTTGTCCTGTTTAAACGTGCCGTTTAATAGTTTTGGAACTTGGTTTGTAACCTGTTTTATTTTTATGCCTATTCCTTATTTCCTCTCTGATCTTTGTTTTATGCGGATTTCCATTTTTATGCTGATAAGATATTTGGGTTTTTAATTCTTCAAACCATTTCTTGCTATCTTCAGGTGAAAATTCAGTTGGCCGACCTACTTGTCTGTTTGTATCCTTCTTAAATGTATCCTGCGCTTTTTTGAGTGCCTCCAATTCGGCATGGACAAAAGGAAATTGCTCTAAAAAATCTTTTTTTTTGTGATTAAACTGCTCTATCACGGCTTCTAGATATGTTATCCGATCGTGCATATTTCTTATCATATCTAGTTCTTTTAAAAAATCTGCTCTGGTATTGACAAATTTTTCTGGTGGCAAAAAGGAATCTGCTATAAATATCTGACGCCAATCAGCAGGAAGTTTAACATTGTATTTGAAGCAAATTTTGTTCACTTCCTTACTTAAATCCAAGTGGGTATGCTTCATAATTCTTGCCTTTTATGTCAGAACCTTGGTTGCTGTTATAGGCTCCTAGGTTCGTTTTTTTAAAATATCTCATCCATCACTGTATCAACTGTTTTCAAGTCAAGAGATTTCAGGTACTGCATTGTCGTTTTGATGTTCTTGTGTCCTAACAGCATCATCATTTTGTATGGTGGTATATTCTTGTCGTTCACACCGTATTGAGCGAAAGAATGACGGGCAACGTGCATTGAAATACCTTCATCAATCCTTGCTAGCTTTGCAATGGCTTTTAAGCCTGTTGTTTTTCCGTCTGAATCTTGCCCGTTCACAATGGCATTCCAGACACTTATTCGTTTACGGATGGTTATCGGATCTTTTTGCTGTTCTTCTGACAGATCGGCCAAAAAGGGGAATACATATCCGTTGTTATTGGCTCCCTCATAAGCATTCAGAATCTTTCGTGCACCGTCCTTAATCGGCAGGTTAACAGGATTCCCGGTTTTATTCATGTCATATTCTAGTCGCCCATTTTTCACATTGCTCCATTTTACTTCTGCAACATCTCCGAACCGCATTCCGCAGAAGTAAAATGAAAGAATAAAAGCGTTGCGGGAATGCCAGATGTTTGAACCGGTATCTAGTTTCAGGTTTTCAATTTTGCGTATTTGATCTAACGTCAATTTTGTTTTTGAATCCGCACCATTATTATTTATCAACTTGAAATCATCGGAGTTCATAGGATTGGCTGGAATCAGATGTTTTCGCACTGCCAGGTTCAGAACTTTTTTGATATTTCCGAAATTTTTCAAAATGGTTGATGGTTTATTCCGTTGCCTAAGCTGTCCCTGAAATTTAGTGAGGAAATCCGCATCTATCAGATTAACTGGAAGATGATCGGATTTATGATAATCCCTGATCTTCTGAATAGCTACTTTTGTCTGTTTCCATGTCCAGAATTGGCCGTAGTTATTCAACGTAGTCAGATATTCATCAGCCAACGTAAAGAAGTTGTCCTTTGAAACATACTCCAAACGTTTCTTGATCGCATCCGCACTGGCTCGTTTCTCCCGGTTTAGTTCTCGATATGCAGAGGCAGCATTTTCCCGGATGATCTCAAGTTCCTGATTCAGCTTGTTACACGTGCGATGGCCTCGCCGCACTTTTCGTTTGTCTGGGTTCCAATATTTGGGATCGATTCGTACACCGGTATTCATGTACTTCTTTTTCCGATTGTGAATGATAAGGAAGTAGATCGGGCAAAGACCCTGTTTGTTAGGTCGATCTTCTCTCAGAAGAAAATGGAATGTTGCAGGCATGACAAGTAGGTTCGTTAAAAGGTCAGCTGTAATATAATTCTTTGGCAGAACATTGGTAGAACAAATTCTGTAACTGGTACATTTCTTACAGTGCCTATGCATTACATAAACAGCGATTTTAGCATAATGAGAGGGGTTATGAGATACGCCAATTTCAGGCTTAGAATCCAGTCCAGGGCACATAAACCCTTGCAAGTTGTTGGCTTGCAAGGGTTTTTATTTTAGGTACAACAATCCGAGCTATTATTTTGTACTGCATCTCTTGATGGTATCAGTGGCACAACGGCCGGTACATGTAAGCCCCCTGACAGTTGCACTGAAGCTCTGTACTTCTTTGATCTACATGTGATTGCTGATATTATTTCTATTCAATCATTGCTATAATGCGATCCAAACGGAACGTCAATCATTAAAACAATCCGGATAAATGTGCAGAGTACCCCGCTATTCATTACTGATTGTAGGTTTTCTTCTTTTCCATTCAGGTGTTTTTGCTCAATCTTCCGAAGAGAGAAGACAGGATTATCTTGACCAGCTACTAAGGGTAGTGCCACCGGACCATCACACGAGTTCTGAAGCGTTGCCGCCTACACCTGTAGATTCCACCTGGGGAGCCTGGCAGGAACGGACGGGGGAACTGCCTCCTGACTTCCGCCGGATGCCCTCCCTGCCTTTTCTTCCGGATCCATTGATTCTGGATGAAGGCAGAGAAAATATTCCGGTGAAGACGATAGATCAGTGGATGGAGAAGCGCCGGTGGATTAAAGAGCAGGTGCAGCACTGGATAACCGGAACAGTGCCTCCGCCTCCAGGCAACGTAACAGCGGAGCTGCTTGAAGAGCGCAGCAAAGGTGAGCTTACAGAGAGGGACCTGCTGCTCCGGTTCGGACCTGATCATGAAGCCCGGCTTCACATTACCCTGTTGATTCCTCCGGGTGAGGGCCCTTTTCCGGTGTTTATATCCCCATGGAAAGAGGGCCGGGATGACTGGGTGCAGTCAGCGGTAAGAAGAGGGTATATGGGGGTAAGATTTACGGCCACGCATCCCGGATACGGTTTTCCCGACGACAGTGAAGCCTATGAAAAAATCTGGTGGCCTGACTATGATTTTTCCACAATCATGCGCTGGGGCTGGGCCGCATCCAGGACCATCGATTATCTGTATACGCTGGGTGAGGTGAACAGGGAACAGATTTCCCTTGCCGGATTGTCCCGGAACGGGAAATCGGTTTTGTGGGCAGCGGCCTACGATGACCGAATTGACGCGGTTATTCCCATCAGCGGCGGCACGGGTGGCGAGCAGCCATTCCGTTATACAACTGACAGGTTTAATAACGAGACGACAGAACTGCTTACCCGATGGCGACCTCACTGGCTGCATCCCAGGCTTCGGTTTTTCGTGGGAAGAGAGCATAAACTACCGGTAGACCAGAACTCGCTGATGGCCCTGGTGGCTCCGCGCGGATTAATGCTGACGTCTTCGATTACGGAATCCGCGGCAGATCACTGGGGAATTGAACAGGCCTACCGGTCGGCAAAAACCGTTTATGAGTTTTTGGGTGCCGGGGATCAGATTGCCATTGATCTGCGGGAAGGAAACCATTCACCGGCAGCCAGGGATATAGAGCGGTACCTGGACTTTTTTGACTTTGTTTTTGAGAGGGGAGATATCAAACCGGAAAATAAAATGTACCACGACTATACATTTTCCAAATGGCTGGGTCTCTCCGGGGAAATGCTGAATCCACTTGCCTTTAATGCGAAAGGAATCGATGACCTTCTGGAGGCCCCGAACGGAGGCAGGATTCGGACCACCGGTGACTGGGAGAGTAAAAAATCCGGGATCCGGACGCGAATCAGGTGGGCTTTGGGTGAAAAGCCCCCGTCACTGGCTCCGGGTCGTCAACCGGATTACAAGAGGGCCGTGGTAGGCGAGCCCCGGGTTAACGATTCTGTTGGCAGCCGGCGAATTGCTTTCGGTACGTTGTATTATCCTGAAAATTCGGAAGGCGAGCCGGCAAGCGATAACCTGCCGGTCGTCGTCTACCTTCATGAGTATACGTATTCCAAAGGCTATGAAAGACTGGGGAATATCGTTAACGCTTTTGTAGATGAAGGATTTGCTGTCTATATGTATGACCAGATCGGTTTTGGCACACGAATAGAAGAGGGACGTTACTTTTATGAACGTTTTCCCCGGTGGTCCAGGATGGGCCGCATGGTGGCTGATGTTCACTGGGCGGTTGACGAGCTGACCTCCGTTGATTTCCTGGATCAGGCCAGAATCCTGGTTGCCGGTTATTCGCTGGGCGGGAAGGTCGGGTTGTACAGCGCCGCTCTTGACGAGCGGATTTCGGGGGTTATGACCGTGTCGGGTTTTTCCCCGATGCGAACAAATAAAGACGGAAAAACCGCTGAAGGTATCTTTGAGTACTCCCATCTTCACGGTCATATTCCGCGCCTGGGGTTTTTCGCCGGTCATGAAGAGCGGATTCCTTATGACTACCATGAGATCCTGGCATCCATCGCGCCAAGACCGCTTTGGATAATGGCTCCGACCTGGGATCAGTATGCATCATTCAACGATGTGAACCGGGCAGTCAGGGAGGCAGGGAATGTTTTTGATCTTTATAATGCCGGGGATCGGATCCATCTCGTAACACCGGAGGATTACAACAGATTGTCGGCCGGCATGACGGATCGTATGGTTGAATGGGCAGTCAGCAACTTTAAACCCTGACGAACATAACGTTTCCAACAGGGTTCCATCACACAGGCCAACCACTCCAATAAAGCAACCAAGCAGCTGGAAACCACCGACCGCTTTTGCGCAGTTTATACCTTCCGGTTAGTCAGCCCCCATTCGGAGAATTCCCTCCCTCCTCTCCCCGTTCTGTTTCGCTGACTTGTTCTTCATCAATAATTCCCAGCCGCAACGCCCGTTCCGCCCACTTTTTTCGGGCCATTGCCTGCATATCTTCAATCGTATCCGACTCGTCAATAATTTCCATTCCCAATAGTGTTTCAAGGAGATCCTCCATCGTCACCACTCCTGCAATTCCACCATACTCATCCACCACAACGGCAATATGCTCCTGTTGGGTCATGAACAAGTCGAACAGGCCTGACAGGGGCATTACTTCCGGAACAATCAGGATGTCTCTTTTAACTTCCCTGAGCTGCTCATTCATTTCATTCCTGGCCATTTTCAGCAGAAGGTCATTCTTCAGAACATAACCTGTAACCACATCCCGGTCAGAACCGTAAACCGGCAGTCTTGAAAAAATAAGGCCTTCAACTCGCTCTTTAATATCACCAATCGTCAGATTCTCACGAAATCCGACCATCACAACCCGCGGGGTCATGATATCTTTCACCCGCAGCGAGCTGAAACGAATCAGGTTCTGAAACACCTGCGACTCCTTTTCCTCGAAAACCCCTTCTTCAACGCCCAGATCAGCCAGTGCACCAAATTCTTCCCGGCTAAAGCTGGTCATTTCACTATCGCGGGAAAATAATCTGGTGATTACGTTTGAGAAAACTACAAAAGGATACAATACTACCATGAGTATTCTCAGGATATATACCGAGGCCGGAGTCAGGTTTCTCCAATAGGTAGCCCCTAAAGTTTTAGGTATAATTTCGGAGAAAACCAGTATCAGAAGTGTAAGGACAGCAGATATGATCGTTACATAAACATCACCGAACACTATCTGGGCCTGTGCACCCACACCCGCCGCACCCACTGTGTGAGCTATGGTGTTCAGGCTGAGGATTGCGGAGAGCGGCCGGTCAATATCCTGTTTATACTGGCGAATCAAAGCACCCGCCCAATGGCCTTTACGCTCCATAACTGCAATGTAAGAGTGACTGACAGTCAATAAAACGGCTTCCAGAAGGGAACAGAGGAAGGAGACGGCTAAAGCGAGTAAAAGATAAAAGACCAGTAACTCCATAGGTCAGAATATAAGAATAAATCAGTCTCCTTTGGAACTTTAAACCAGCCCCATAGAAGGTTCAGTTTCCCGTCATTTCCCACCGCTAATCTGCTGCGCTGTCGTTCAGCTCCTGCTCAATCAACCGTACAATTTCAGATGCTTCAGTTTCAAGTCCCGAGGCAATTTTCATAACGACATCCAGAGATGGAAGGCGCTTTCTTCTCTCACTTTTATCAATCATACTGCGGCTTAACCCGGCTCTTGCAGCGAGTTCCTCCTGGGATATTTCGGCATGTTCCCTGAGCCTTCTAAGTACAACGGCTGTCGCTTTAACCAATAAATCCGCAGGTTTTTTCATCACAGCAAGAAGCAGAGAAAAGTAACTTGATTTTGCATACAGATGTATGCATTATAAAGTTGCATAGGTTTTAAGGGGTGCTCGTCAAAATGGATATATTCTATATTATTTACGAGATGTATGATCACCAGCCGAAGGTTATGGGGATCTTTGATGAAAGATCGCTGATGGAAACCGGCATGAAAAAATTAAGAAGACATTTCCCGCAATTATGCGAGGAAAAATTTAACACGCGGTTCCATACAGGTTATTTACTCAAACCTGTGACCAATGATGGAACCGTTGCCTGCGGGGGAGAATCCTATGAACTAAATCCGGATGAATTAAAGTTTGGATCGGATCCCGCTAAAAAAATTGCGACAATTTATCCGGTTACAGTCTGCGCGCCAAAAAAATAGTAAATGATTTTCAGTGCCGGACGGGTCAGTAAAAATTAAAGCCCGCCAGTGGATTGCGGGAATGCTCATTAGCCGGGTTAACACGTATTAGATGGAATTTGCACATGTCCGACTGTAACAAAATTTGCAAAACCCGTTGGTAATCCGTTTTATCTTGGTAGCAGAAACGCTGACTGGCTGAGTTCATGAATTGTTTATATGGCAGCGTTTGGTGGTAAATAAAAGGAAATCATGCAAATTCGAAAGGGGACTTTAGTAGATAATAAGGAAGCATGGGAAAGATTTGTTTCAGGGGAGGATAAATATTTTAAAGAGATATTCAGTGGTTATTATAATACCATGTTTGGATACGGAGTGAAATTATCTGACCGGCCGGAGCTGGTAAAAGATTGTATTCAGGAACTATTCAGGGATATTTGGGAAAGACGGGCTGATTTGGAACACATTGAATCCTCCAATGTATATCTGTTTGTCTCGCTTCGGCGGAAGATTTTAAAAAGACTGAAATCTCAAAGGAGAATCGATAGTAATTTAAGTGAAATGGACGAAAGCGCTTCCATTCATTTCGGAATGGAAGACATCATCATAAATGATGAAATCAGATTTCAACAGAAAAAAAAGCTCCAGGAAGCGCTTAATCAGTTATCAAACCGGCAAAAGGAGATTGTCTATCTTCATTTTTATAACGGAATGAGTTACGGTGAGATAGAACAGATCTTGTCAATCAACCGCCAGTCGGTACGTAACCACATGTGTCAGGCTATGGGAAGCCTTCGGACACTGTTGAATCCGGAATACATGAAGTTGTTGGTCTCGTACTGATTTCCTTTTGTTATCCACGTCAAAGGTTTTTCCTTTTGTTGTTTGCACAGTTCGAATGGCTTTCCTGTTTATAAAAACCGATCTCTTCTCAAACTTTTTTCGAGCTTTTTATCACGAATTCGCGGCTTCTCAGGTAAAAGTTCTACTGAAAAAGGCTGCTTTAGATAAAACCCACGATGGCCGGTCCTGACCGGCTCGTTCCTGTTTCAACACCTGTCCAAGTTTCAACACCTGTCCAAGGTTACAACGGTTCCCCACCTGTATTCCCTGTCTGGTCCTTGCAGTCTGTCGGAGATATTGCCAATCCCCGGCCACAACGAATTTTCAGATGGATCAAACCAGGAGCCGGGCCTGTAAATGCACCAGCTTTGAAGCTGACTGCAGAAAAAATAAAAAGTATGAGTACGTACCGGGTTTCCCCTGCTCTCCTATACCGGAAACCAAAATCTATATAAAATTCAGTGCCTAACGTGCAGAATAAAGAATATACCATTAGCCAGCTCATCCGTAACCAGTCGTTCAGACGTATGGCCGATGGTACAGCAAGTGCAGAGGAGATTAGCAAATGGAATCACTGGATGGAAGAGAGTGATCAGAACAGGGAGAAGGCCAGGAAAGCGATTGCAGAGGTAGCCGGTTTTGAGTTCAGTGATCCTGACTACCCGGATCTGGAGGCAGAATGGAACCAGCTATATTATCTGACGGCTGGAAAATCCGAGTCCGGAAACCGCCCGTCTTCAAAAAGCTCCTCTCTGACATGGATCTATCGGGTGGCGTCCATCCTGATTTTAGGGGGCTTGGTGGGTATGGGCTTTTATATGTCCAAAATACAGCCCGCGGGTGGGGACACAGCTGCTCAGCTGGAGCAGATTACACGGCAGCAAACCATTACGACGGGATCAGATGAGGAAAAAACTATTCGCTTTTCCAACGGTTCCAGAGTCGTCCTGAATAGCAACTCCAGAATGAGCTATACCATTGGAATACTTCATGAGCAAATTATTGAGGTAACACTGGAAGGCGAGGCCTATTTCGATGCAGAAGGCGATCCTGACAAGGCACATCCGGTATTTGCCGTACACACGGCGGATGGTATAATCCGGGATATAGGGACGGAATTTTTGGTATCGGTACAAAATGACCGTTCCAGAGTGGTGTTGCTGGATGGAATTGTGGAAGTGGATATAAAAAATCATGTCAGCAGCAATGGGGATATCGTGATGCAAAAAGGGGAAATGCTTGAATTCGACACTATGAATGTACTAAGCAAAAAGCCGGTGAATGCCAGTTTTTATACCTCCTGGGCAACAGGTTCAATGGTGTTTGACGGAACCACCATACAGGAGATTGCCGAATTTATTGACCGGCGATTTGATGTAGAGACGCACATCCGGAATCCGGAACTGGCGGAAGTCAAGATTGACGGAAGTATCCATTTTAAGTCCTTAGAGGAATTTTTACGCTCACTTTCAGTAGTGATCAAGGTTCCGGTTTATCAGTCTGAAGATAGAAAAACGATATACATCGACGGAAATGATGCCGGCCAAGATCATATAAGCAGATAACTCATATAAACAGATAACAATGAACAGGTATCCTGAATACACCTTTAATGTTAATGGTAAACGGATAAAATCATGATAAATGTTAAGTACAATTGGTTTAAAATATGGCTATTGGTCCTCGGGTTTTGTCTGACAGGCGGCTTTGCTGACGCACAGGCACAGACTCTGAGTTCACTAAATTATCCTTCCTATCTGGAGCATGTGCATGTGGAAGAAGGCATGGACTTTACACAGGCACTGGAGCGTGTGGAAAGTCGATTCAATGTTTTCTTCATGTATCGGACAGACGCGGTAGAAGGAAAGAAAGTGATCCGTTCGATGTTTTTGGCGGCTAACCTGGAAAATGCTTTAGAAGAACTGTTAAAAGGGCATGAACTTGCATTAAAACGCATCAATCCAAAAACATATGCCATTTATTCCACTGAAGAGGCGGTTCAGAAAAACGAGATTCTTCCTGTATTCCAGCAGGTAAGCGGAGAGGTTTCGGATGCCAATACCGGTGAGTCATTACCGGGAGTCAATGTAGTGGTAAAAGGAACATCCACAGGAATGGCTACGGATAGTGAGGGAAGGTATGCACTGGGTGCTTCAAGTCCCAGTGATACACTGGTTTTTTCCTTTATAGGATATGAAACACAGGAAGTAGCGATCAACGGCCGCAGCAGCATTGACGTCCAGCTTCAGTCACAGGCGATCTCCGGACAAGAGATGGTGGTAACGGCTTTTGGTATGGAGCGGGAACGGCGATCACTGAGTTACAGTACCCAGGGGGTCGATACCGAGCAGCTGACTACTGCCCGAGAAACCAATGTTATAAACTCATTACAGGGGAAAGTAGCGGGTCTGACCATTAATCAGGGTGGCGACGGAGTAGGTTCTCCATCACGGGTTGTGCTTCGTGGCAACCGCTCTATTTCCGGAGACAGTTCACCTCTCTATGTTGTGGATGGTGTTCCGATCCGTGGGAATCCCGAAACACTCAGTCCCGATAATATTGCCTCAATAAATGTCTTGAAAGGTCCCAATGCAGCGGCTCTTTACGGAAGTGAAGCACAGAACGGTGCCATCCTTATTGAGACGAAAAAGGGTCAGGCTGGTGTCGTTGAAGTCAGTTTAAACAACACACTGATGTTCTCGCAGCCTATACATTCCATCGAACTGCAGAATGAATATGGCCAGGGAATCGGTGGTAATTATGTGCCGACGGCCGCTTATTCCTGGGGACCAAGGATGGAAGGCCAAATGGTGGATCACTGGTCGCAGTCTCCCCAGTTGGCGGGAACACAATATGCTTTTAACCCGCAGCCTGATAATATCAGGGACTGGTATCAAACCGGGCATAATCTGTCCAACAACATAAATGTCAGTGCGGGCAGTGAGTCCATCCAGTCCGTATTTTCATATACATACACGGATGCAAATGGTACTGTGCCGGGTAATTCAATGCAAAGACACAATGCATCTTTGAGACTGAGCAGCCAGCTGACAGACAGGCTGGCAATCGATAGCAACTTTGGCTACATGGGTCAGGGAATTGACGGGCCGGTGCGGGAGAGTCCTCACCACCTGGAGTCCCTTTATGCACTTCCGCGGAGTGTGTCCACCGAACAGATGCGGAATTTCGAGTATCTTGATGTGGACGGCAGTATCCGCCAGAATTTCTGGGATGTGGGCCACAATAACCTGAAGAATCCATACTGGATTACCAACCGGATGCTCAACACCCGCAGTGATGACCGGGTGAGAGGAATGGCTTCGCTGACGTATGATTTTACAGAAGCGATCAGCTTGATGGTACGTTCCTCTTTTGACGGCCGGTGGGGAGAGAGCGAGCTGAAATGGTCAAATGACAGTTACAATGATGCTCCCTTTGGCATGTACGGAATAGGCGAAAGTCACAGCTCTCAATGGAACGGCGATGCTCGATTTTCCTATACCGAGGATCTTTCAGAAAACTGGAATGTCGATACCAATGTAGGGGCGGTGATCAAAAGAGAGCGGAATGGTGGTTTGACGGCAAATACCGGTCCGGGATTAACGGCACCCAATTTCTTTGCACTCTCTAACGCCCAGCAGTTGAATGTCAATCACAACGTAGGGTCTCCCAGAGACATTCAATCTCTGTTTGCTACGGGAACAATCGGCTGGAAAGATGCCATCTATCTGGATATTACCGCGCGTAATGACTGGAGTTCAACGCTTCCGGAAGACAACCGGTCCTATTTCTATCCTTCAGTCGGTCTTGCAGCAGTTCTTTCCGATTTGATCCCGTCGTTTCCTGAACTTTTCACTAATGCCAGGGTTCGGGCTTCCTGGGCTCAGGTGGGCAGCGATACGCAGGCTTACCAGCTGACCCGTGCAGTCAATATCACTATGGGCGGGAGAGATGGATATGTTGACCTGACCGGTACCCTGCCAAATGAAAATCTCAGGCCTGAACAGACAGAGGCTTTTGAAGTAGGACTGGATCTTCACTTCCTGGACGGACGACTGGAATTCAATGCTACCGCCTACAAGGAGAATACGACTGATCAGTTGTTCTCAATCAACTTGCCGGTTGGTTCAGGAGCCAGCAGTTTCTTCACCAATGGTGGAAACATTGAAAACAAAGGTGTGGAACTGCTTCTGTCATCCACGCCAGTGCAGACCCGGGACTTTATCTGGAATACCAGTGTGATTTTTGCCCATAACGAAACGATGGTGCTGGAAATCAACGATGACCGACCACGAATACGAACAGGCAATTTTGTTATAGAGCAGGGCGAGCCCTGGGGAAACATATACGGACGGTCGTTTGAAAGGGATGACCAGGGAAGGATCCTGGTTGCGGATTCCGGTATTCCCCGTTACACGGCTTCAGATGATACGAAGATTGCCAACGCGCAGGCTGACTGGGACGGAAGCCTTTCGAATTCCTTTTCATACAGGAACTTCGGTGTCAGCTTCCTGATAGAGCACCGGCAGGGCGGCAACGTAATATCCGGTCTTGAATCCGGACTTGCCGGTAACGGATCGTTGAAGAGCACACTTCAGGGCCGGGAAGGAGGTCTTATCTTCGGTGAGAACATCTTCTCTGATGAGACGGCTGTCAAGGAGGACGGCACACCGAATGATATACCCATAAATGCACAGCAGCTCTGGACATCCCTGCAGGCGGGGCATACGATACTGGATGAGGCATTTGTTCATGACGCCACCAATACCCGGCTCAGAGAGTTGACTATTGGCTACTCGCTGCCTCAGTCGTTTACGTCCAGGTTAGGTGTTTCCAATGTGAGCGTTTCATTAGTGGCACGGAACCTGTTCTTTCTTTACAGAGCATCTGACTTCATAGATCCGTCCATCGGGAACGGAACAGGACTTGCCTCCGGAGTAGGAGGAAATGAAGTGTATCCCCACCTGACTGAAAGGTCATTCGGGACGAGTATAAAAATGGATTTTTAATAAATACCTTATTATAAAATGTATTAATGGATATACTATGACTAATAAAATTAAATACTTCAAGCGATTAAGATCAGCCGTTATAATGTGTGTGGCTCTTGGAGTCTCCGTCTCAGCTTGTACAGATCATTATAACGAGTTGAATACCCCACCGGATGAATTAACCACCGACCAGGTGGGAACAAACCTGTTGGGAAATGCCTTTGCAAACACCCAGTATCACGGGATGTTTGGACCGGGGTTTTATTTTCAGACGGGGGAAAATCTGTATGCAAGTATGTTTGCACAGTATTTTGCCCTGGCGGAGATATCTTTCGACTATGATCAGTATCTGCTCACCCGCAGGACGGAAAGAACCTGGGATTATCTGTATGGCAGTGTTCTTCCGACACTTCAGTTTGTGGAGCAATCTTCTGAAGAGAACGATCTGGCTCTGGAAAATGCTGTTGCCAAGGTCTGGAAAGTGCAGATGTTTCATCGCATAACGGATTACTGGGGCCCTATTATTTATTCAGAGTATGGCAGTGGGGAAACCAGTGTGAAGTACGATTCGCAGGAGTCCATTTACAAGGATTTCTTCAAGGTTCTGGATGAGGCTGTTACTGTACTGGATCAGTATAGCGGTGACCTGGTGTTCCCTTCAAGTGACCTGGTATATGAAGGCAATGCACACCAGTGGCTTGTTTTTGCCAACTCTCTGAGACTGAGGCTGGCGATGCGCATCAGTTATGTCGAGCCCGAACTGGCGCAGCAGGAGGCAGAGAAAGCGATAAATGCCCCCGGCGGAGTTATGATGGATAACAGCGACAATGCTGAAGTGCTTACGACTGACGAGAACCGGAATCCATATGGCCAGATAACCCAGTGGGGTGAGTTCAGGGCCAGTGCTGCCATGGTAAGCGCCCTGACCGGATATGAAGATCCACGGACCAGTGAATACCTGAATGAAGCTGTGGATGGCGGCGGCTATCACGGAATAAGAAACGGATTGCCGAAAGACAACAAGGGGTCCTTCCTGGAAAGCATTGTGTCAGATATGGATACCAAATGGCACAGTGTGGAATCAGGAGGGTCTAATCCTCCTCTTCGCGTGATGAATGCCGCAGAGGTATACTTCCTGAGAGCTGAGGGAGCCCTGCGAGGATGGAGCATGGGTGGTACAGCCCAGGATTTATATGAAGAGGGTATCAGAACCTCTCTGGAAGAGGTGACGGATGCGACCGCCCAGGAAATAGATGACTATATTAACAGCACCAATACGCCTGCTGCGATTGACTCGCCGGCCGCTACTCAGGGCGAGTGGGACACCCCACCTGTTTTCGATATCCCGGTTCAGTATCAGGCATCGGCAGATTTCGAGACCCGGCTGGAACAGATTATCAGTCAGAAATGGCTGTCGAATTATCCCGATGGCTGGGAAGCCTGGGCTGAGCGAAGGAGAACACACTATCCGACACTCTATCCCATTATCGAGTCGTTGAATCCGGACATACCAGAAGATGATTTTCCCAAGCGATTACCGTATTCTCCGGGAGAATATTCGGACAATACTGCTGCTGTAGAGGAAGCCGTAAATACACTGTTGAACGGACCTGACAACGGAATAACCAAGCTCTGGTGGGATGCCAAGCCGTAATAATTTCGGACAGGAATTGCGGCAGTAACATCAATTACACCAGTTTAATTTAATTACAATATAAGGGATACATACTATGGGCTTCAGTAACATAGGTCGAAGGGATTTTCTCAAATACGGGGGGCAAGCTGCCCTTGCAGCTACAGCGGCAGGGGCCATCGGCCGCAGGACTGATCAGGTCCGGAAGGATCCAGGAACGTTGGAAGTGAGCCCGGAAGATGCACCGGACTTTATTATTGATTCGCATATCCACGTCAGCGGGTTTGTCAGCGATGGAGAAGAATGGGTTAAACAGATGGTCGACACCTACCGGCCATACAATGCGATGGCCTGTTCGATCGCCTATCCCGAAGATATGGACCTGATTGCAGGGGCCATGGAGCAATATCCCGATGTGTTCATCGGGTATGGCCAGATTTCAGTGGACGACCCCGAGGCTGTCAGGCAGATTAAGGCCTTTCATAGCAACGGGTTTTCAGGTATAAAGTTTCACCGTCCACAGAAGAACTGGGATGATCCTTCCTATTATCAGGCATATCGGCTGTGCGAAGAATATGGTTTACACATGCTTTTTCACACGGGAATCACAAGCCGCCGTGATATTGACGGAACCCCCCGGTTCGGCTCGATGGGACGGATGCGCCCGGTCTATCTGGACGCATTATGCAGACAGTTTCCGAATGCGACGATTCAGGGGGCTCATTTTGGTAACCCGTGGTATGCAGAAGCTGCAGAGTGTGCCCGGTGGAATCCAAATCTCTATTTTGATATCACCGGATCGAACCTCTATAAATTCATCGAACTGGATAAAATGGATGTTCTCAGCGAATATCTCTGGTGGGCCGGCTGGGATGCCCAGGACAATAATCCACATACTCTTTCGGGAGGACCCAGTGCCTGGGAGCATATTGTCTTCGGTACGGATGAAGGGCCTTCCGGTCTGCCGGGCAGCATTGCCCGCTTTCAGCAGGTAATCGAAGCCAACAACGTATCTGAAGTTGATCAGCCGAAGATGTGGGGATTGACGATGGCTAGAATTCTCGGCATTGATCCGGAGACAAAGAAGCGTGTCTGAGTCATTTCAAACCACGATACCGGCTCCTGAATTCTGATCAGGTTTTACCTTCAGCAGAATGCCGCCAAAAAAGCAGGACTCCTAAAACAGGCAGGCTGAATCCGGATTGAATTCAGGTAATTACTGAAGTCTGGCTAACGGTATGATTCAGCATCCGGGGCTCTCCTTTTTGACTGGATTTCTGCGTATCGGATTGCCATGTCTTCTTTTTTAACCGGAAACGGAAGATATAAAGCGGATCATCCGGACGTTCATGCCGTGCCCTCTTTGCCGGCTGTGTAACCAACACCGGAATGTCCGGCCTGACGGTGATATTTCAGTCAAAATTA
>JBBDRV010000167.1:0-4788 GCA_040905285.1 Balneolaceae bacterium | reverse complement strand
TTTTTTCGGTGGGCAAAGCATTTGAAGATAATCCCAGGGCCGTTCGTGTTCATGCAGAAATTGAAGACCGCGGAGATGGGTTATTGCCCGGCATGTTTGTGGATGGCCGTATTGTAACAGAGACAAAAACCTCGCAGGTGCTTCCAGACGAATCTATTGTGCGAAGTGGTGAGGATTACTTTGTATTTATGCTTCCCTCTGAATTGAATGATCACGCCCATGAAAATAATGAAGAGCATGAGGAATCCGATGATAATCATGCCGAAACAGAAGAAGAAGGGCAGGAGCATGAAGACGCCGGAGGAGAAATGGAGTTTACCGCTGTTCCTGTTCGTCCTGGAATCTCAGATGCCGGTTACACTGAAATCCGCTTTTTTGAATCCATTCCAGAAAACCCCCGGTTTGCAATCAAAGGAGCCTATTACCTACTTGCAGAAATGCGAAAAGGTGAAGGTGGTCATGATCATTAAAACTATATAGCAGGAACAGAAATCCCAAAGAGGAAACGTGCAGGTACTATATCATAATCCGGCTGCCACTGTTTGATTGTCGCGGCGGCTATTAATCTCAGTATACGTCATGATGGCAGATCAGCAAAGAAGAAATAACCTGAAGACAGGCAGAAAAATTCAGGTTTATAACATAATATATGATGTCATTGAAGTGGTGGTATCACTAACGGCCGGTTTTACGTCAGGCAGCGCCGCTTTAATCGGGTGGGGCCTGGACAGCACAGTCGAAGTTATTTCAGCAACTACCCTGTGGTGGCGGCTACATGGTGAACTGGAAGGTATTAATGAAGAGCGCGTAAAGCGAAGAGAAAAAATCACGCTGTACGTGATTGCTTCTTCCTTCCTGATAGTTAGCATTTTTATTACATACGATTCTGTTTCAAAACTTGTCATTCAAGAAACGGCGGAGTGGAGCACTTTAGGTCTAATAATCCTGGTCGTTTCACTGGTGGTGAACCCTGTTCTCATTTGGGCAAAATATAAGTATGGTAAAAAGCTGGACAGTCAGGAGTTCATAGCCGACGCTAAGGATACCTTTGTATGTCTGTACCAAACCGTGGCTGTGTTGGGAGGCCTGCTGGCGGTACGCTGGCTGGACTGGTGGTGGGCTGACCCCGTAGCTGCTCTACTGATTGTTCCCTATGCTCTAAAAGAAGGCTGGCAGGCTTTTAAAGGTGGGAAAAGAGTTATTGTTCTGATGTAACTGTCCTGAAGTGCAAACCACCGCAACTTGCTAACAGTCTGTTGGTTGAAATATTCAGATCAGGCGGGTTTTTAAAAAATTGGATGCCCTTTGCTGGAAATCATTCACGCTTGTCGGAGGCTGAAATAGCTCTCGCAGGTTCTCGTTGGTAACAGAACCTGAATTATTTTGATGGGAAAATGTAAATATATATATGGTATATATCCTGAGGCCGAAAGATGTATACAAGTCGGTATGAAGGAATGCAAACGAACCTGAGAACTGTTTATCAAGCACAGAAGGCATGAGTCGAGGCAATAACTCGCCTGATTGATATCTTTAAATACTTTTTGGTTACCAATTATGAGTAAAGAAACAAACGAACTAACCCTGGAACATTACAAAAAACAGAACCAGGAACTGAATGAGAGAATAGCGGAGTTAGAGAAGTTGGAAAAGAGATTGCATAACGAGAAAGAATTCACGGATCATCTGTTTCATACGCTGCGTGAAGCATGTCTTGTACTTGATTCGGACCTTCGAGTGAAGAAGGCCAACACTCCCTTCTATGATCTTTTCCAGGTCAGGGAAGAGAAGACAAAGGGGAAACTTCTCTACGAACTCGGCAACAGTCAATGGGATATTCCAGAGCTTCGGAAACTTCTTGAAGAGATTTTACCTGAGCAAAAGAAGGTCAGTGATTTTGAAATCGAACATGATTTTGAAACCATCGGGCAACGAATTATGATCCTGAATGCCATGCGGATCGATCATATGCAGCTCATCCTGCTGGCGATGGAGGATGTCACTGAACGTAAAAAAGCGACAGAGAAAGTTAAAAAAGCCAGGGATAAACTGGAAGAACGCGTGGAAGAGCGAACCAGGAAGGTGCTTGAACTTGCCAAAAGACTAACCGGAAGCGAACAAAGAGAGCGCAATCGCATTTCCAGGATTCTGCATGATGATTTGCAGCAGCTTCTTTTCGCCATCCAGATGAATGCCACTCTGCTTCATCAGAAGATCGAGTCGGACGACAGTACCAGGCACTTGTCGGAACAGATTACGGAGATTATTAACCTGTCGAATGAATCCATTAATAAAACACGGCAGCTCACTGGTGATCTGAACCCAACTGTCCTGAAATCTGCGCAATTGACTGAATTACTGAACTGGCTTGTCGGCAGATTTGACGAGATTCATGGATTTGAAATTGATCTGAAAGCGACTGCGAACTTCAGCATTCCGGATCAAGACTTGCGTACAGTCCTGCTACAGATTTTGCGGGAATGTCTGTTTAACATCGTCAAGCATGCAGAGACTGACAAAGCTTTTGTTGAAGTCAGAAATTCAGATGATGACATGATCATCTCGGTGATGGATGAAGGAAAAGGATTTGATCCGGATAAGATCCGGGATAAGGAGAGCTTTGGCCTCTTTAATATTCGTGAGCGACTGGGCCTTTTCGAGGGGGCTCTGAAAATCAATTCTGCTCCGGGAGAAGGGACTCGTATGATGATCTCTATCCCTGTTGAACAACATTTAATTACTGAGGAAGATTCACCTGTTTGAGGTTGAAATAGCTTGTTCATCCTCTGCCTGAAGGACTGTGAGAGGAATGAGGCAGGTGACGAGGACACCGTCTTTTTCAGATACCCGCTCTATTTCCAGTGAACCACTCATTAAATGAGCCCGGTGGCGCATAATATTGATGCCCATACCGTCTTTATGTTCATATTCATCGTCGAGCCCGTTGCCGTTATCTTTGACCGCAAGTTTCAGATGATCGCCCTCCCGGGTGATCTCTATGACAACTTTCGTGGCTTTGCCGTGCATGGCAGCATTTTTGGTGGCTTCCCGGGTAATGTTGAACAAGTTGGTGGCTGCATAATTGTTCTGTATTAATTTTTCCGATCCGTCCAGCTTAAATGTACATTCAAGATCAAAGAGTTCCTGCATATGCTTCGCAAAATGTTGTAAGGTATAGTCCAGTCCTTTGCTTTTGATATCCATCGGGATCATTTCGTGGGAAAGACTCCTGATATCATCGATCGTTTTCTTCAGCAGCTGATCCAGTTTATCCATTTCCTTCCCATCTTTCCCCTTAAATTTGCCGTCCAGACTGGAAAATATCATTTGGGCGGCTACCAGGTTTTGAGCCACATTGTCGTGCAGGTATTTACCGACCTCCCATCGTTCGCTGGTGCTTATTTTTACGATCTGGTGCTGCAATTTACGGGTCTGCTCAATTTCTTCCAGCAGTCTTTGGTTGGAGCGTTCCCACTCTATGGCTCCCCCCAGCGAGTTGGCAACAAGCTGGATGAAGGCTATTTCATTTTCTTCAAAGGTGCGCGGGCTTTTGCTGTAGACGCTCAGTATCCCATAGGAACCCCCGATGCCTTCTATCAACACGTTCATGCCGCTTTGGATGCCCAGTTCGACAAATACCGGCGGTTGCTCAAACCGGTCTTCGCTGGTGTAGTCGGTTGTTATCACCGGCTTTTTCGTTTTCAGAGCATAGCCTGCGTCCCATTTCTTTGCGGCAGACAGGCTGAAATCGACAAGATCCTCTTTCTCCCATCCCAAACCGGCTTTGGTAACCAGGGTATCATCCTCTGCATTCAACTTCATCAACCTGGAGTAATCCACGTCCAGTTCCTTGTGCAGCACTTGCACGGTTTTGTCCATAATTTTCTGCATCTCGCGGTTGGTAAGCATATACAGTCCCAGGGATGCGGCTGCTTCCTGCTGCCGGGTGCGAACCACTATGGTATGTTGGGCCTGTTTGATCTGCGTGATATCCATAAAGCTGATTACCGCTCCATCCACTTCCTCTTCGGTGTTGCGATAGGGACGCAAGCGCATCATGTACCACTCTTTTTCGCTTTGAACGATCTTTTCCACGGGTGTCAGGGTGTCGAGCATGCGACTCACATCCCGGGTCAGGTCCTCATCATCAAGCCGGTGGGTGACGTGATCCAGCGGGCGGCCGATATCAGACCTGATAAGGTTAAACAGGCTGGTGGCACTTTCCGTGTAGAGCTGAAGATTCAGGTCGTTGCCGACAAATAAAATGCCTATTTCAGTAGTTTCCATCAGGTTTTTCATATCGCTGTTGGCGCGATTCAGTTTTTTCACCTTGCTCTCCAGTTCCTCGTTCACCATCTTCAGTTCCTCGTTCACCGACTGGATCTCTTCTTTACTGGTTTCCAGTTCTTCGGTGGTTGACTGCAGCTCCTCGTTCAGTGACTGCAACTCTTCGTTGGAAGCGCGAAGTTCTTCGATGGAGGTTTCATACTGTTCCGTGTTCACCTGTAACTGCTCTTTGGTGAACCTGAGCTCCTTTTCCAGTTCCCCGACCAAGTCAGACTCTTTACCTGAATCCGCCCGGGTTTCGCCCCTGTCTTCCCCGCCCGTGTCGGCGGTCTCGCCGGATGTCGGGACATTCCGGAATACGACTTGCAAAAAGCCGCCCGGAAAATTGTGTTCTTCGACAGGATGGAGGAGTACGTCTGTGATCCGGCGCTTCTCACCCGCACCGATCCGGACCTGTTTTTTTACCGTCTCCTGGCCGCCTGTCTGATTAAACCGGAACAG
>JBBDRV010000166.1:0-4793 GCA_040905285.1 Balneolaceae bacterium | reverse complement strand
CGTTGCCGAAATAGTTATACTCAGCACCCGGAGCCAATACAAGATAGTCGTATGCAAGATCCCGGCCGCCGGCGAGCCGGATGCTGCCGGCTTTCCGGTCGATATCGACAACCTCGTCAAGCATCGTGCGGATATTCCTGTTTCCGGTGAATATAGCTCTGATCGGTACGGCGATGTCCCCCGGGGAAAGGGCGGCTGTGGCTACCTGGTAGAGGAGGGGCTGGAACAGATGATGGTTATTCCGGTCTACGATGGTGATATCACAGGACGTTTTTTTCAGGGCCTTGGCAACAGAAATACCTCCGAAACCGCCACCCACAATAACCACCTGTTTCCTGTCAGCCATAACCCCTGTTTTCTGTCCGCATAAAAGTTGATCAGTTCATTTTGGCATGGGCACTAACGACAAGGTCATGAATTTCATTCCGTGAGACTTTGATCCTGTTGTTGCAAAAGTGACAGACCATTTCCTGACTCTCACCCTCCATCTCCTTCAGGTCGTCGTAGCTCAGCAGAGACAGTGCCGACAGGAACCTGTCTCTGTTGCACCTGCAGAAGAAATGGACCGGCTGCCGGTTCATTTCCTGTATTTCAAACGGTTTTACTGCCTTCTGCATGATGTCGTCTATATAAATCCCCTGATCCAGCAGATCGGAAATCCTGTCGAACGTACGGAGCCTGTCCTGGAGCTCACTCACCACGTGGTCGGGGGCTCCGGGAAGCTTTTGAACCATCAATCCGCCCGCCTGCATAACCTCACCGCTGTCGGACAGCCTGACGTCCAGTAAAATGGCCGAGGGAATCTGCTCAGACTGGGCGAGGTAATGAGCCACATCCGTCACGACATCACCTTTGTGCAGCTGGATGGTGCTGATCTGGGGTTCAGCCTCGTTATACAGGATTTTTGAAACCGTGAGCACACCGATTCCCAGGCCGTCACCGATGGATGTGTCCGGCATGGCGGGGTCAAGTTCGGCATCCGGGTGTTGAGAATACCCCCGGATCTCTCCGGCGCGGTTGGCTTCAGCCATGAGCATTCCGACGATCCCGTTCCCCTCCAGCTTGAGGGTCAGTCTCTCTTCCCCCTTGAGTTCCGATGCAAGCAGCATAGAGGCGGTTAAAGTACGTCCGAGCAATACTGTATTTAACAGAGAGAGGTTGTGCCGTTCCTGTGCTGCCCGAACGACTTCGGTGGTTTTTATCGCTGAAATTCTGAAATAGCCTTCCTGTGAGATTCCTTTGATCAGTCGATCTTTAAATCGCAGTGATTCTTTAAGCGTCATATATCTGAAAGAAAAATTCCGTTTGGCAGTTAATACTTTGTTACTTCGCTATAACAACGGATATCCCATGCACCCTTGTATAAATGTATGGATATTTTTCCTTTTCAACAGCCCGGCCCCTCTTGCCGGCCCGATTCAACTCTTCAGTTCACCTCTTCAGTTCACTCTGGCAGACCCGCTGTTATGATCCTGGATCAGCCTGGTTCCGCGATAACGGTTCGCTTTCGAAAGCCGCTCTTATGCCTGTTCAGCCTGGTTCCGCGATAACGGTTCGCTTTCGAAAGCCCGCTCTTACGCCTGTTCAGCCTGGATCAGTCACATCGGCCGGGTCGGGCAACTATTTCGGGCAACTATGAGGAAGAAGAGGAATAGATCGATTTTACTCTCCCGATGCGCCGGATTCGCTCCTCGGCAAGTTTGTCCGAGGCTGCATTGGTCGGTATCTGCTCCTTTTCAGAGGTATTCAGGATGTTCAGAATCGTGTCGTAAATACCGGACGTCTTCAGGACAGCCCGTTCCCGGTTGTAGCCTTCCAGTTCTCCTGAAATATTGATTATTCCGCCGGCATTGATGACATAGTCCGGGGCGTAGACAATGCCCCGGTCCAGCAGCATTTGGCCGTGACGCGCTTCATCCTCCAGTACATTGTTTGCCCCACCGGCTATAATGTCGCAGGTAAATTTTCCGATGGTGGTGTCATTGATCACTCCGCCAAGGGCACAGGGGCTGAAAATGTCTGCCCCGATGCCGTAAATCGCATCCGGGGCAATCACTTCAGCACCGGTTCGCTTCGCCACTTCCGCCGCTTTTTCCCCGTCGATGTCACAGATGAACAGGTTGGCTCCTTCACTGCTTAATTTACCGGCAAGGCTGGCAGCCACGTGGCCGGCTCCCTGAATGGCGATGCGCCTTCCGTTGAGAGAATCACTGCCATAGGCTTTTCGAGCACAGGCTTTCATTCCCACATGGACCCCGTGAGCCGTCACCGGTGAAGGATCGCCGCTTCCGCCCAAAGCTTCCGGTATACAGGTGGCATGCCTGGTTTCAGAAAAAATCCATTCCATAATTTGCATATTGACCCCTACATCCTTGGCGGTGAGATACCGTCCGCCCAGCCCGTCCACAAAACGTCCGAAAGCGCGGAATAGTGGTTCGTTTGTCCGTGTCGCTGAATCGCCGATGATAACCGCTTTGCCCCCGCCAAAGTTGAGTCCGGATACAGCTGCCTTGTAGGTCATGCCCCTGGAAAGGCGAAGCACGTCCCGGACCGCTTCTTCTTCCGTCCGGTAGGGCCACATGCGCACGCCGCCCAGTGCAGGACCAAGTGTGGTGTCGTGAACGGCAATGACCGCTCTCAGCCCCGAAGCCGGTTCGGCACAGAAGATAACCTGTTCGTGCTTTCCCGATGCCAATTGATTAAACAGGGAATGTGTTCCGCCTGTGCCGGTTTCGACGCCGGAACTGGAAATGATTTGATCCATGGAGTACCTGATTTGTTCGATCCCGTAATGGGGGAATTTAATTTCCCGAACCGGTGAAATTTCCCTTGAGTCTGTTATCTTTGACACAAGCCGGCATAAACCTGCATGCTGACAGGCAAATTTTAGCACAGGTCTCGTGCAGTATTTGCCTCGCCAGAGCGGGTGACCGCGGAACAGTTGTTTAATGATAATAAAACGAAAGCATAACAATGTCATTCCGATGGATTTATTCAGAGCTGGAGCAGCAGAATTCGATTGAAGAGTTGCAACAACAGCTGGGGGTCCCCTGTGAGATCGCCCAGCTTCTCGCTTTACGTGATATCAATACCTTCAGCAAGGCCAAAACGTTTTTCCGGCCTGAGATCGGCCATCTCCACGATCCTTTTTTAATGAAAGATATGGAAAAGGCCTCCCTGCGTCTTTCAAAAGCTGTCAAAGATACGGAAAAAGTGCTGGTATACGGTGATTATGATGTGGATGGCACGACAGCGACCGCTTCGGTCCTTCTTTTCCTGCGGGGATTCGGGCTGGATGTAACTTATTATATTCCCCATCGCTTTAAAGAAGGGTACGGAATCAGCTCCGGCGGCATCACGCACGCCCGGGAGATCGGAGCGGACCTGATCGTCTCTGTCGACTGTGGAATTACCGCATTTGAAGAAGCGAAACAGGCACGTGAAGCCGGGATCGATCTGATCATATGCGATCACCATACCGCAGAGGACCGGATTCCGGAGGCTGTGGCTGTACTGGATCCGAAAAGACCCGACTGCAGCTATCCGTTTGACGGTCTGTCAGGAGCGGGAGTCGGTTACAAGCTGATAGAGGCGACAGTAACAAAGCTGGGACTTTCTGCAGAGGTCGCTTACCAGTTTCTGGATCTGATTGCCATCTCCATAGCGTCAGATATCGTGCCGGTTATTGATGAAAACCGGGTGATGATGAGAAGGGGACTGCACATGATCAACAACTGTCCCCGCCCAGGCATTAAAGCTCTTCTGGATCTTGTAAACGCAACCAGCGGCTCCGTTTCGACATCCACCATTATCTATTCCATCGGCCCCAGGATCAATGCCGCAGGAAGGATGGGTGATGCGGGCACAGCCGTCGAGCTAATGATTTCCGACAATACGGAGGAGTCAAAAAAAGTGGCGGCAGACCTCGAGACAATAAACCGGAAACGCAGGAGTACAGACCAGAAAACCCTCGAAGAGGCACAGGCCATGCTGGATGATGAGGGTGACATGGACGACGTGTCGACCATGGTGCTGCATGACCCGGACTGGCATCTCGGTGTGATCGGAATCGTCGCTTCACGGCTGGTCGACACCTTCAACCGCCCGGTTGTCATGCTGAGTTCCGTGGATGGCAAGGTGAAGGGATCAGCCCGTTCGGTAAAAGGATTTAACATCTATCAGGCGCTTAAAAAATGCGAAGACCTGCTGGAGCAGTTCGGCGGCCATGAATACGCCGCAGGACTCACCATGAACCAAAAGAACATTGCAGAATTCCGGAAAAGGATGAACGAGATCGCCTGTTCGGCACTTTCAGGGGACGATTTCAAACCGGCGCTGACGATCGACTCCAGGATCGACCTCAGTGAGATAGACCGGAAATTCTGGAAACTGCTGAGCCAGTTTGAACCGTACGGGCCCGGCAACCTGAAGCCCGTCTTTGTCAGTGAAGATGTCCAGCTGTCCGGCGTCCCGTCCATCGTCGGCAAAGGGCACCTGAAACTGAAACTGAGGCAGAACGGCTCCTGTACGTTTGACGCCATCGGTTTTAAAATGCACAACTACATGCCGCTGGTCAGGGATTCAGGCAGCCGCCGTATCGATGTAGCCTACGTTATTGAGGAGAATCGATGGAATAACAACCGTAACCTGCAGCTGAGACTGGAAGACATCCGCGTGAAGAATTGAGGAATGCTGCTTTGTTTAAAGAATGAAAAGCCCTTATATTTGAATTCTCTCCGGGGACTGTAGCTCAGTTGGTAGAGCAACGGACTGAAAATCCGTGTGTCGGCGGT
>JBBDRV010000165.1:0-4853 GCA_040905285.1 Balneolaceae bacterium | reverse complement strand
CAACCGCGTACCGGTGGAAACACCCCCGGACTGCAGGGCCTGCGAAATGCACCGGCAGTAAAAATACATTAACCACTGTTCACACCCTTATTTTACACACATAATTTTTTAAGATGAAATTTTTCAGTATTTCCCTGCTCATTCCCTGCTTTGTATTGCTTTTTTCAATCCCGGCGAAGGCCCAGCCGAATAACCTGGCGGAAGATGCCAGATCGGCGATGCTCGAAGCCACCCGCTATATGGTTGAGGAGGTGAGTACAAATGGTGGATATGTTTATCACTACATGCCTGACTTCTCCCGAAGGTGGGGTGAAGTGGAAGCCTATCCCACGCAGATCTGGATACAACCTTCAGGAGGGACGCTGGGAATGGGGCATCTGTTTTTGGACGCTTATGCCGTGACCGGAGACGAGTATTACTATCAGGCGGCAGCCGGTGTTGGGAAGGCCCTGGCCTGGGGTCAGCATCCCTCAGGGGGATGGAACTATATGGTGGATTTCGCCGGCGATCGCTCACTGAAGCGCTGGTATGAAACGATCGGGAAAAATGCCTGGGGATTTGAAGAATTCCAGCACTATTATGGCAATGCCACCTTTGATGATGATGTGACTGCCGGCGCCGCCCGCTTTCTGCTTCGTCTCTATCTGGAGAAGCTGGATCCTTCATTCAGGCCGGCTCTGGACCAGGCCATTGAATTTATTCTGGAAAGTCAGTATCCGCTGGGTGGCTGGCCCCAGCGTTATCCGCTTAAATATGACTACACCAAGGGAGGAAAGGCGGACTATACCTCCTTTTATACCTTTAATGATGATGTGATGGAAAATAACATAGAGTTCCTGATTCTGTGTTATAAGACTCTGGGAGAAGAGCGCCTGCTGGATCCTATCCGGAGGGGTATGAATTTCTATCTGTTGGCCCAACAGGGAAACCCCCAGGGAGGCTGGGCTCTCCAGTACACGATGGACCTGGCCCCGGCCCACGCCCGAAGCTATGAACCGGCCGCCCTTTCAACCGGAACGACAGTGGACCATATAAGGCTGCTGTTTCGTTTTTACCGCTATACGGGGGATCGGAAATTTTTAGCCCGCATTCCCGATGCCATTGACTGGCTCGACCGGTCCCGGCTGACCGGCGATATGACCGAAGGGAACAGATACACCCACTCAACCTTTGTGGAGGTAGCGACGGACAAACCCCTGTATGCCCACCGCCGGGGTTCAGGTGTCACTGAGGGTCACTATTGGGTGGATTATAATGATGAACCCCCGCTCAGGCACTACGGAACTAAAAAAACGATCGACACAGACGAGCTGAGAGAGGAATATGAACGTGTGCGAGCCTTGTCGTCGGAGCAGGCCTTCCGGGATTCCCCGCTGAAGCCGGGGCGGCATCAGAAAAATGGAACTCCCGGGGATAACTTTCCGGAGATGCAGTTCCCCGACAGGACTCCGGATGAGTCAGAGGTACAGGCGGTGATCCGCGATCTGGACAGGCAGGGCCGCTGGATTATTACGGGGGAGGAAGTTGGACGGGCGTATAGCCCACCGTATTCTGTTTCGGGGGATGGCGTAGAAACCAATACCCGGATGTTGAGCGTCGAGGAATATGCCCGGGAAAGAGATCCTTCCGGTGAGCAGTATCTGTCCACACGTGAGTACATTAAAAATATGAGACTTCTGATCGGCTATATAAACCGGTAAGAATTTTTTGGTAAACATTTTTATAAAAGCGTCTATTAAAAAACTAAATTCAAAAAGGGACAGATACGTATTATGACAAGATTTTCAAGGCCGTTATTTGCATGTATCATCCTGCTTTTCGGAGCGGGTCTGGTGGGAAACATTGCCTGGGGACAGGTTCAGACGACAGACGGGGTGAGCTCCGAACTACGCCGGTCTCCGGTGTCTTTTCATATATCGTTCGACCAGGACAGATTTTATGAGGAGGATTTTCTTGAGCAGTCCGGCCGCAAGTCCGTCACGGAGCGGAAAATCGATTTCCCGGAAGGCAAGTTCGGCAAATCCGTCCGCATGAGCTTCATTCCCGATCCGCCGGATGCCAACAATATGAGTTCGATAGACCTTGGCCTGATCCGTGCTGTTATTTCCAATTCCAGTCCCGGAAATACGATGGGATATAACCAGCCGTTCATTTGGGGCAGCGGAAGAATCAGTCCCCGGCTGGGTGCGGTCTCATTCTGGGCCAGGGGCGAACCGTCATTTGCCGGTCCGCTGTTTGAGCAGACCAGCATTGCCTTTGGCCGCACGGAGCGGGACCTGATCGGCATTATCATCGGTGAAGATAACCGTCTTGGGGCCTACCTTGTGGATGCCCGCTATGAACGTCACGAGCTGGATACCGATGTCAGCTGGGACGACGGCCGCTGGAATCATATTGTAATGAACTGGGACTGGGCCAACGGCCTTGAATTGTGGCTCAACGGACAGAAAATCGCCTCTTCCTGGGGCAGTGACGGCTGGTTTGATACGGTGCCTCCCGGATTGTTTCATCTGCCGGCACCGGGTTTGATGTATGATGAGGTATACCTGATGGACAGGCCTTTATCCGGCTCTGAAATAGAAAATCTGATGGTGTCCAATACCCCGCCGCAGAATGAGTCTCCTCTCTACATGCGGGAGGTCTATGATACAGAACGGCTGGATCAGTACAGCGGGGCGGGCTGGAACGAGCACCTGCCAACGGTCTCACCCGAACGGGCACTGTCCGTGCAAGAGGTCTGGCCTGCTGATGTCGGCGACGGACATGTCCCCGGCTGGAACGTTATCGACGGCCGGAAAGAAATGGCCTGGCCTCACCCGTACGCCCTGTTTACAATCATTCCTGGTGACGCCGATTTTCACGCTGAAAAGGTTGATTTGCAGACTTCTCCCGGGGCGAAAGTGAATTATGTTACTCTGACCGGTAATCTGAAGAATGTGAGCATGCAGGCGGGTTCCGGGGAGATGAACGATCCGGAGAACCTGTTCAGAGTTCCTCCGGGCAACGGCTTCTCTTACGGCTCGACAATAACAACCATGACAGGGCCTACTTTCCGGATCCCGTTTACAGAAGCCTATGGAACCCCGCCCGATTTTAAGGGGCATGTAAATTTGCCTCTTTCCGGAGACAAGCGGATACAGAACGTGGGCCTGTACTATGTCCGCCCTGTCTCCGCAGAGGATTTCCGCCCAGGGGGGGAGAAACGTACCCTCAGCATGGGTGCCGCCGCTCTTGACGGGCGCACACAATTTGCAATGCATTCGGTAACAGCACGCGATGAACGCAGAATGGCCGTTGCCTCCACAGACGGATCCGGCGGCGGTGCCGGGGAAACAGTCGACATCGGGGCCTTCGGCCGTTTAAATATTCTTGCCGAACCGGCCGTACAGGAGACCGGAGTATCGGAGATAACACTTTCGTTGCCGATCCGGACCACGCGCGCGGAGGAAACATTGTTTATACGAATGCGCGATCCGGCCATTCCGCAGCGTCTCTGGAATGAGTTTACGGTAAAGCTTACAGGATTCAATGAAGGGTATCGTCGGCTCCTGCTTACTCTCGACTTTCAGGATCTGGTTCTGGCCGAAGGAGACAGGCTCTGGATGGATCTGGGGACATCCGGGAGTACGGAGGTCCGCATCGGGGGCAGGCAGGATCCTGCCGCCGTTTTTGTACAGAATGTGGAGAGTTACCGTGCGGTTGACGCCTATGCCGAAAAGGAGATGATCCCGGCCAGGGCCCAGTATGCAAAAGGTTATGAAAGGATGCCCTGGAGTTTTACCGGCCGTGAGGTGACCATCGAGAACCCGTACGCTTACGGAGGGCCATTCGATATGCTCATGCCGGCACAGGCGGTCCGGCGGGTTAAACCCGATCATTTCTCCGCCGAATTCATGGTCAGGATGAGTGATTTCAAAAGGGGCCGGTACAGGGATGACGGGTATCCTGTAGAACCTGAAGAGACAGAACTGGTCACGCTGCCGAATCCGCACGGGGCTCCCGAATGGGCGCTGTACATGCGGGATTATAACAGCAAGATCAATGCGCTGATTGACTGGTGGTCAGACCGTCAGAATCCTGACGGGCAGATAGGCGGGGGCTGGAATGACGATACGCTGTTCCTTAGAGGATTGGCAGGATATGCCCTGGATGGAAATGACAAAGTACGAAAGCTGTTGGATGCTGTATTTTTGGGGCTGGAGCATACCCATCTGTTTAAAGATGGCTACTGTAATATTTATCCGATAGACCGGATGCATACCGGCGATTTTATCAGTGAGCGTTATACCACAGTGGTCAATAATCTGGGTCTGCCCCATGCCGCCGAACGGGAGATGGAATCTGCCTGGCATCTGGGTAAACCGGATCAGACACCGAGGTACTGGGCCGATGCATTTAAGTCCTCGGCCAATGTGCTGAACTGGTACTGGGGAAGTGATGCGCCGCTGGACCCCTATATATCCAAACCGCTCTCTGAACTGACTGAAGAGTTCAGGTCGTTTACTTCCGTATTCGATGAATATTCTTTCTACCGCATGACTGAAGCCAATGTTCACCGTGATGACCATCGTCCCTATGGTTCATCGAATTGGGGTTCAGATAATAACATGTTCACCTATATGCTGGGCGGGGCACGCGGAGCAAGGGTGGACGCCCATGTCAGCCACGCCGTCAGCTGGCCCTCCGGCGGCGGCCCGGACGTATCCCGGGTTGTACTGGGCGCCGATGACAAGTCCCTTGAAGCTGTCGTCTATTCCTTCGATGAAAGCCTGCGCATGCTCGACATGCGACTGGACCGCATAGAGGACGGGCGCTATAAAGTGGGTCTTTACGCTGATCCCGAAGGAACCGGA
>JBBDRV010000164.1:0-4865 GCA_040905285.1 Balneolaceae bacterium | reverse complement strand
CAATGTGTAAAAAGATCGCATGCGCAGCTCTGTAGAGTAAGTCCGACAGACTGCTCGGTCCGAATCCGGCGGATTACCCTCCTGTCTCCAGAGCCTCAAGAATGATCTGAAGTGATCTCCTGAATAGATTTTCGTCGATGATCAAAGGCGGGGCGATCCGTACAAGGGTATCGGAATGAAGAGTCCACCCGAGAATCAGTTTTTTATCAAAACAGTGAGATACCACATGCCGCGTAAGCCGGGCGTTCTCCAGTTCAAGTCCCAGCATCGCACCCTTGCCGCGCAGATCCACAATCCCCTTTCCCTGAAGAGCATCTCTGGCAATGGCCTCGATCCTGGCTGCTTTCCCTTTAAAATTGCCATTCAGCAAAACCTTCAGACTGGCCAGGGCGGCGGCACAACTTACCGGGTGGCCTCCAAAGGTAGTCACGTGGTTTAACGGAGGATCATGCATAAACGCCCGCAGAATATCCGGAGATGCTGCAAATCCTCCCAGCGGAAGTCCGCCGCCCATCGCTTTGGCCATACAGAGGATGTCAGGTGTCACACCGTAATGTTCAAAAGCAAAAAGCTCGCCGGTTCTGAAAAAACCCGTCTGTATTTCATCAAAAATCAGCAGTGCACCGGTTCTGCTGCACTGCTCCCGGACGGCATTAAGCCAGCCTGGATCGGCGGGTATAACCCCCCCTTCCCCCTGGACAGGTTCCAGGATGACTCCCGCAGTATCCCCGTCAATCAGATCCAGCCGGCTCTGGTCATTATAGTCCAGAAAATGAACTTCCGGAAGGAGGGGCAGATAAGGGTCGCGGTAGATGTCTCTTCCCGTCACGCTCAGGGCACCATGTGTATCCCCGTGATAGCTGTTCCTGAAAGAAACCAGCCGGGATCGTCCTGTATGCTTTTTGGCAAGTTTCAATGCCCCTTCTACAGCTTCTGTGCCACTGTTAACAAAATAGATCCGGCTCAGCATGTCCGGCAGCTGGGCGGCGAGCAGTTCTGCAAAATCCACCTGCGGCTGCTGAATAAACTCACCGTACACCATTACGTGCATATAACGATCCGCCTGGGCTTTCACGGCATTCACCACATCCGGATGGCTGTGGCCCAGACTGCTGACGGCTATGCCTGAAATCAGGTCTGTGTAAGCCTGACCGTCCACGGTATAGAGGGTACAGCCATCGGCACGTTCTATTTCCAGTCCCATCGGGCTGTCGCTTGTCTGTGCAACATGTCTGTAAAATGCAGACCGCATTCAGTCGTCCCATTTCTTTAACAGGGCCAGGAACTCTTTCTGGATCTCCCTGTTCCGGTCGTCTGCATACCACTTGTGAAGGTTTTCAGCTGCCTCCTTCGATGAGAGTTCCGACATGCTTCTGTAATCCATCGCCATTTCCTGAACGGTACCGGGTCTCGGACCCCAGGTTCCCAGAATCTCATTCGTATGTACGTCGATACAGATCAGTTTCGGTATTGAACGGCTGCTCCCGTCAGTCAGAAACTGGTCCATCAGATCCAGGTTCTCATCCCTTAGGATGAGTTTCATTTCGATGTTCGGTGTTGTGTCCGCCATTTTATTGATAATGGGCAGGTTCTGGGCCGCGTCTCCGCACCAGCCTTCCGTCAACACCAGCCAAAAAAGCTGCCTGTCCAGGTTTTCCAGCCGGTTTTCGAGAGCCGGATCCAGTTCCGCATATTTATCAAGCCTGTCCATCCGCAGAAGATTCATCCTTGAATAATGGAGCATTTCTTCCGAGTGATTCTCGCCGGTCGTTTTCTGTCTGGTTAACAACTCTTCAAGCAGATCCCGGTATTAACTATAGGTGTACCCCTTACTGAGTATATCAGGATTTATTAAATTTGTATCTGTATAAGTCATGCTGTTCATCTTTAAATCTTTTTCACCGCTGTTAAACTAACAATCTATTCAACCAATCTATTCCATATCTCATGCATGTTTCAGAAGCAGTGAAATCACAATGAATGTGACAAAAGAGAGAGAGGCTACATACTTGATTTTCATTACAGCCGGATACTCGCTCTCCTCGCCTTTCAACCTGTAAATGCGGAAGGACAGAAGAACCCAGAGGACTGTCCCGGCTGTTAAAAACAGGATGGCAGGCATTCTGCTGCTGTGAGCCAGGCTGAACGTAATCAAAATAACTCCCGGAAGGAACGTTCCCTGGAAAAAAAACCGGATCCCGCGCAAGCCGTATATAAGTGCAAACGTACTGTCTCCCCGGTTCCGGTCCGCTTTCATCTGAAAAATCTGGGACACCGGATAGAGACTGAGCAGTATCAGCGTTGTTCCCGATCCTGCGATCACAAGCAACCCGTTCCATTCAGCCCCTGCCGCAAGTGCCCCCATCAGAAGGGAATTCAACCCCGTGCTGATCCCGATGGCAGCCATACTCAACAGCGGTCTGCCTTTCCACCTTGCCAGCGGTGTGGAATAGAGCCAGAACAGGATCAGACTGATGATATAAACAGCCGTGAAATAGGCACCGGCCGTCACTGCCCAGCCGAGACCGGCAAGTTGGATCAGTATGGAAGCATCCCGCATCCAGCGCTCCATGGCCGGCGGATGCCTGAGACCGCCAACCGGCCCCTCATCTTTGTCCCAGTAGGAGTTAAAAGCCGTAGCCCCTCCGAAAAGCAGCAAATGTACATTCAGGAACTGCAGAAGGAACTGCCGCCAGTCAGGGGCCTCTGTCAGGAGCCCGCCCAGCAGATACCCTCCCGAAAGTATGAACAACTGGTAATGCATCCTGAGATGCAGTATAAAAGCCCATGTTTTCATAGGGTAAACATGAAACGTTTATTTCATCCGGTTTCCGGGCAGGATACCTACCCGGCCCTTTGCCATCGGTTCCGCCTGTTTCACGGCAGGCTGATTTTACCGAGCGTAAAACGTACGTCATCTTCTCCCGTCCAGCCGGTGCCGGCAATAGCTTCATTGGCCAGAACAGCAAACAGCACCGCCTCTTTTACATCAGGATCCACTCCCAGCTGTTCGCTTGACATGATGCTGAATCCCGGAAGATGGGCGTCAATCCGTTCGATCAGGAATTTGTTGTGCCACCCGCCTCCGCTCACAAAAACAGGGCAGCCGACAGATTCAAGCTTGAATTTTACGGCATCTCCGACAGTCTTTGCAGTCAGTTCTGTCAGCGTGGCAAGCAAGTCCTCCGTTTTCAGTGAGGGATCTGTCCTGACGAGACATGTATTCAACCAGTCCCAGTTAAAGTCTTCCTGGCCCGTGGACTTCGGGAAAGGCCGTGAAAAGAAGGAATGCGCAAGCAATTCGCCAAAAAGTTTTTCATCAACTTTTCCGGACCGTGCAAGCAATCCTCTTTCATCATATCTGTTTCCGGGATATAGCCGTTTAACCGCTTCATCCAGCAATGTGTTGGCCGGTCCGCAATCAGTGGCAAAGGGAACGGACGGGTCTTTCATTCCGCCCTCCAGAATAGTGAAATTGGCAATTCCGCCCAGATTTAAAAGAATCCTGTCCTCTTCCTCCCCGCCAAATAGCAGTATTTCCGCCAGCGGAGCGAGAGGAGCCCCTTCGTAGCCGGCAGCGATATGTTTCTGCCTGAAATCACTGACAGTCAGTATTCCCAGGCTTTGCGCAAGCAGATCCCCGTCAACAATTTGCCAGCTGCTGTGGCAAGCCCCCTGCCGGTCCGGATGATGAAGTACCGTCTGGCCGTGACTGGCAAGAAGATCGATGTCGGCGGCAGAGATATTCCATGCATTGATTTGTCTGTTGATTTCCCTGCACCAGAACGAGCCCAGTTCAGTCTGGAATCTCAGAATGGATGCGGCCGGCGATTCCGGCCGGAAGGCAAGTTCATTAAACCGGTCTTTCAACTCGAGGCTTACACCGACAGTGGCAGCTTTCTGAACCTCTGCGTTTACGGACATCCCATTCCCGCGGACCCTGCACAATGCAAGGTCAATCCCGTCCATGGAGGTTCCACTCATGATCCCGAGAATAGTCCGCTCACGGGATGCCGCTATCGTTGCCAGCTTGTCGATCCATTTGTTCATCAATTCATATTCGGTATTTTGTCTTGTTTCTCAAAACCTTTAAACAGGACAACAGAAAAAGCTGTACCGGCCGATTGGATTATCAGCGGGATTAACCGGCCGGGGATTTGACCCCTGCCGAACAGAACAACAACCTTAACCAAATAACGGAATGGACGAAGGAAACGAGTCGGAATTTGAAGCGTGGCAGGAAGATGTGGAATTCCTGGTAAAGACACTGGCGGACATTTTTGAATCAGGCGAATCCGGCTACTATACAGATGAAATGAGTAATACTCTGTTTGTAGAGCTGGAAGGGCTTGGCGATTATGATGATGAAGAAATAATCGAACTGGCCGAGCCGGTTCTCAGTGAACTGGACCTTGATTTTGAGGATGTCATCCTGCTCCCCATGTCGGACTGAACCACTCCCGGTTCAGAACTGAATGGAATGAACAGTTACAGTTGCTCGCCATGTCCGGAGCCGGTCAGGATACCGGAACGGCATGCGACCGCAGCGATGATCGTTCTTTACTGCAGCGGGAATCAACCTCACGTAACGAATTAACGGGACTGTACACAAACCGAGCATTCAACCCAGTTTTCACGGGGGATGGTTTTCATGGCTTCCGGGCTGCTGCCACGTTCAAACACCGGTTTATACAGCAGTGATCCTTTTTGATGCTCTTTGCCACAGGTTCTGCACTCTGTGCTTTCATCGGCCTTCAAAGCTGTATAACCCGAAATGACCCATCCGTTGTGTCCGGCATGAGTGGCCAGGCTTTCCAGCGCTGCCCGGACCGTCCGGGATTTGTTATCTTCATAATACATTTCAG
>JBBDRV010000163.1:0-28723 GCA_040905285.1 Balneolaceae bacterium | reverse complement strand
CGCCGCATATAACCATCTCCGACCGGCCATAGCGAATAGAATCGTAAGCCAGACCGATGTTGTGAGAACCTGTGGCACACGCGGATACGGCACAGAAATTCACTCCACGGAATCCGTACTTGATCGAAATATGTCCTGCAGGCATATCCGGGATCAGCATGGGAATAAAGAAAGGGGATACGCCCCTCGGACCGTTCTGATGATAGGACACCGCCTGGTCATAGAAGGTTTTCATACCGCCAATGCCTGTACCGACAAGTACACCGACCCGGTCCTTGTCTATCCTGTCCAGATCGATGTTACTGTCTCTGATGGTCTCATCGGCGGCTACGAGTGCATACTGGGAAACCTTGTCAAGCCTTCTGGCCTCTTTCCGCCCGAAATAACTATGTTCATCATAATCTTCGAGTTGTCCCGCAAATTTTGTTGAGAAATCTGTGGTATCGAAATGAGTAACCGGACGAATCCCGCTTTTACCCGAGATCAATCCGTTCCAGAATTCCGGTGCCGTTTTCCCCACGGGAGTAAGTGCACCGATTCCCGTAATGACTACTCTTCGTTCAGACATAAGTCTATTGAGTGATTCCTGATCTGATTATGATATTTTCTCTTGCAGATATTTAACGGCACTTCCTACAGTAGCGATATTCTCTGCATCTTCGTCGGGAATACTGATGTCGAATTCTTTTTCAAATTCCATAATCAGTTCAACCGTATCGAGAGAATCAGCACCAAGGTCATTTGTAAAGTTGGCATCGGTTGTTACTTCCGAATCGTCAACTCCTAATTTATCAACAATTATTGCTTTTACTTTTGATTCTACATCCTGTGACATTTTATACCTGGGTTTTGAAGAAAATTGAGGGTTAGTACTTGTTAGGAAAAAAATTCATGTGAAAATACAATATCTGGTATTAAAATACACCTAAAGTAAGCCTGGTATTAATTCATTGCCTGCCAGTTACATAGCCATTCCACCATCGACCCGTATCACTTCTCCGGTAATATAGGAACTAAAATCCGATGCAAGAAACGCAACTGCACGGGCAACATCCTCTGAGTTGCCCGCCCGCCCCAGCGGTGTTTCCTCACGGATTCTTTCCAGAACAGAGTCGCTCAGGCTTTCAGTCATTTCCGTCAGGATGTATCCCGGGGCAATCACATTTGCACGGATATTGCGGCTTGCCAGTTCTTTGGCATAAGACTTTGTAAAACCGATAATGCCCGCTTTGGAAGCCGCATAGTTGCTCTGACCGGCATTTCCTGCAATACCCACGACAGAGCTGATATTAATGACAGACCCGCCTTTGTTTCTCATCATCGGCCTGGCGGCTGCCTTGCTGTAATTGAATACGCTTTTAAGATTGGTGTTGATAACGGCATCCCACTGTTCACCCGACATCCTCAGAATCAGGTTATCCTTTGTGATTCCTGCATTGTTAACCAGTATGTCGAGGGTTCCCCATTCTTCCGTAATGGCTTTGACTACCCTTTCCGCCTCGTCATAATCAACGGCATCCGCCTGAAAGGCTGTAGCCTTTCTGCCTTTCTGCCTGATCTTTTCGACCACATCGATTGCAGCATTGGCAGACCGGGCATACGTAATAGCCACATTGGCCCCCATGGAGGCCAGTTCGAGAGCAATCGATTTTCCGATGCCGCGGCTTCCGCCTGTTACCAGGCAATTTTTATCTTTCAAATTCATATCTGATCAGGTTTTGGGATTGATTGAAAAATGCATCACTGATGTCCTGAAATTTCAACATCGGCCAGGGTGCGTCTGACAAGCCCCTGCAATACCCTGCCCGGCCCTATTTCCACAAACCGGCCGGCACCGTCCCGATTCATATTCTGCAGGGTCTGGGTCCACCGGACCGGGTTCATAAGCTGCTGCAGTACATTTTCTCGAATTTCATCAGGATCAAACGTCGGTTCAGCGGTATAGTTGCTATATACGGGACAGTGCGGCCGGGTCAGCTGCACCTGATCCAGTTTCTCCTTCAGTTCATCATAGGCAGACTCCATCAGCGATGAGTGGAAAGCCCCGCTTACCGGCAGTTGTTTTACCAGCCGGCATCCCCTGCCTTTTGCAAGGTCCATTGCGGCCTCCACTGCCTTGACATCTCCTGAAATTACAATCTGCCCCGGGCAATTGTAGTTGGCAGGCATCACATGTTTGAATGTCTGTGCCATCGCTTCTTCACAGATAATGTCAACCAGTTCGTCATCCATCCCCATCACGGCTGCCATTGTCCCCGGTTTCTTGTCTCCGGCCTGCTGCATCAGTGAACCGCGTGCGGACACCAGCCCGAGCCCATCCTCAAATGTCATTGCACCTGAAGTGACCATGGCTGAAAATTCACCCAGGCTGTGCCCGGCAGTCATATCCGGTTGTACATCCAGAGTCTCAAACAGGGAGACCGAATGAAGAAAAACAGCAGGCTGGGTGTATTGCGTCTGCCTGAGCCTGTCTTCAGGCCCTTCAAACATGATCGAAGCCAGAGAATAGCCGAGAATGTCATCCGCCTGTTCAAATCGCCTTTTCAGGCTGTCCGAAGAGCTGAAATGATCTTTGGCCATTCCGACAGCCTGTGATCCCTGGCCAGGAAATAAACATGCAAGTTTCACTGGCGGCCGCTCCATTTAAGATAGACAGAACCCCAGGTAAATCCACCGCCAAAAGCGGACAGGATCAGTTTATCACCATATCTCAGTTGATCTTTCCAGTCATACAGACAAAGGGGAATGGTCGCAGCTGTCGTATTACCGTATTTTTGAATATTGATCATCACTTTGTCACCGGACAGACCCATCCTCCGGGCTGTGGCATCAATAATTCTTTTATTTGCCTGGTGAGGGACAAGCCAGGCTATATCTTCGCCCCGGAGATTGTTTTTCTCCATGATTTCAAGAGAGACGTCAGCCATTTCTTCGGTTGCCCTTCTGAAAACAACCCGGCCGTTCTGCCGGAGAAAGTGCTGTTTGTTTTTTACTGTCTCTTCCGAAGCCGGGTGAAGGCTGCCGCCCGCATGCTGGTAGAGTTGACACTCTTCATCACCGGCCGTATGATTGACAAAATCGATAATACCCGTTTCATCTTCCGATTCCTCAAGAAGAACGGCCCCGGCCGCATCACCGAATAAGATACAGGTTGTGCGGTCGGTATAGTCAATAATGGAGCTCATGGTATCCGCACCAATAACAAGGACCTTCCGGAGCCTTCCCGACTCAATCATCATGGCCCCGGTAGAAAGTCCGTAGACAAAGCCGGAACAGGCGGCGGAAAGATCATATCCGAAAGCGTTTTTCGCTCCCAGCCGGTTTTGAACCAGGCACGCCGTAGCCGGAAACATATAATCCGGCGTCACGGTAGCGACTATAATGGCATCCAGCTCGTCAGCTGAAACACCCGCAGCCTCCATGGCTTCTCTTCCGGCCTTCTCTGCCATAAACGCTGTCGCTTTCTGCGGGTCCTTCAGAATTCTCCGTTCCCGGATTCCTGTCCGGGTTCGTATCCATTCATCATTTGTATCGACTATTTTTTCCAGATCCGCATTCGTAAGGATATGATCAGGCGCATAGTGGCCTACTGAAGTGATTTTTGCTTTATGAGATGACATCGTTTGTATCAGGTGCCCTTAATTGTGGAGTGATGCTACAATCTTTTCATTTACTCCTGCTTCAACGCAGTGTGCAGCATTCAGGATCATGTTTTTAATTGCAGTCGGGGTACTGCCGCCGTGCCCGACCATACTGATACCATCGACACCGAGAAATGGAATTCCGCCAATATGTTCATAATTGAAAGAGCTCAGAGACTTGTGCAGGATATTTACAACCGTATGCCGTGTCTCCGGGTCCAGGTCCATCTCTTTCATGGTCTTTCCCACCATTTTCTGGAGAGTCGCCGGTATGGATTCACCGAATTTGAGGAGGATGTTGCCGGTCATGCCGTCACAGAGAAAGATATCGGCAGATCCGGAAAAGATGTCCCGGCCTTCGACATTTCCTTTAAAACAGGCAAGAGTAGTCAGTAACTTGTGTGCCTCTTTCAAAAGATCTGTTCCCTTTTCAGGTTCTTCCCCCACATTGATCAGCCCCACAGTGGGATCCGGTACGCCGAGAACTTCCCGGCAGTAAATCGTTCCCATCTGTGCAAACTGAAGATAGGTGTCAGGTTTCAGCTCCAGATTTGCACCGGCATCGATCAGCAACCGCATTCCTTTCAGGGTGGGGAAAATAGCTGCAATTGTGGGCCGCTGAACGCACTGCAGCTTCCCCAGGATAAACACGGATGCGGCCAGCAGAGCCCCGGTATTGCCGGTACTGACAAAGGCATTGCACATGCCCTGCTTGTGTGCGCCAAGTCCCAGAACAATCGAGGAGTTACGCTTTTTTTTAACCGCCGCAGATGGAGAATCCTCCATTCCGATGATCTCCGGCGCATTCATGATGCGGATACGGGCCGGATCATAAGAGTAGTTTTCAAGTTCCACCCTGATCAGGTCTTCGGGACCCACAAGAAGAATGGAAAGCTCATCTTTTTCCGTGATCGCCTCAATCGCCCCCAAAACCGGATTTTTGGGATAATAATCGCCACCTGCCGCATCTACAGCAATAACCATTGACTGTGTATTTATTTTACGTGTTGGTTACGTTGAGAACCTGACGGCCCCTGTAATTTCCACACTCCATGCAGACATGATGAAAACGATGCAGAGCACCGCAGTTTTTACATTCGGCAAGGTTTACATCTGTAATTTTATGGTGGGAACGCCTTTTGTCTCTGCGTGCCTTTGACGTTTTTCGTTTAGGATGTGCCATTTACCCGGTTGCGTAAAGTTTATAATTCAGTTTTTTTTCAATTTCTTCAAAGCTTCCCAGCGGGGATCTATTGCGTTCCCGTCGCCTGTCTCCTCTTTACCAAAGACCCTGGTTTCAAAATCAACAGGCTTTCCCTGTTCATCGAGAAACCGGGGATGCAACTTCTTTACCGGCAGTTCAAGTAAAACCGTATCCCGTACTTCCTTGCCTATATTCAGTGTCGAATCATGACTGTCAAACTGTTTTACTTTCGAGTTCTCACCTTCAGAAACCGCTTCAACTTCAGGTTTGAACAACACCGTATAAGAACCCTTGACAGGATACTCGAATTTTTCAAGTGATCGATCGCACACAATGATCAAAACCGCGCTGATCCTGAAATCGACATTGATAAAATGCGCTGTCTTCTCGAAAGAGACGGCAAGTTCAGCCTGTTTCAGTTTCACATTTCGAAACCGTGCGCCAGTTCCGCTGTCAGTCTCACCTTCTTCAAATACTCCGGTCTCACCTTCTTCAAATATCAGATCCCCGGATTCCAGCGCAATGGTTCGTTCGCTCTTCCCTTCCGGTATTTCCTGTATGCCGAATGCCAGTTTTGATTCACTCACAATAGCCTTCCAAATTATAAACTAATACGCTTTTAATCAATTAATTAAATAGCCCAAAAAGTCGCTGCTCAATCAGCTCTATGATTTTACCCAGATCCTCCCGGCTGGTTACGTAATCGATATCATCCGTATCTATTATTATTTTATTATACGGATACCGGTCAATCCAGTCTTCATACAACTTGTTCAGGCTTTCAAGATATTCTATGCGGATGGAGTTTTCATATGTGCGCCCCCTTTTCTGTATTTGCCTGACCAGCGTCGGAACCTGCGCCCGCAGATAAATCAGCAAGTCGGGCGGTTCCAGAAAATCCGTCATTTCAAGATACAGCGACCTGTAATTTTTATAATCACGTTCGCTCATCAGGCCCATTTGATTGAGGTTCCTTGCAAATATTTCAGCATCCTCATAGATGGTTCTGTCCTGGACGAGACTTGCCGGTTTCTCAAGCATTATTTTATGTTTTCTGAACCGGCTCGCCAGAAAATACACCTGGAGATTAAAACTCCATCTTCTCATATCCTCATAGAAATCTATAAGATACGGATTACCGTCGACCGATTCATAATAGGCTTCCCATTTGAAATGGTTGGCCAGCAGCCCCGTCAATGACGATTTGCCGGCGCCGATATTGCCCGCAATCGCTATATATCTCACAGCACGGCCGTTATTTTCTTTTGCAAGACCGATTTATGCCCCCAGATTTCGATACATCGCTTTCTTGTAGTCTTCTACACCGGGCTGATCAAACGGATTTACCCCGAGCATGGATACATACACCGCTGTAAAAAGCTGGTAAAAATAGATAAGCCCCCCCAGGTTGCGTGCATCCAGTGAACGGATTCCAATCAGAAAAACCGGAACACCTCCCCCGGCATGCGCTTCCACCGTCCCGTTCAGGGCCTGACGATTGATATCGTACAGCAGTCTGCCGGACAGATACCCCAGACCGTCCGTATCCTGTGCCTCTTCACTGACTGTAAGGTCTGACAGGGGTTCCTCAACAGCCAACAGGGTTTCAATCATATTGCGGGGGCCCTGCTGAATCATCTGGCCAATGCTGTGCAGATCCGTGGAGTAAGCGGCGGGAACCGGAAAAAGGCCCTTCCCCTCTTTGCCTTCACTTTCTCCGAGAAGCTGCTGCAGCCAGCCGGTTAAGGACTGCAGTCCCGGCTCAAAAGAGCCGATCACGTCCAGTTTTTTTCCATTTTTCTGAAAATAGTATCTGAGCGCTGCATACTCTGTAATTTCATCGGCCCGTGTTTCACATGTCCGAAACTGGGTGACAGCCCCCTCAATGAGTAGACGTATATCGATACCCGCCACTGAGGCCGGGAGCAGACCTACGGGGGTCAGCACGGAAAACCGTCCGCCGATATCATCAGGAATGACAAACTTTTCATATCCGAACAGCCCGGCCATGTCGTTCAGGACACCGCCGGAAGGGGCCGTCGTAACAAAAATTCTTTCCGGCGCGGAATCCCCGTAACTCCTGTCAAACCAGTTCCTGAGAATCCTGAAAGTGAGAGCCGTCTCCAGAGTGGTGCCTGATTTGGAAATCACATTCATGCAGACACTTTTCGGGCTGCCGTCCGCTTTCGGCTGCTCCAGATAATCGATAAGCTGCTCAAGATACCTCCCGCCCATCTGGTGACCTGCAAAAAGTATCTCGGGCTTCTGCAGCGTCTGCCCCCCCCTGAGTGCCTGGACAACGGCTTTGGCTCCCATATACGAGCCTCCTATTCCGCAGACAATGAAAATATCGGCCTGTTTCCGGATCTGTGACGCGCACTGCTCTATCCGGTCCAGTTCCGCGTCATCCGGATCATCCAGTATGCGCCGCCACCCGAGCCACTCATTCCCGGCGACCTTTCCTGAAAGGACCCCGCGATACGCACCGGCTGCTTTTTTCAAGGCATTCCGGAAGCCGTTTTCATCAGTAAACCTGCGGGCATTTTCACTGTTGAATGTGATCATTTGAATGTGATCATTGAATATGATGATGTGTGAATGTGATCTGAGTGTGATCATAAAAATCAGGATCACAGGATCATCCGAATGAACCGTTTAAATGGGATCAGCTTTTGAACTTAAAGAGCCCTTGGTCATTGCGCAAATAATTAATTACTATTTTGCCTACTTTGAAACTCATTCATACAGATGAACAAATTGTTTTTTTAATGGCCCTACCTGCTGCCAAAGTATTTGAAGGCGGATCCTCCCTGAACAGTTCCCTCAGGGATATTACGGTTCCGGTACATCTCCATATCAGGGAATTCAGGGAATTCTTCAGGAAGGCTGTAGATACGGATGTCTATCTGCTGGACAAGATCATACATTATCTTTTACGGCTGAAGGGAAAAGAGATACGTCCCACCCTGATCTTCATGACCGCAAGGATGTTTGGTGATATCACCCACCGCAGTTATGTAGCTGCAACCATGATAGAACTGCTGCATACGGCGACCCTGATCCACGATGACGTGGTGGATGAAGCGGACAAGAGGAGGGGATTTTTGAGCATCAACAAAATCTGGAAAAACAAGGCGGGCGTACTGCTCGGAGACTTCCTTCTGTCCAAAGGATTGCTGATCGCCCTCGATCACAGGGAATATGACCTCCTCCACGTTCTCTCAACAGCCGTTCAAAAAATGAGTGAAGGCGAACTGAGGCAGCTGAAAACTTCAAAGCTGTTTAATATGACGGAAGAGCGATATTTCCAGATTATCTCCGAAAAAACGGCCAGTCTGATTGCTGCCTGCTGCCAGTGCGGTGCCATTGCTGCGACCGACGATGAAGAAATTCACAAAAAAATGCTGGCCATCGGCATGAAGATCGGAATCTCCTTTCAGATCAAGGACGACCTGTTCGACTATGGACTGAAAGATACAGGAAAGCCGAAACGCAATGATATCAGGGAATGCAAAGTCACTCTGCCGCTGATCAAGGCGCTCGAAAACAGCACCGGACTGGAGAGGCTGAACATACGCAGGCTGATGCGAAAGCGGAAAAAAACCAGCCGGGACATGGACAGGATAGTACAATTTGCACACGAAAAAAACGGAATCAGCGAAGCCGGAAAGACAATGGAGCTGTACGCGGAGGAAGCGCTGTCAGAACTCGGCAAGCTGCCGGTCACGGATGGTTATTCGGATTTCGCATCCCTTGTTGAATTTATCATCACCCGCAACAAATAACAGTGCCTGCCATCGAGCCCGGGAGTATGCCCGATCACCACATCTTTTTATCGGACGTTCACTACGGTGCATTCAGTGAAGAGAGCAACCGGCAGATTGAAGCGGACCTGCTCAGCCTGGTTGATTTCTGTATGGATAACCGTATCCGGCTGCATATCCTGGGAGATCTGTTCGATTACTGGATGGAGTATCCCGGATATCACCCGGATACCGGATACCGGATTATTGAAAAATTCCGGAAGTATGCGGATCAGTCCGGACGACCGGTCCTTTACATTACCGGCAACCATGACAACTGGACCCGGGGGTATTTTGAGACGGCGGGCTTTGATGTGGAATCCGAATACAGGAGGATCCGGATTGAAGGGACGCCTGTTTTTTTACATCACGGTGACGGACTAAAAGATCCGCGGCTGAATCTTCCCCGGCCGATGATCAACCGGATCCTTCGCCATCCTCTGTTCATAAAGATATACCAGTGGATGCTGCCACCAACCTGCGGCCTCTCGCTGATGAGGCATTTCTCGGGCTTCAGCAGGGCCAGACCGGTCCATGACCCGGAACGCCTGAACAGCTGGGCCGAGGAATTCCTGAGCAAAAACAGCATCGATTTTGTAATTTGCGGTCATGATCATATTCCGAGAGTGGAATCCTGTCCGTCCGGCACACTGTTGAACAGCGGTCCCTTCTTTTCCCACAGGACTGTCATCCGGTATACGAAGGGATCCTTTGAACTCGTTGTGTGGGATAGTGAGCAAAGGCAGCTGACCCCGTATAAACGATTGACCCCGTATAAACGATCCAAAATATAAACTGTGACAATGAGCAAGCATTCACAAAATGATAACGACCGGTATTTCAATGATCCCGAATACCGGAAACATCTGCGTGAAAACCGGGTTGACGGAAAACAAAACGTATCCATGCCGAAAGGAATCCTCTACAGTTTACTGGCCGCCACACTGATTATTGTTGTTGCAACAGGGGCGTATATTGTATTTCTTTTTCAGGGCCTGCCTCCCCTTGAAAAGCTGGAAAATCCACGTACAGCGACCGCTTCGGTCGTAAAAAGCAGGGATGGAGCCATACTGGACCGCTACTACGTCGAAAACCGCACCGATGTCAAGATTGACGAGATTTCACCCAATGTGATCAATGCCCTGATCTCGACTGAAGATCACAGATTTTACACTCACTGGGGCATGGATATGTACCGCACTCTTGCAATCCCCGTTCATCTCCTGCGCGGAAATCCGCAGGGCGGGTCCACCATCAGCCAGCAGCTTGCACGGAACCTCTACCGGGAAATCGGTCAGACATTCACCATAGCGCGTAAATTCCGTGAAATGATCACGGCTGTCCAGATTGAAAACAACTACACCAAACGCGAGATCATTGAAATGTATCTCAATACGGTGGAATTCAGCAACAGCGCCTATGGTATTGAATCGGCCGCCCAAACCCATTACGGCAAACCCGCACGTGACCTTACCGTTCCCGAAGCCGCCACACTTATCGGGACACTGCAGGCGGTGTCTTATTACAATCCGCGGCATAATCCTGAAAATGCTCAAAGACGCAGGAATATCGTTCTCTACCAAATGATGAACCGCGGCTTCATATCATCGGAAATATACAGCAACCTGCTCGGGGAACCGATCCGCCTGAATTATCAACCTCCCTCCAAATCAGGCCGGGAGAGTCGCTATTTCGGAGAATACGTGCGACAGCGGGTACTCTCCTGGACCGAAGAAAACGGGTACGATCTTTATGCCGACGGACTGACCATTCACACCACGATCGACTCCCGCCTCCAGAGACATGCCGAACGTGCAGTAAAGGAAAAAGTGGATTCCCTGCAAACGCTTTTCGAGGGAGAATGGACCTCGCCCGGCGGAGAATACATGAACGAGTTCTGGGAAAGATTTCCCCAGTTTCTGAATCAATTCATCCGGGAGTCGGACCGGTATAAGAACGGGTTTGCCAAATACAATACGGACCAGGAATCGGTGGTTTTTGAAAGACTGAGGCAGGACGAAGCGTATATCGACTCCCTCAAGCGGTCCCGGACCCGGCTGGAAGCCGGCTTCGTCGCAATTGATCCCGCCAACGGCAACGTTATGGCCTGGATCGGAGGGTCTGACTACGGAACCCGCCAGTACGATCACGTCCACCAGTCCAGACGGCAGACGGGATCCACCTTCAAGCCCTTTGTATATGCTGTAGCCGTAGACAACGGCTATATGCCCTACCACACCTTTTCAAAATATCCCATCTCGTTTATCGACCGGTCCGGCAACCACTGGAGGCCCAAAGATCCTGTTGTTCCGGACGGTCCCGAGATGGTTTCTCTCCGGGCCGGCATTGCCCGGAGCCTGAACAACGTAACCGTCAGGCTGTTGCCTGAAATCGCCGGAGCACCGGGGACCAACCGCCTCGAAGACCTCGACTCTGCCGCCAGAATGATTGCGGACATGGCAAGCAACCTGGGCATTGACATGAGCCGGGAGCCTGTCTACCCGTCTATCGCACTGGGCACGGCCGAGGCTTCCCTGCTGGAGCTCGTCAGTGCCTATACCACCTTCGCACAGGAAGGCGTGCATATCGACCCGATCGCAATCACCAGGATAGAGGACAAGGAGGGCAATATTCTTGTGGAATACCACCCGGACTACCGTGAAGAAGTGATCAGCCCCGAAACGGCCTATATCATGGTTGACATGATGCGGGGTGTAATCCGGGGAGGGGAAAACTATCACGGAACCGGTGTGCGTCTCCGCAATGTCTATAACGTGAGCCAGGATGTGGCCGGCAAGACGGGAACAACCCAGAACAGTGCAGACAACTGGTTTGTGGCCATGATGCCCCATCTGGTCATGGGGGCCTGGGTAGGAGGGGAAGACCGGCGGGTTCGCTTTCCGGACAGCAATGGGGTTGGCCAGGGCGCCCGTTCAGCCCTGCCGATCGTGGGGCAGTTCATCAACTATGCATCGGAAGACCCCGAGGGAAGCTGGAGTTACAACTCCTTTGAGCCGCCGCCGGGATTCATCATGCCCGAAGACCCCGGATTGCGGCAGGACGATTTGCGTGACGAACGCCGCGGACGGATCGGATGGTAGATCACTCTCTCTCCGGTTCTTTATAACTGATCTAAATAACGGCTTTTGTACTGAGTCCCTCCGTTTTCAGGCGGAGAAGCACTATATTCACATCTTGATAATTCGTTGACTTTCCGGGCTTCCGGCGGTAATTTTCCCACTTACGAAAACGATTCCGTATCATGCTTGAAAATTATATTCCCATTGTCACACTGCTGGGCATCGCACTGCTTCTTGCACTGCTTTTGATGTCCCTTTCAAGGCTGCTCGGGCCGTTCCGCCCCAACACCAACAAACTTAATCCCTATGAAAGCGGAATGGATCCCGTGGGAGAGGCCAGGGAAAGACATTCAATCAGCTTTTATCTTGTGGCCATGGAATTTATCGTTTTTGACCTGGAAGTGGTTTTCCTCTACCCCTGGGCCGTCCGTTTTACGGAGCTCGGGGCAGGAGCATTTGTGGCCATGGTCCTGTTCATTGCAATACTGTTCATCGGTCTTTTTTATACAATAAAGAAAGGCACCCTGGACTTTGAAGTTAAACCCTCACTTTCCAACAGGTAGTTTGAACAAGCTATATAATGCTAAATAATTTTAACAGCACGATAACCGAACGAAGCTATGGGTTTAGAAAGCGCACTTGGTGAAGGATATTTAACAACCCGTGTCGATTCACTTGTGAACTGGGCCCGCTCCAATGCCGCGTGGCCGATGCCGATGGGGCTTGCCTGCTGTGCTATAGAAATGATGGCCTTTGCCGGCCCGCGTTATGATGCCGCACGGTTCGGATCCGAGGTAATGAGATTCTCACCGCGGCAAAGCGACGTCATGATTGTTGCAGGCTGGTGTTCCTACAAGATGTCCCACGCGATCCGGAGAATCTGGGACCAGATGCCGGACCCCAAATGGTGTATTGCCATGGGTGCCTGTGCCTCTACCGGAGGAATGCACCGGTGCTACGGAGTTGTTCAGGGGGTAGATAACTTTCTGCCGGTAGACAACTATATTTCAGGGTGTCCGCCCCGTCCCGATGCCGTTCTGCACGCTCTGATGAAAATACAGGACAAGATCCGAACCGAACACTCTGTAATGCTCGATACCTGATATGAAATTAGACCTATCTCCTGCGCTGGAAAAAACAGTAAAAGACCTGAGCGATACGTTTGCGGAAAAAGTTATTGATGTCTACCAGTCGAGCGGCAACACGTTTATCCGGGTTGATGCCGGTTCGGTTATCGGAATTCTGAACTATCTCAAGGAGACTCACCGGTACATCTACCTGTCTGACCTTTTTGGCACGGATCGCTATACAACGGACGACCGTTTTGAAGTGGTCTACAACCTGCTGTCTCTCCGTGACCGTGAACGGCTTTTCGTCAAGATATGGCTTGGTGAAGAAGATCCTGAAGCAGATTCGGTAACGGGGATCTGGAAATCGGCAAACTGGTTTGAACGGGAGGTTTATGACATGTTCGGCGTACGCTTCCGGAATCATCCGGACCTCCGCCGTATCTATATGCCCGAAGATTATGAATATCATCCTCTGAGAAAAGAGTTTCCGCTTCTGGGAATTCCGGGATCCATCGACCTGCCGGGCACAACCCCAGAAACGGAATAACAGACGTACATATGAAGCTGACAGACATCGCATCCAAGTCCAAACCGACTTTTTTCAAAGAGCATCAGGAAAAGCTCTACAAAAGTCTTGAAGACAAACACACGACGATTGAAGAGGTGGACACCGACGATCCGCTCAATTCCAGGATGGTATTGAATATGGGTCCGCAGCACCCGGCCACACACGGCGTACTGCGGCTGCTTCTTGAGCTGAAGGGCGAGTCGATCATGAAAACCAAGCTGGACATCGGATACCTTCACCGGGGCGTGGAAAAAATAGCCGAAAACAAGACCTACCAGGAATTCATGCCCTATACGGACCGCATGGATTATTTGTCTCCCTACAGCAACAATGTGGCTATGTGTTCCGCTGTTGAGAAGATCGCCGGGGTCGAGGTGCCGGAGAGAGCTCACTACATACGCATGATCGGAGCCGAACTTGCCCGTATTTCATCTCATTTGCTCTGGCTCGGAACGCTGGTGATGGACGCCGGTGCAATCTCGTTCTTTATCTGGACATTCAGGGAACGGGAAAAAATCTACGATATCATGGACAACCTCACCGGACACCGGTTTACGGTTTCCCATGCCAGAATCGGTGGTGTGGCCAACGATATCAATCCGGAAGCGATGGGACTCATTAAGGAGTTTATCGGTTCATTCCCCTCGGAACTGAAAGATTATCACAAGCTGCTGGACCGCAACCGGATTTTCTTCAACCGGAATGAGAACGTGGGGGTGCTGAATCCGGAGGATGCGCTTAATGCCGGAGCCAAAGGTCCCGTCCTGCGAGCCTGCGGCTATGGAGTCGATATTCGAAAATTCACACCGTATGCCCGGTACAGTGACGTGGAGTTTGAGGTACCCACCCGTCTGGAGGGAGATAATCTCGCCCGGTACTTTGTGCGTATGGAAGAGATGCACGAAAGCATCCGGATTGTCCGGCAGTGTCTGGATAAACTGCCGAAAGGCCTCGTACGCACGGACGATGCCAAGCAGGCCTACCCCTCCAAGGACGAGGTATACTATTCGATGGAAGGGATGATCCACGATTTTATGATGACAGATACGGGTATCTGCCCTCCTGAAGGTGCAGAAGTATATCATGCCGTTGAATCACCGAAAGGGGAACTGGGCTATTTTATCCAGAGCGACGGCACCGGCCATCCCTGGCGCATGAAAATCAGTACACCCTCTTTTGCAAACCTGCAAGTCCTCGAGAACATCATGGACGGAGAAATGATTGCCGATACGGTTGTTATTATCGGCGGCGTGGATCCGGTCATGGGTGAAGCAGATAAATAGAAAACAATGACCTACGAATTTACACAAGAAGAACTTGCCCGGATCGATGAGATCAAGGCCAAATATCCGGAAGTGAAACCTGCAACACTGCCGGTTCTGTGGCTGGCCCAGAACAAATTCGGCCACGTGGAGCCGGCTGTACAAAAACTTGTTGCAGAAACACTGGACCTGCCGGTAGCCCATGTTCACGGCGTGGCTGAGTTTTACACCCAGTACTACAAGAAAAAGCAGGGTAAATTCGTCCTGGATGTCTGCACATGCCTGAGCTGCCAGATCTGCGGCGGGTATGACGCCCTCCATTACCTGGAGGACAAGCTGCAGATCAAATCCGGCGAGACAACCGAAGACGGCCTGTTTACCGTCCGGCAGGTAGAGTGCCTCGGCGCATGTGCCTATGCACCCATGATGCAGATTACAAACGGTGTCTATGTCAATCACCTGACCGAGGAAAAACTGGACGACGTTATCAGCGGGCTCCGGGATGGTGACGTTCCCGAATATGAACCGATGAAAATGCGCAACGTTAAATCGCAGGAAAACTGATTATGGCTGTTGACTGGAGATCTTACGAACCTCTTTTGATACCGGAGATACCAGACCTCCGCAATATTGACGTCTACATTAAAAACGGAGGATACAAGGCCCTTGAGACGGTACTGACCGGGGACTGGACGCCGGCATCTGTTGTAAATGAAGTAAAGGATGCCAATATCCGCGGCCGGGGCGGCGCCGGATTCAACGCCGGTCTGAAGTGGTCTTTCATGCCCGAGCCCGACGGGGGAGCCAGGTATCTGGCCTGTAACGGGGACGAATCCGAGCCGGGAACGTTCAAAGACCGTATGATTTTCGAATACAATCCTCATCTGTTTATAGAGGGGGCGCTTATTGCCGCCTATGCGATGCAGTGCCAGACGATCTACGTGTACATCCGCGGCGAGTACGGCGACTGGATCCGGATGGTGGACAGGGCTCTTGAAGAGGCCCGTAACAGCGGTTTTATCGGTGAAAATGTTCTTGGCAGCGGATTTGATGTCCGTTTTTACACCCATTCCGGGGCGGGGGCGTATATTTGCGGGGAAGAGACCTCGATGCTCGAATCCCTGGAAGGGAAACGGGGTTATCCCCGTGTCAAGCCACCCTTTCCGGCACAGAAGGGACTTTGGGGGAGACCCACAACCATCAATAATATAGAGACCCTGGCCAATGTGCCCCTCGTGATCAGAAACGGGTCCTCCTGGTTCAGGAATATCGGGGCTGAAACTCATCCCGGACCTGTATTGTATGGCATTTCCGGTCATGTCAACAGGCCCGGCGTATATGAATTGCCCTCGGGTGTGCCGGCCCTGGACCTGATCAATGACGTGGCGGGTGGAATCAGAAACGGGAAAAAACTGAAGGCCGTCATCCCGGGTGGGTCCTCTACCCCGATTCTGAGGGCGGATCAGCTGGATGGGGTCTCCATGGACAGCGACTCATTGAGGGAGGCGGGTTCTATGCTGGGTACGGCAGGGCTTGTCGTCATGGATGAAGATACGGATATGGTGGACCTGCTCTGGAGAATCGCCCATTTCTATCATCACGAATCCTGCGGTCAGTGTACTCCCTGCCGTGAAGGGACCGGGTGGCTTTCAAAGATCCTGTTAAGAATCAAAAACGGGGACGGGGAAGTGAAAGACCTGGATATTCTGCTGGATCTGACCACCCAGATGGAGGGGCGTACGATCTGCGCACTTGCGGATGCAGCCGCCTGGCCGGTCCGGCATACGATCAACCGATTCCGTGATGAATTTGAAGCACGGTGTAAAAAATCAGTTCATGCTGTTGCCTGACGAGCTGTAGTCCTGGTGGTTTGCATGAACAGTTTTGCATCGCAGTTTGCAATATTTGTAAAAATAGTGACCATTAACAAATAACAACAATGCCTGAAGTATTTATAGACGGAAATCGGTACGAATTTGAAGGAAGGCCCAAGCTGCTTCAGTTCATAATGGATCTGGGCCTTGAAATCCCCTTCTTTTGTTATCATCCATCCATGTCCATCCCTGCGAACTGCAGGCAGTGCATGGTAAAAATCGGTCAGCCGGTTACCAACAGGGAGACGGGCGAGTATGAACTGGATGAAAGCGGGGAAAGACAGATCCGCTGGTTCCCCAAACTGCAGACGTCCTGCAGTTTTGATGTGACGGACGGCCTTGTTGTAAGGACCCAGGAAACGGACGACCTGGTCAGGCGTGCCCAGAAGGACAATCTCGAATTCATACTGATTAATCACCCGCTCGACTGCCCGATCTGTGACCAGGCCGGAGAATGCCCGCTGCAAATCCAGACGTATAAGTACGGGCCGGAAGGCAGCCGTTTCGAGGTCAGGAAAGTGCACAAGCCGAAAAGGGTTCAGCTGGGACCCCGTGTCGTTCTGGATGCTGAAAGATGCATTAACTGTACCCGCTGCACCCGTTTCACAGATGAAATAAGCGGATCACACCAGCTTACCATTACCAAGCGGGGAGATAAAAATTATCCTGCTACAGCTCCGGGAGACATCTTTGACGATCCCTACTCCATGAATACCATTGACATATGTCCTGTAGGGGCACTCACCTCTTCGGATTTTCGATTCAGGGCCAGGGTCTGGGAGATGAACCAGACTCCGGGTATAGACATCACCAACGGAAAGGGATGCAATGTGGATATCTGGACCAGGGACAATATGGTTCTGCGTATCACACCACGTCTCAACCCGCATGTAAATGATCACTGGATGCCGGACAAGGGCCGGGAAGCGTATACCCTGTTCAACGAGAACCGGCTGTCCCGGCCGTCGGTGAAACTGGACGGAGACCGGCAGGTGAATTCCTCCTGGAATAATGCTGTGGAAACCTTTGCCGAACAGGTTGAGGCATTCCGTCCGGAAGAGATACTGGTTATCGGCAGCCCCCATTCCTCCGTTGAAGAAAATTACGTTCTCTCCAAATTTACAAATTTGCTCGGCCTGCCCGCACCCCGCTTTACCCCGCATGTGGAAAATGGAAGTGGAGACGGTTTTTTGATTACGGATGACAAGGCCCCGAACACCAACGGTGTGAAACTGCTCGGTCTTGACGAGACCGGCGCTGCGGATCTGAAAAAAATGGCCTCCGGAAACAGCGCCAAAATGATTATCCTGCTCAATGATCACCTGATAGACCGGGGAATATTGTCAGCGGAGGATATTTCAGACAAGTACCTGGTCATGTTTGCATCCAACAGCAGTCAGACAACAAAAGAGGCTGATCTTCTGATACCTCTAACCTGTGTGGCCGAACATGCGGCCAGTTATGTAAACATTGACGGGCGGATACAGAGAAGCTTTCCGGCCAAAGAGACGAAATACACCAGCCGCCGTCTGAACCTTGAAATGTCAGAAGGCCGGCTCGACCGATATGGAACCAGCTTTGATAACTGGGTGACTGACGAAAACAAAGTTGATTGCCTTCCCGTATGGGAGCTCCTGTCCCTTGTCGGTGACCGGCTCGGCCTGGGCATCTCGTACGACGGGGCTGCCCGGGAAATAATGGCCGAGATCAGCCAAAGCCTGCCCGCCTTCAGCGAAGTGACTTATGAGCGAATGGATGATGAATTGGGCATTCAACTCGACACCAAAATTGAAAAGGTAACATCATAACAACCCATTGAATGGCAGAGGCTGAAGTAAACTCATATATTGTTTTAGGAGCTGCTCTTTTTATGCTGCTGAATTCAGCGGCAATTTGTGTTTATGCTGAACGGAGAATAGCCGGTTTCATCCAGAACCGGGTCGGACCGAACCGGGTCGGCCCCTACGGTCTTTTCCAGCCTCTGGCTGATGTCCTGAAACTTCTTCTGAAAGAAGATATCACACCGGTCCGGGGATACAAATTCATCCATGCACTGGCCCCCATGATTCCTGTCGTGACGGCACTCCTGACAGTTGCGGTGATCCCGTTCGGAGCAGGCATTTATGTCACGGATATCAATGCCGGCGTCCTCTATCTGCTGGCCGCCGCCTCTCTGGGCGTATATGGCGTCACACTTGCGGGCTGGGCCTCCAACTCGAAGTACTCTCTGCTCGGGGGCCTGCGGGCTGCTGCCCAGATGGTAAGCTATGAGCTCCCCCTCGGGATGGCCCTTGCCTCCGTTGTCATCTTTGTCGGCTCCCTTAGTGTTGTTGATATTGCCGCGGCACAGGAAACATGGTGGTTTATCTTTCTAAACCCGATCGGCGCCGTCATATTTATCATAGCGGCATTTGCGGAATCCAACAGAACCCCTTTTGACCTGGTTGAAGCCGAACAGGAACTGGTTGGCGGATTCCATACCGAATACAGTTCGATGAAGTTCGGTATGTTTTTCCTGGCCGAGTACATGCATGTTGTCATCAACTCCATGCTGATTACAACATTTTTCTTCGGCAGCTATCACCTGCCGTTTGCAGGATACTGGCTGCCCGAGATGTCCTCCCTTGCAAAAGGAATTCTGGACGTGCTGGTATTTACCGGAAAAACAGCTTTCTTCATTTTCGTGTTCATCTGGGTCCGCTGGACGATCCCCAGATTTAAATTCAATCAGGTCATGAATCTGGGCTGGAGCAGGCTGCTGCCACTCAGTATTCTCAACTTCATTGTCATTGCAGCCATACTCTTTGTATTGAACTCCTGATATCCCCTTGCCGGCCTTCGACTATGAAAAAATGTGGTATACCTGCTGCTGTGATCCTTCTGACACTTCTGTCCTGTACAGTGCCTGACAGAGATGAATCCGCCCGGCAGGATCTGCAGGAGATTCCCCTGCCCACGTATGCGGACAGTGTAAATGCCGGAATCATCGGCGTCGACACCCTCGTCAGCAGTCCCCGCAGAACAGCCTCTGCCGACTTCAGCACGACCGGCGTGACGATTGAATACGGATCGCCCGGAGTAAGGGGCCGCACGATCTGGGGAGATCTTGTTCCCTATGGACAAGTATGGGCGGCCGGAGCTCATAACGCAACATCCATAGAATTTGATGAGCCGCTCGTTATCGGCGGCCAGCGTGTCGGGCCGGGTAAATACGCCATATTTATCATACCGGATCAGGAAGAATGGACGTTTTTGATCAACACCCGGTATGACCAGCACCTGACCGATGACTATTCCGAGGAAGAAAATGTTCTCAGCCAGACTGTTGTACCGGAATACCATCACACAGTGACTCCGAGACTTACCTATCAGGTCGAACCCCGGTCTCAGCAGAAAGGCACCCTTTATTTTCTCTGGGAGCATGTGAAAATTTCCGTTCCCCTGGAAACCGGGCACTGAATGATCCCTTCCTCCGGAACGTGAACGGGTAAAAGCGGCCGGAACTCTTCTTTTTGCGCGGATCCGGGGCAGGGAGGCCGCCACCGTCTCCGGATCTCAGTTTGCCCTGCATCCTGTCCCCCTAATTTGTATTTTATTCCATTAAGAATTTTTGAATCCGCTTTTATGACCTCACGCACGATACGACTTCTTGCCGCCATCGGCATCCCGATCCTTCTCCTTGTCTTTTCTTCAAGCTACATATTTGAATGGATGTGGATGAACGAACTGGGTTATGCCGGCATTTTCTGGACTGTCCGGGGGGCGCAGGTTCTGCTCACCCTCCTGGCATTTGTCATCGGCGCCTCCTATCTCGTCCTGAATTTCAGGTATCTCGCCGATCAGTTGCGGGAAGTGAATTTTGCAGGCACGCCTCTGCAGAATCTCAATATCAACCTGGCGATCAGCCGGCAGCACAAACAGCTGAAACTGTTTTTTACCCTGATCGCCCTCTTTGTCGCCTTTGTCTTTGCCGTCGGGTTCTATATCAGCTGGGACGAATCCCTGCGTTTCATATGGAATGAACCATTCGGAGAGCAGGACCCCCTGTTCGGAAAAGATATTGGTTTCTACATGTTTCAGCTTCCGTTCTGGGACCTGGTACAGACATCCCTTGCGGTTCTGTCCTTTCTGGTTCTTGCCATTCTTGCTGTTATCTACATCTTTACCGGACAGCTGGGTGCGAGCCAGGAAAGGGGAATTCAGGCAGGGTCCCGGATACTCAACCACCTGAAAATAAACGGTGCATTCTGGCTGGTCATGCTTTCCTGGGGGTTTTACCTGGGCCGCTACAACCTCCTGTTCAGGACGGACGGGATCATTTTCGGAGCAGGCTACATCCATGCCGTCATTGAACTGCCCGCCCTCTGGATTTTAACCGTCCTTACAGCTGTCCTCGCTGTTATGCTTGTTGCAAGCAGATGGGTTGACTTCCGCCGTGCGATACCCGGCACCGCCGTGCTTGCGGTGGTTGTCATGATCCTCGGGCGTGCCGTTATTCCCGGTGCCGTTCAGATGTTCAGTGTCGAACCGAATGAACTTGAGCTTGAAGAGAGCTATCTGGAAAACAATATCGCTATGACCCGACTTGGCTTCGGAATCGACAACGTACGTGAAGTAGATTACCAGGCGGATGATACCCTTACAATTTCGGATATCAGGAACAATCAGGACGCCATTGACAATATACGGTTGTGGGACCCCAGGCTGCTGATCCAGACCTACAGACAGCTTCAGGAAATCCGTTCCTACTATGAATTTTACAATGTGGACAATGACCGCTATACCATCGACGGAGACGTGGTTCAGACCATGCTCTCTTCAAGGGAAATCGCACGGACCCTGCCAAGCCAGTCCGATACCTGGGTCAACCGGCACATGCAGTATACCCATGGATTCGGCCTGGTCATGAGCCCCGTAACGGAAACCTCACGGCAGGGTGAACCGCGTTTTTTACTCCGGGACATCCCCCCCATTCCCTCCAGCCCGGACCTGCGGGTAGAAAATCCGGCCATATACTACGGGGAAAACAGCACCGGCTACTACATCGTGAATACGGACGTACCCGAACTGAACTATCCCGCCGGGGATGAAAACATGTATATCCACTACGACGGCCAGGGGGGGATCCAGTTCAACAGCCTGTTCAGAAAGCTGCTTTTTGCCTGGGAGCTGGGGGATATCAACATTCTTCTCTCGGACTATATCCATGAAGGCAGCCGCCTGCAGATTTATCGCAGTGTCCAGGACCGGATCCGCCGTATCACACCTTTTCTGCAGCTTGACAGTGACCCTTATCTGGTGATGCATGAAGGGCGGCTCTTGTGGATTCAGGACGCCTATACCACGTCATCCCATTTCCCGTACTCCCAGCGGCATCGCGGCGTAAACTACATCCGCAACTCGGTCAAGATTGTCGTTGACAGCTACGAGGGAAGTATTGACTACTATATGGTTGACGAAGACGATGTCGTGCTGCAGGTGTATGATTCCATTTTTCCGGATCTGTTCCAGCCTGTACAAAATTTACCGGACGGACTGGATGCGCATTTCAGATATCCGCAGGACCTTTTTGAAATACAGCTCGAAACCTACAACCGTTATCACATGACCCGTCCGCAGGTTTTCTACAACCAGGAAGATCTATGGACACGTCCCAACGAAACATATGCAGGACGGAGCATGCTGATGGAGCCGTATTATGTACTGGCGCGCCTGCCGGGTGAAGAGCGGCTGGAATTTATGCTTATCAGCCCCACAACCCCTGAAAACAGGGATAATATGATCTCCTGGCTCGCTGCCAAATCCGATCCGGACAGTTACGGCGATCTGATCGTTTACAAGCTTCCCAAAGACCGGCTGATCTATGGTCCTGCACAAATTGAAGCCCGCATTGACCAGGATACAGAAATTTCAAGACAAATAGCCCTGTGGGACCAGCGCGGTTCAAGCGTCATCCGCGGAAACCTGATGGTTATCCCAATTGAAAATTCCTTCCTTTATGTGGAGCCGGTATTCCTCCTGGCTGAAGGAGTGGACATTCCCCAGCTTCAGCGAGTGATTGTGGCAATCGGTGAAGACATCGCCATGCAGCCGACCATTGAAGGAGCTATATATGAGCTCTTCGGTGATGATGCTGATTTCCTTGCTCCTTCTGTTGTTGCGGGAACCGATGCTGTCACCCCCGGTCTGCCCGGCGTCATGGATCCTTCTGCCATGGAAGTCGACGCGGCCCAGCTTGAAGAGATCCGCTCGCTCTGGTCGGAGCTCATAGAGGCCATGGAAGAACGGAACTGGACCCGTTACGGAGAGCTTCTGAATGATCTTGATGACAGAATAGGCAGTGAGTGACGGTGCCCCTCATCACGGACATATCAGTGGCCGGGGCCCGTTCTGTCAGAGCCTGCCTCCTGCTGACCGCTTTACTGTGTGCCTGTTCCCGGCAGGATACCGGCGACTCCGGCAAATTCGCACCGGTGGACAGGATTGTGGAATCGGGTATTTCAGATTCTCTCTATCCCGGAGCCGTTCTTCTCATCGGCACGTCAGAAGGAATAGTGCATCAGCAGGCTTTCGGTCATGCCGCTCTCTACGGCCGTGATTCCAGGCTGCTGGCCGAACCTGAACCGATGACGGAGGGCCATTTGTTCGATCTTGCATCCCTGACCAAGATTTTTGCAACAACCTATGCGTTGATGCACCTGCACAGCAATGGCCTTCTTGATCCTGACGAGCCGGTCTTCCGTCACCTTCCCCCTTTCGATACAGATGGGAAACGGAAAATCACACCACGCCACCTGCTGACCCATACCTCCGGATTGATGCCGTGGTTTCCGACCTATTATACCGCCGCTGATTCCCGGGCCCGGCTGGAATGGACCGGGAGACAGCCCCTTGCAGGAGAAGTCGGAAAGCAGCGCCGCTATAGCGATATCGGCTTTATGGCACTGGCTGATCTCATCAGGGAAATTTCGGGCCGGCCGATGGAGCAGTACCTGTCTGAACACCTCTACCGCCCGCTGAACCTGCAATCCACGCTCTTTAACCCGGACCCCCGGTCTTATCCTGACCTTGTATCCACCTCTCATGGAAACCCTTTTGAAAAGAGGATGGTCCACGACGATGAATTCGGCTACAGGGTAGATACAGACCCGGCGGCCTGGAACGGCTGGCGCCGGAATACATTGAGGGGGGAAGTCAATGACGGCAATGCCTTTTATACACACGGCGGCATTGCCGGCCACGCCGGTCTCTTCTCCACCGCTTCTGACCTTTACCGGCTTCTTGTGCCGCTTTCTGATCCGGCTGAAACCGGCCGTACGGGTCTTTTTACCCCCGAAACCATACAGCTGTTTCTTTCGGGTGACTCATTTCAGCACGGTCTCGGATGGATGGCCGGCTCGGATGACCGGGACTCCGGCTTTCCGGCCGGCAGCTACGGGCATACCGGATTCACGGGGACCTATTTTTTTATTCATCCAGGCAGGGATCTCATACTGATATTCCTCACAAACCGTCAGCATTTCGGCACCGGTGAAGATGGATATTATCCGGACCTGGGAAGAATTCAGCAACATATTGCGGGAAAAACCATTGAAATTGTCAATGAATATTACTGAATTTACCGGCACGGGACTCCGCTTTCTGTATTTCCTGTCAGAATATTATTTATCATCTGTTATTTACCATAAAACCCATAAAACAGCTTCATGTACTCCGTTGCCTTCGAAACACTGGGCTGCAAGCTAAACTTCTCCGAAACCTCGTCCATCAGACGAACATTCTCTGAAAATGGCTTCAGGATTACGGGGTTCGATGACAAGGCCGATATCTATGTCATCAATACCTGTTCGGTGACCGCCGATGCCAACAGCAGTTGCCGTAAAACCGTACGGCGGGCCTTGCGCAGGAATCCGGCTGCCTTTGTTGCGGTAATCGGGTGTTACGCACAGCTTGAACCGGAAGAGATTGCTGAAATTGACGGGGTGGATGTCGTTATCGGTGCAAAAGACAAGTTCCGCATTCTCGATATTTTCAGCACATTTTCAAAACAGGATGACACACTGATCTATAACAGTGATGTGAATGAAGCTGTCGATTTTCACAACGCCTTTTCATCTGACGACAGGACCCGTGCATTTCTGAAAATACAGGACGGCTGCAGCTACAAATGCTCGTTCTGCACCATCCCCCGGGCTCGCGGGAAGAGCCGGAGCCCTGACATTGAGATCGTCATGCGGAGTGCGGAAAAACTGGTCGGCGAGGGCTACAGGGAGATTGTCATAACCGGAGTAAACGCCGGTGACTTCGGAGCCGGACGAGATGAAAATTTTTACATGCTGCTTCAGTCGCTGGACAACATTCATGGCCTGCGCCGGATCCGTGTTTCTTCTGTTGAACCCAATCTCCTGCATGATTCCATCATTCACCTCGCCGCCGGCTCCGATAAGATCCAGCCCCATTTTCATATTCCGCTTCAGAGTGGAAGCGACGACATGCTGGGGCTGATGCGCCGCAGATACAAAACCCGGCTTTACAGGGACCGTGTCGAACTGATCCGCCAACTGTTGCCGGAGGCATGCATCGGTGTTGACGTCATTGCAGGTCATCCCGGGGAAACGGACAAACTGTTCCAGGAATCCTATGAATTCCTGAAAAATATCGATGTTTCATATCTGCATGTATTCACCTATTCCGAACGGCCGGGAACAGACGCACTTGACCTCAAACCGGTAGTTCCGGTATCCGTCCGGAAGAAGCGCAACCGCAAACTGCGTCAGCTGTCGGTCCGTAAAAGGCGACGTTTCAACTCCCGGTTTACCGGCACAAAGCGAGCCGTCCTGTTTGAGGGAGAGAACAAAAACGGGCTGATTCACGGGTGGACAGACAACTATATCCGGGTGGCCCTGCCCTACAGGAAAAGATTTGAGAACCGTATTCTGCCGGTGCAGCTGACCCGGCAGACAGACGACGGCCTGATACTCGGAACAATCGGCCGGGAAGAACTTGACCGGGAACTTGCCATTGAAACACTAGTCGACCATGGATAAAACGGACAGGCTGTTAGAGGATATTCTCCTTTTTTTAAGAAACGAGCGGGCGCTATACGGAGATTGGGGTGATCCTGCCGGATCCGCCGGTTCAGCTGCCGGCCCGGCGGCGGACACCCACCGGAGTGAAGAATCACCTTCAGCAGGCATGCCGGTGAACGACTCATCTGATAAGCCGGATCCCGATCCCCCGGGGGAACCAGCCGGCTCGTCCTCCGGCGCTGCTTCGAACATCCTGACCGGCCGGTGTAAAACCCTGTCCGAACTTGAAGAACTCTGCTCTTCAGCAGATGTGCTCAGAACGGACCTGAAGGATACAAATCTGGTTTTCGGCACCGGTAATCCGGATGCGGATCTCATGGTGGTGGGCGAAGCTCCCGGATATCATGAAGACCGGCAGGGGGAGCCGTTTGTCGGACGGGCGGGAAAACTGCTCGACAAGATTTTAGCGGCCATTCAGTTCAGCAGGGACAATGTATATATTGCCAATATCCTGAAACACCGGCCTCCGGAAAACAGGAATCCCACACCGGAAGAGAGGGCAAGCAGCCTTCCCTATCTGACGCGTCAGATAGAACTGGTTGATCCGAAGTTAATCCTCTGTCTCGGGAGAGTGTCCGGCACTACCCTGCTTGACCGGGAGGATTCCCTGAAAAACTTAAGGGGACAGTTTCATCCGTTTATGGGACGGCTGCTGATGGTCACCTATCATCCGGCGGCCCTGCTGCGGAACCCCGTCTGGAAACGACCGGCCTGGGAAGATGTCCGTATGCTCAGGGAAAAATACGACGAATTGAGCAGGCCGTAAAAATCTCTTTCTGCCGGCGATTCTAATATGCTATAGAATGACAGTTTTCTTATCATTGACACGGATGATAAAAACAGGTCATTGCTGAAAAGCACTGTTTTACTGCAGTCGGTCTCCTGCAGTAAAAAAGATGCCGTGCCACTCCCTTTAGTTTTCAATAATTATAGTTCAGTAGACTCTCTGCCTGATGACTGACAAACCCGGAACCGATTTTAAAGAATACAACGGCAAGGAAAACCACAACCTTGAAAGCCAGGGGCGCATCCCGCCCCAGGCAATTGAAATTGAAGAATCTGTTCTGGGCTCCATGCTTATCGAACATGAAGCGGCTACGATTGCCCTGCAGATGCTGCGCCCCGTTGATTTTTACAAACCCGCGCATAAACATATTTTTGAAACAATTTATGAACTGTATGAACGGGACAACCCGCTGGATCTTCTTACAGTTGAAAATGAACTTCGCGACAAGAACCTGTTAGACCAGATAGGAGGCAGTAATTATCTTTCGGACCTGACCCGCTCCGTCAGCTCGGCTGCCAATATCGATTATCATGCACAGATCATTGCTGAAAAATCGGTCAAGCGCAATCTGATCCTGAATTGCTCTGAAATTATAAAGAATGCCTACGATACCACCTCCGATGCCTACGATGTGCTGGATGCCGCCGAACAGCGAATTTTCGACCTGTCCAATACCAGGACACGTGCCAACGCACAGGCGATCGGCGATGTTCTCAAGGATACTCTCCAGTACCTGGAAGAGATCCGGGGAAAGCCGTCGGGAATAACAGGGGTACCCACCGGACTTGATGTCGACAAACTGACGTCCGGGTTCCAGCCGGGTGATCTTGTGATCATCGCCGCACGACCCTCGATGGGGAAAACAGCGCTTGTCCTGACGGCCGCCCGCAACGCCGCTCTGCACATGGATGAGAATCTGCAGACCAATGTAGCCATTTTCAGTCTCGAAATGTCCAATCAGTCCCTGGTACAGCGCCTGCTCACGATGGAAGGACGCATCGACGCCCAAACAGCCCGTTCCGGCCGCCTGAAAGATGACGAATTCAAACGGTTGATTGACGCTGCGAGCCGGTTGTTTACAGCCAAGATCTTTATTGACGACACCCCCAGTCTGAGTGTCATGGAGCTGCGGACCAAATGCCGCCGGCTCAAAAGCGAGCATGATATCGGAATAGTTATCGTTGACTACCTTCAGCTGATGACCGCCAGTGTCCGGGACAACAGTAACAGGGAACAGGAGATAGCCACCATTTCCCGTGGTCTGAAAGCCCTGGCAAAAGAGCTGAATGTCCCTGTCGTGGCCCTTTCCCAGTTAAGCCGTGCCGTGGAGCAGCGAGGCGGTGACAAACGCCCCCAGCTCAGTGACCTGAGAGAATCCGGTTCCATTGAGCAGGACGCTGATGTAGTGATGTTTCTCTACCGCCCCGAGTACTATGGAATCAAAACCACTGCAGAAGGTCACTCTACCAAGGGGCTGGCTGAAATTATCGTAGGAAAACAGAGAAACGGGCCAACCGGAGCCAGACGTCTGTTTTTTGTCGAGAACTACGCCAGGTTTGAAAACTTCACCCAGTCTGACGGGACGATGCCGGAAGGGGAAAACTACATGGGGGGAGAGCAGGAAGACCAGGTCCCGCCGCCGTCTCCGCATACCCCGGGCGGAGCCGACGATGATGTTGCCCCGTTTTAAAATGCACCCCTGACTTTTACCTTTGCCATCTCCTCAAACAGACGGTCATAGTCATCGATTTTAGCAGGCCAGTCCATGTGCCTGTTGATATTCTGAAGGGATGACTTGGGAAGGGGTTTCGTTGTTCCGCCGAGGAGGTCTTTCATGTGATGAAACAGGTCATCTTCTGTGTCATAGAGGACGGAGGCATGCAAAAGCGGTTCATGAAGCGGGGCCGGAATAAGTTCCGGGTAGTGCAGCCGGTTCGGTACCAGCGGATGACAACCGCAATAGATCGCCTCCATCAGAGCTACGCAGAAAAATTCATAGGTTGCGGTCGATACGACGATATCCCCCGAATGCAGCAGCTTGCTGTACTTTTCTGCATCGTCGACATAACCGAAATGCGTTATGTGATCCCCATATCTCCGCCACGCTTTTTCGAACTCTTCAGGTTTTTCATGTTTGGTATCTCCTGCAAGGATGAGGTCGAACTCCAGGTCAATATCATTCAGCCGGTTTAAAACCCGAAAAAACATGGCGGGGTTGCGGTCAAACTGCCAGCGCTGATTCCAAACGATAACCGGGCGTTTGTTCCGGATGCGGGTATCGGGATGCCTGTCGAAAAATGAAAGATTGAGGCCGGGATGCATAACGACACTCTTCCCGCGGATCT
>JBBDRV010000162.1:0-28869 GCA_040905285.1 Balneolaceae bacterium | reverse complement strand
ACTCCAATCTTGAAGAGGCCGGGCAGTCCGTAACCGAAACAACCCAGGATAACGGCCGGAATGCCGATCCCGACAACATCTGGGACGGCGACGGCGGGGATGATATGGATCCGACAATCGATCCGCCGCCACCCGCAGAATGGAACTAAGCTGTGGACCAAAGCTGTGTTTAACGGCCGGCAAAAACAACCTCCGCCCTGGCGGCGGCGGATTGCCGGCTTTTCGTAATAATGCTGTATATTGCAGCATTATTACATTCTTTTTATGAGCTTTCTATTTTTTTTATTCTTTCTGTTTCAACCGGATCCGCCTCTCTCTGCGGAACTGGACCAGCAGATCCACGTCTATTTTCAGAACCTGGAAGATGAGGAAATTTCACCGGAATCCCTCTGGTCCCTCCTGCAGATCTATCTCGAAAGCGATTCGTACAGGGAACGGTTTTTTGCCATCGGCGACTCCATGAATGCAGAATGGATAAACCGGCTGGACCGTGATTCAGCAGATCCCGTATCCTTTCACGAGGTGGCCATACATTTTGAAGACGAGTACCTGCATTTGTATCTGCAGCTTCAGGTTTATGCACCCGAAGATCGCCTGGACCATTTTGACGAATTCTATTCATCCGTACAGAAAGATGATCTTGAAGAGCTTAACCATTCCATCGCCCGCGATTCCGCAGTCAGCCCCGAACCTGCAGATTATAAGGGATGGGATTTCTCAACATTTCTCCTCCTTTTTTATCATGACAGCATAGACCTTGATGAATCCCTTTTTTACGAACGGGTTTCGACGAATCTGCGAAAGATCATCGAGGAGGGGGATCTTCATGTCAATCCTGCAAAAAACGATTTCCTGTTCGCCTCACTCTTCGAATCACTATTTAATACCAACCGGTACAGCGCTGTTGTTCCTTTTTTCGATTACCTGATCGACCTGGATTACCTGCCCAACACGTCGGCAAAACGGAATCTGTTTTGGATGCTCGACTTTACACTGTACAGAGCCGGTTACCTGGATCTGAGTCTGGAAGTCCAGCGAAAACATACGATCCCGCTGTCCATTTTAATGGATGACAGAACCGGCCTGAATACCATCCTTGCTGCACATGGAGGATATCTTTATTCCATTGGCCGGTATGCTGAGGCCAAAGAGGTGTTTGAAACCGCGCTTTCCGACCGTTCGCACCTTACGACCTCCATAGAATCCCGTCTCCTGAATAACCTGAGCCTGGTCTACTACAAACTGGGGCAGAACGACCTCTACCTGGAAACACAGATGAATGCCCTTCAGCTGGCCAGCGGGGAGAATGATCCCAGCCATCAGCTCAACATCTACCGGAATCTCCATATCTACTATCGGAAAAATCGCAACTGGGATCTTGCCCTCAGCTATATTGAAGAGGCGAGAAGACTTGCCGAAATAACAGACAACAGAAGTGAACTGGCATCCATTATCATCTCTAAATCCGTTTATTACGAGAAATTCCTGGATGACGACGAAACTGCCCGTGAATTGTTGGCTGATGCTGAACTCCTCCTGGACAACGGCACGGATTACCGGCTTCAGGTCCGAATACTTTACGAGCAGGCAACCCTGCATAAAAAAGTGGGCCGCTATGAACAAAGCCGTGAAATCTTTGAAGAGGTATTGGCGATAGGATCTGAAAATAACAATAATCAGCTGTACCTCGAAGCCCTTGTAGATCTGGCCGACATCGAACTTGCACTGGAAAATACGGAAAAGGCGGGCGGGTACATACGGGAGTTCAATGTACATGACGTCAACGACGCCGATTTTTTCGTTCTTGTGAATGCCCGCCGAATTGAAGCGGAAATTGCCTACAGGGAGAGAAGGTTTACCGATGGAGAACGGCTGATCTCAAGGGTATACAGCCAGGTTCTGGAAAGGGCCCGCGGCACGACCGATGTGGAAGCCGGATATTGGCACGTGGAAGAGGCTTATCTCAAGCTGTTTAAGCTTTACGCGGATTTACTGATGGAACAGGAACGCTTCGGAGATATGCTTAATGTCCTCGACCAGTTTAAAACAATCAACGATGCTTCACTGATCGACAATCCGCTGATCCAGGCTGACCTTTTAACCGAAGAGGAGCTGACTGAAAACCGGAGAATTACCAAGGAGCTTGACCAACTGCGTAAAAAGCTGCTTAGCTCTGATCAGGCAGACCGGCTGGCTCTGCACAATGAAATCTCCGGCTTGAATGCCCGGAAAAACCAGCTAACCCGGCAACAGTCTTCTTCTGACCTTTTCCGGAACTTGTCCCTCTGGGCTATCCAGTCCAGGATCGGGAGTGATGAAATCATTTTGCATGCCACCCGCATCCTGGACCACCTTTATCTTTTTATGATCGACAAAAAGAATATAACGCAGAAAAAGCTGTCTTTCGGCGAGCAGGAAGAACTCATGTTTGAAAAGGCCATCAACGGATTAACCCGTGGCGAAACGAATCTTGAAGATCTGCATGATGTCTTTTCCTACCTGGAACTCGAAACCCTGCCCCGGCATGTGAATTCACTTATAGTGCTTCCCGACAGCTACCTCTACCAGCTGCCGGTTGATGTCCTTCCGGTCTCGCCTCCCCCCACTCCTACCAGTTACGGGGCGGCAGACTATCTGATTGAACAGATGGAAGTGCGATATCTTAATAATCTGCAGGATGTTATCAGAAGTGAATCCAGAAGGCAATATGAACGGGATTTCACCGGGATAGGCATCTCCACTTTTACGGACACGCATGGACCCGGGCTGATTTCTCTGCCCAAAGCCCCACACGAGGTCACGTCTATTGCCGGCAGTCTTGACAGGCTGGGAGAAAAAGTATCTCTTCTGGAATCGGAAGCCACACCGGCAGCCTTCAGGAACAATGCCTCGAGCTCCAGGATACTGCATCTTGCCTCCCACAGTAAAATTTCAGAGACGGATCCCCTTTTCTCAACCATTTATCTGAATCCGGACAGCAACAGCCCGGTAGATAACCATGCCGGACAGCTGTTTGCCTATCAGATTTTTGACATGAACCTCAGGAATGACCTGATCATGCTGAACTCCTGCGAGTCGGGGTCAGGCGAATTTTTCCAGGGGGCCGGGATCATGGGAATCAGCCGTGCATTGCGCTATGCCGGAGCCCGAAGTCTTGTATTGAATTCCTGGTCGGTCAACGACCAGTTCGCCTCGGATTTTGCAATTTCGTTTTACGAACAGCTCAACAGGGGAGAAACCAAATCATACTCGCTTCGTGAAGCGAAAATGGATTTTCTGAAAAATAAAAATGCGGATCCCCATTACTGGGGGGCATATATGCTGAACGGGGGGACTCAACCGGTGGTGGAGAAACCGGGCAGAAATGCATCATTGGCCTTGCTGACGGTTTTCTTTACAGGCGCTGTTTTTTTCACCCGCTTCCGGCTGTCCCGGCACGCCGGCACAGTTGGCTGACCTCTTCTTTCCGGAGGGGAGCATTATCGGGGTCAGAGGGTGTCAGAGGAGGGTCAGGGGTCAGGTGTCAGGGGTCAGGAAAAAAACTTGGCACCGGTGAGGCTGGACAACCGGCAGGAGGAGACCTTCCTTATCTGGCTGCCAGGGCCTTCAGGTAACTCTGGGCCACGCGGCTGTAAGCTCCATTCAGTTCATAGGCTTTCTGAAATGCCCCTCTGGCATCATCCAGCTGGTTTAACTGAAAATAGGTGTTTCCCAGATACCAGTAGGCTCTTTCCTGTACAAGCGGGTCGCTTCCATCAATATTTACGACATTTTCAAAACGGACAGCCGCCTCTTCATACATGGAGGTGTTATACAGAATAGAACCCGCATTGATAAACAGGAGAGCTCTCGAATTTGCCTCGCCGGTTTTTTCCAGTTCTGATTCTATGAGATTGAGGGCTTGCCGGTAATCCCCCCGGTTCGCCAGAATGATTGCCTCCCGTATCACCTGTTCCTCGTCACTTGTGTCCGGGACGGTCTCCGTCGATCTGTAATAGTCAAGTTCAATGCTGTCAATCGGTTCAACCAAATCCGCTTCACCCCCTGTTCTCAACAGGCCGAATACCCCCGCTATCAGTACAAGAGCCGCAACTGCTGCCATCTGCCATCGGTTTCGGACTGTTTTCCGGCCGGTGCCCCCGTTTATATGCTTTTGTTCTCTTTCAGCGATATCCCTCAGGCTTGCAACTGTTTTCAGATAATCGAACGCATCGTCATTCTGTATCAATTCAACCCAAAGCTCCTCAACCTCCTGATCATCCAGCTTGCCGTTGACATAAAAATCAATCTTTCTCTCGATTTCCGGATTTATATTATTACGCTTCATACTCGTCATATCCAACCAAATTAGCATTTAAGAAAAAATACAATTAATACTGTCCTGGTGCATGAAATCATTTATTATTGAGCGATACACAATTACAGCCATTTTTCTTCGTCTCTGTTAGCAAGACCGGCAGGAAGAATGAATGTTACACAGAATTAAGATTAACTTTTTCTAATATAGCGATGGCAAGGCATGCGGGCTTGATGCTCCTTTATTTTTTGATTTCCTGCAATCCCGAATCTGCTGTTGATTCTACTGTCAGGATAGACGGGGAAATCAGCGGCCGGGAAATAACGGCACTGCACGTGGAACAGAAGCCCCTCCATTATAAATATTCGGATAAGATTGTTCACCCGGCCGACATGTCGGATAACGGTAAATTTACAATCACCCTCCCCCTTGCGGAAGAGGAACTGGTGACTCTTTCCCTGGACGGGACGGATTATCCTCTGATGATTTTTCCCGGAATGCATTTAACCCTGTCCATCGACGGGAATTCATTTCCCCGGAATGTAGCTGCAGGGGGCTATGACCTCGACTGGAATGAACGTTATCAACAGTACCTGAATGAAGTTTCGCCGATAGAGAAGGAAATCGCAAGTGAAATGGATGCCTTCCGGCGTGCCGAAGAAAACCGGATCCCCGGTCTGTATGAAAAAAAGGTGCGGCTGGCGGAAGATTATTTTAAAGGCACTCCGCTCAGCCCGGTGTATTTTGCCAGTGTAGGCGACTACCTCAATCATGTCCTCCGGAATATCTCATATCAGCAGTCGGAAACATCCTCTTTTGACGCGGAATCAGCCAGAGAAGACGCTCTTGACTATGCCCGCCGGCATGATTTTTTTTCCCTGGAATCACAGAAGGCACAGCGCGCGGGCATACGGGACTTCGCGCATTACTATTCAATGAGCTACAATGTAGCGGACAGCCTGCGATCAATGCACGGCGGCCGGTTGTCGGAACAGGATGTCAGGCGCCTGGGATATGAACGACTCAACCGGTACAGGGAGAGGGTGGCCCGGCAGGCCGCCGGTGAGGAAGCCCGGGCATACGCCGAAATGCATCTGGTTGCCGAACGGCTGGGCGAAATGCCTCTGGACATATCAGAGGAATCCCTCGAGAACTATCTTGAAACCTATGCGGACTACGAAGAATACACACGTTTTCTCCTGGAGTTCCATGATCAGATTGCCGGAGTCAGGCCGGGACAGCCCGCCGCCGCCTTCACACTTCCGGATCAGCATGGAAACCGTGTGAGCATGTCCGATTACGATGGCCGCTATGTACTGCTCGACTTCTGGGCAAGCTGGTGCATTCCGTGCCTGGAAGAATTCCCGTCCATGAAACGGATTTACCGGAACACCTCCAGGGACCGGTTCGAAATAGTGGGCATTTCATTAGATGAAGACAGCCTCTCCTGGCGAAAATCCATTGAAAAATTCAACAACCCCTGGGTACAGCTGTACGGCGGTGACGGTTTTCAGCAGGAGACGTTCCGGACGTACCGGGGCGGAGGCATCCCGTTTTATATCCTGGTCAATCCTGACGGGCGGATAGAGCGGTTTAACGATATCCGTGCGACATACAACCTGGAAAGCGTACTCGACAGCCTGCTGGATGAGTCCTTTCGGGAATAGTTAACCACATACTTAAAAAATACAGACGCAAAAAATGGTGAAAGCCGTAACTGCCTTACACGCTGCATGGTTCCTTTTTTTTACTTTGAACTGTTCATCCGCTTCTGAAAATCAGCCGGACAGGATGGCGGAAAACGCAGCCCTCGATATCCAGATAGGGCAAATGCTGAAAGTGGGATTCCGCGGATTGAGTATCGAAGAGAGTTCCCACATTGCACGGGATATCCGGGAGTATCACGCAGGATCTGTCGTGCTCTTTGACTATGATGTACCCACGCAGTCGGCTGAACGGAATATCGCCTCGCCAGACCAGCTCAGGAAGCTTGTTGCGGACCTGAAGGACCTGGCTGCAAACCCGCTGCTGGTGACTGTGGACCAGGAGGGGGGCCGGGTGGCACGACTGAAAAACCGGCACGGCTTCCCTCCCACGGTGTCGGCTTCCTTCCTCGGTAATACAGACCACAGGGATACGACCGCCGCGTATGCTGCGGCGACAGCCCGTACGCTGGCCAAAATGGGCATCAATGTGAATCTCGCCCCAGTCGTGGATTTAAACATCAATCCGGAAAACCCGATTATAGGAGGTATAGAGCGGAGTTTTTCCGCTGATCCTGAAAAGGTAACGCGGCATGCCCGGGTTTTTATAAAATCCCATAACCGGCATGGCGTGCTGACAACTCTGAAGCATTTCCCCGGTCACGGCAGTTCGGAAGCGGATTCTCATCTGGGCATGGTGGATGTGACGGAGGTATGGACTGAAAATGAGCTTGTCCCCTATCGCCGTCTGATTGAAAGCGGTGATGTGGATATGATCATGACCGCTCATATCTTCAATGAAAAGTGGGACAGCGACTACCCGGCAACCCTGTCGAAACCTGTCCTTACCGGAATTCTGCGGGAGGACCTTGGATTTGACGGTGTGATCTTGTCAGATGACATGCAGATGGAGGCCATCCGTGCTCATTATGGTCTGGAAAAGACGATTGAAATGGCTATTCTTGCAGGAGTCGATATTCTGGGGTTTGCCAATAACTCTGTCTACGACGAAGACATCGTTCCGAAAGCCCACGGGATCATTAAAAATCTGGTACAGGAAGGGCGGATTTCCGAAGAGCGGATAAAAGAGTCCTATCTGAGGATCCGGGCCCTGAAATCCTCCAGTGCCCTGTAAAACCGAAAGCAAACAATCCAACCATGTCCCTTCTTCTGATTGCACCTGAACGAAATCTGGAACCGTTTAAAAAGGCCCTGTTCAGACAGGATCCCGATCTGGACATTGACATATGGCCCGATGTAACCGACAGGAAACGTGTCACTTTCGCAGTTACCTGGAACCATCCGGAAAATCTCCTTGACAAATTTCCAAATCTAAAAGCGGTCTCATCTTTCGGGGCAGGTGTGGAACACCTGACAGAGGATAAATCTTTACGCGACGATATCACCATAACCCGGCTGGTGGCCCCGGCATTAAAAACCCAGGTCGCCGATTATGTTGAAATGTCCTGTTATAACGTCATGAGACGATCAGCTGACTATTTCCGGCAGGAACAGAAAAAAGTCTGGAAAGTTTTGTCTCATTCAATGAAAAAAGACCTCGCCATCGGTATTCTGGGACTGGGTGAAATAGGCGCCAATGCAGCAGAACGGATGGCCGGCAACCAGTGGCATGTAAGCGGCTGGTCGCGGGGTCCGAAACAGGTCAGCGGCGTCCGGACATTTTCCGGGCCGGAGGGAAAAACACCGTTCCTGAAAGAAACGAACATCGCAGTCTCGCTTCTGCCCCTGACGCCGGAGACTGAAGGCATCCTCAACCTGGACCTCTTCAAGAAGTTAAAAAAACCCGCCTACCTGATAAATGCCGGACGGGGCGGACATCTTGTGGAAGAGGACCTGATTTACGCACTGGATGCAGGAATCCTGGAAGGGGCCGTACTGGATGTATTTGATAAAGAACCCCTGCCCGATAACCATCCCTTCTGGAACCGTCCGGCAGTCACGATCACCCCGCACATTGCATCAAAGACAGATCCCGAAGACCTTGCCCGGCTCCTGATTGAAAACTACAAGCGGATGCTGTCCGGCCTCGAACTTCAATTTACAGTTGACAGAACCCGTGGATATTAAGCGTACGGTATCATCCTGCCTGTTTGCAGTCCTTCCTGTACTCCTTGCCGGATGTCTCGGCCCCGCAACGGAAATTTTCCCGGAAGATGAAGATCTCCGGCCGGTTGCCGTCTATCTTGTCAGCCATGGATGGCATGTGGGCATTGCGGTTGAAGCGGACTATGTCACGGAAAAAATTCCCGCCCACAGGTTTATGCCGGAAGCCACGTGGCTGAAGTTCGGCTGGGGGGACAGAAATTATTACCCCCGTGAAGATCCGGGCCTGGGTTTGCTGCTGCAGGCCGCACTCCTGCCATCGAGGACCGCACTGCATGTGGTGGGCATAGACACGGCAGTCGAACGCTATTTTGCCGGCAGTGACGTAATCCGGGTACAGGTAACGGAAGAAGGAATGGACCGCCTGGCGGAGTTCATCGCCCGTCATTTCCGGAGGGACGGAAACGGGGAACTTCTCTACCGGACAGATGGCTTATACAGTAATTCCGCATTTTTTGAGGCAACAGGCCTGTATTTCGTTCCTAAAACCTCGAATACCTGGACGGCGCGGGCGCTGAGGCAGACCGGTGCTCCCATCACCCCCGCTTACGCCGTCACTTCGGGCAATGTCGTTCAGCAGACGCGGCAATTCGGTGACGTGCTGAACAGAAGGCGGTAGGCTGATCCGGCACAGACACCGCCCCTCCCTTCCGGCAGATTCCGGACAGGTGTTCCAGTGCCCGGGGCTTCAGGGACTGCCGGGAAATGAGAGAACGAATCTCACGTTATCCAATGAGATTCGCTGTAAAAACCGTATCTTCCGCATTGTTCCAAAACGAGGCGGCGATTCAACCCGCTGACTTGCTGCATGACTGAACCAGTTTAATTTTTGAACAAATTTTCTCCTCATTTCCCTATGAAAATAAATTTTGACAAGGAAGCATTTGTAACCCGGCATATTGGACCGGATGACGAGCAGGTACACGAAATGCTGCAAACAATCGGCGCCGGCAATCTTGAACAGCTGATAGCCGAGACCGTTCCATCCAATATCCGGATGCGGAATTCCCTGGACCTGCCGGCACCGCTTTCTGAATCTGATTATCTGAAAGACCTGAAAGAGACATCCCGGAAAAACAAGCTGTTCAGGTCGTTTATAGGCATGGGGTATTACGAGACGATGACCCCCAATGTCATTCTCCGGAATGTACTTGAAAATCCAGGCTGGTATACGTCATACACACCTTATCAGGCTGAAATTTCCCAGGGCCGGCTTGAGGCGCTGATTAATTTCCAGACCATGATCTCCGACCTGAGCGGCATGGAAATTGCAAATGCATCCCTGCTGGATGAAGCTACGGCCGCTGCTGAAGCGATGTCCATGATCCTGGATCTCAGGAAGGGCGCCAAGAAGAAAGCAGCCTTCAAATTCTTCGTTTCGGAATTATGTCATCCCCAGACCATCTCTGTACTCCGCCACCGGGCTGAACCGCTGGGCATCGAACTGATCATCGGCAATCACAGGAAAGCCGACCTGACCGATCCGGAAATATTTGGTCTGCTTCTGCAGTATCCGGGAACGGACGGTGCTGTTTACGACTATACGGCACTGATCGATGCCGCGCACGAGAATGACATCCATGTGGCCGTGGCCGCAGATCTCCTGAGCCTGGCCGTTCTCCGGGCACCGGGGGAGATGGGTGCCGACGTGGTTGTTGGATCGGCACAACGCTTCGGGGTCCCCATGGGATACGGAGGCCCGCATGCCGGATATTTTGCTACCCTCCGGGATTATCAGCGCCGGGTGCCGGGACGGATTATCGGCGTAACCCAGGACTCGGAAGGGAATCCCGCCTACAGGATGGCCCTTCAGACAAGAGAACAGCATATCCGCAGGGAGAAAGCCACGTCCAACATCTGTACCGCACAGGTTCTTTTGGCAGTGATGGCCGGTTTCTATGGCGTCTACCACGGTCCGGCCGGACTTCGCAGGATCGCCTCACGTATCTACGGATTGACAAAACTGGCTGCCTCCGGTCTGCGGGAGCTGGGTTTTCGGGTGGAGAATGAAACCTTTTTTGACACCCTTACCGTAACGGTGGAGGATCAGGAGGCTATCCGGAAGGAAGCCCTCTCCCGTCAGGTAAACCTGCGCTATAACAGCAGCTCGGTCGGCATCTCTTTTGATGAGGTAAAAGACCTGGATGACGTAAACCTGATCCTCGGCATTTTTGCCTCCGCTGCAGGAAAATCCCGGCCGTTTGATGCCGGGAAAGCGTCGGCAGACGTGTTACTGGACCTGCCACCGGAGCTTGTCCGCCGCACCGGCTATATGGATCACCCTGTTTTCAATACATGCCATTCCGAACACGAAATGCTTCGCTACCTGAAGAAGCTGGAAAATCGCGACCTGGACCTGACGCATTCAATGATACCGCTGGGATCCTGTACCATGAAATTGAATGCCACTGCGGAAATGTTGCCGGTGACCTGGCCGGAATTCAGCAGTTTACACCCTTTTGCACCTTTGGACCAAACACAGGGATACCAGCAGATATTCAGGGATATGGAGGACTGGCTTGCGGAAATAACCGGCTATTCCGCCATTTCACTGCAGCCCAATTCAGGCGCCCAGGGAGAATTTGCCGGCCTGATGGCCATACGCGCCTATCACCGGGACAAATCCGGAGAAGAGAGGAATGTCTGTATCGTCCCCTCTTCCGCCCACGGCACAAATCCTGCCAGTGCGGTTATGGCCGGTATGGAGGTGGTGGTAACCCGCTGTGATGACCGCGGGAACATCGACCTGGACGACCTGCGCCAGAAGATGGAGGCCAACCGGAACCGCCTGGCCGCGCTGATGATTACCTATCCCTCCACACATGGGGTATTTGAAGAGGAGATCAGGGATATCTGCGATCTGATTCATGACTATGGAGGGCTGGTATACATGGACGGAGCCAATATGAATGCCCAGGTCGGCATTACGTCGCCTGCCCTCGTGGGAGCGGACGTCTGCCATCTGAACCTTCATAAAACATTTTGCATCCCCCACGGCGGCGGCGGTCCGGGCATGGGGCCGATCGGAGTCAATGAGAAGCTGAGCCCTTACCTTCCTTCCCATCCCGTCATCGGTGTGGGAGGTGAAAAAGGCATTCCTGCCATTGCAGCAGCTCCCTGGGGAAGTGCGGCCATTCTGACCATCTCTCATGCCTATATACGGATGCTGGGGAGCAGCGGGTTAACCCGGGCCAGCATGCTCGCGATATTGAATGCGAATTATCTGAAAGACCGGCTGAAGGATCATTATCCGATTCTGTATACCGGACGTTCAGGCCACTCCGGCCATGAATTTATCATTGACACCCGGGGGTTCAGGCAGACGGCCGGCATTGACGCGACGGACATAGCCAAACGGTTGATGGATTACGGATTCCATGCCCCCACCATGTCATTTCCCGTTGCGGGCACATTGATGGTGGAGCCGACCGAAAGTGAATCCAAGGAAGAACTCGACAGATTCTGTGATGCCATGATACAGATCCGGACCGAAATAAAAGAGATCGAAGAGGGCAGCGCCGATAAAGTTGAAAATGTCCTGAAATACGCGCCCCATACCCAGCGGGTTCTTCTCGAAGAGGACTGGAACCGGCCGTACACCCGTGCCAAAGCGGCTTTCCCGCTTCCCGACTTGAGGTTCAACAAGTTCTGGCCGGCTGTCAGCCGTGTAGACGATGCCTACGGAGACAGAAACCTGGCCTGTTCCTGTGTGCCTGTTGAAGAATACGCAGACGTGTAGCGGCAATTCGGGAGGCATGGATGGGACATCCGGCAGAATGTCACGGGCCGTTTCAGCCGGCCCGGCGATGGTCTGTCAGCCGGCTGCGGGACTGTTTCTCTGCTCGCCGGCACACCCGGACTCATTACCTGCTGAAGCCCCAGCCCGGCAGGCATGCGTCCGTAGCCGGGATTCTTTCCCCGCCTCCGCCTGCCCGGAAATCCTTCTCCAGCCAGGGCAGAAGCATCTGCGCATCCCGGCTGTCCAGTTCCCTGATCTGGAATTTCCTTCCCTGGTCTCCCGAAGCAACAGAAACGTCGATATTGGCCAATCCCCTGATTCGCTGAATCCAGCTGGAACTGCCTGTTATGTCCTGGGCCCTGTTCCTCCTGACGACAGCCGTCGTCCGCGCCAGTATCCTGCCCCTGATCACGATGCGCTCTTTATCCACTCCCGCCGCGGAATCCCTGAACCTTAGCCATCCCCAGAAGAACCCCGGAATCAGTAAAAACCAGATAAAAGCCCCCCCCCCGAGAAGCCAGTGGATTCCCGCCAGCACCAGGGCAAATACAGCTGCTGAACGGATAATATACCGGCTGACCGCTCGCGGAGGCGGCTTTACAGCCTGTAAATTACACCTGTATTCAGGAAGTATTCTTTGCAGGAAGGCATCCAGTTCCCTCTGCTTAATAAGCGGGAAAAGAACCACCGAACCTGATCCTTTCTGATCACCGTACCCGGCACTTTCGACATAGACCGTTCCGTACCCGAAAGGCTGCCTCAGCACCCCTTCCACTATCCTGACGGCCTGAATGCGATTAAACGGAACGGTTATTCGTTTTTTTTCAAATATTCCCCGCCTGATGACGATCTCATCCTCATGGAGGGTCAGGTTGAAATCTCCAAACCGGAACAACGTGCCGAAAAAAGACATCAGCCATGCAAAAACCACAAACAGCAGAAGAACGGACACGATAAACAGGGTATCGGTCTCACCGGGCATGACCGCAAGAAACCAGTTATACACCTCCGATTCATCGAGGAGCGGCTCTATCTGGGAGAAAACGGTTGCTATTATGGACAGCGCGATTCCGAAACTTCCCGACGTGGAAGCTGCAATCAGCAGGTCTTTGAGTGGGAGTGTGAATCGGGCAGCCTCCGCATCATCAGCTGATGCCGCCTTTTCCGGTGACCGGGACGAGCCGGGCGTCTTCCGCAGAAGGTCCGTAAGGACATCCGCTTCCGCTCTGGAAACGGCACTCAGCGACGCTTCACGGGACGTTGACCCAGCCGTTTTAATCTCCACCTTGACCAGACCGAATATCCGCTGGATGATCCCCGAAGTTACATCGATCACCTGGATCCTGTCTCTCGTCATATAGAATCTTTTTCTCACCAGTATCCCCTGATGGATCTGAAGTTCCCCGTCTTCAACCCTGTAGACAAAGCGCCACCAACCGGCGGCACCGGCTATAAGCAGAAAAACGAACAGGCCCGCGAACATCCATAGAAAAGAAGGCCCGCCGCCGCCCGCACCGAAAATAAGAATGATAATAACGGTGATCAGGTTATCACGGATCAGATCGATTGCGCGGGTGACTGCCGCCACGGGATGTTGTCGTTTGAACTCAGACATCTTCTTCCGCCAGACGTGCATATTTGGAAATGACATCTCTCACCTTATCAGCCGTTTCAGCATCCAGCGCCGGGATTTCATGAGTTGTAGCCGCCGTTGAGATGGTAACGGTGGCAAGGTTATAATACCGGAGGACGGGTCCCTGCCGGGTATCGACATGCTGCACCCTCCTGAGCGGGATCAGCGTTCTCCGGACAATCAGGATCCCCCTTTTCAGGTCGATCTCATTCTCATCAATGGAATAACGCCACTTTTTCCAGCGCAGATAAGGCAGCAGCGTTATTCCGAGGATCCACAGTATCAAAACGGCCGCTGCGAGGATCAGCAGTATCGCAATCCCGGAGCTGGAATCTGCCCCGAAGGCAGACCAGTAGCCAACCGGCACGATGAAATAGACAAGGTTCCCGGCAGCCGCTGACCACTGCCATGCACGAATCGCCCGGGGAGTTATTCTTTTAGAGGGCTCTTTTTTTATTCGTTCGGCGGAATACATATGTGCTGATAATTAACTATCCGATAAGACAGAGAATAAAAAAAGCCACCCGAAAGGTGGCTTTTTTAGAAGTTGTACTGTTGCCGTCAACATCAGGAATTATTCTTGCGATTCTGAATTTCAAGGCGGATCTCCTGGGACAGCTTCTTCAGATCCTGCAACTGTTTGCGGGCACGGGTGCCTGCAGCCTTATTCCCTTTATCATAAAACTTCTCCATATCCACTTCCAGCTCATTCATCAACGATTTTACCTGATCTAATCTACTCATTCTAATCTCCAATATAGTTGTTAATTGTTGGTGACATACACCGTTTACTTTAATAAACAGGCCCTAACCTGATCTGTATGTAGAATGCGACAAATTTAACATTCTTAAAGAGAAATGCATCTTTTTTCTCAATAATTACATATTTCCAATTATTTCAGGCCGTCCTGTCCTTCAAGTCATCATACAGTTCAGCCGCCTTTTCTCCCCGCGGCTGGTTCACAAGGATACAAATGATTATTGCAACAAAAAACAGAACGGCACAAAACAGTACCGAGCGGTGCAAGCCGTATTGTACCTGCAGGAGCCCCAGACCCATAATCCCGAATACACCCGCCATTTTATTAAAAAGCCCCCAGAACCCGAAGAACTCGGCCGCTTTCTCTTCGGGGGAGAACAATCCAACCAGTGCCCGGCTGGCCGACTGGCTGGATCCCAGGCTCAGGCCGGCTATAATTCCGATGCAGAGAAATACATACTGTTCTTCAAAAACGGTATCCAGGTGTGCGTTCAGCCATTCGGTAATATCTATTACCCCGTAAATCCCAAGGACACCCAGAAACCACAGGGAGAGTGTGATCATGTAGGTGGCCTTGCCTCCTATTTTGTCCTGAATAAACCCGAATGAAAAGGCACCGAGAGCAGCTGTAATCTGTACGACCACAAACATCAGTATTCTCACTTCTTCATCCCAGCGGACCACCTGGTCTCCATAGATGAATGCAAATGAAATGATGATGTAGATTCCTGCCATTGCAAAAAAAACAGATATGAGAAAGACGGCGAGGTCCCGGAACTGACCGATTTCACTGATTGTTTTGCCCAGCCGGCTGAAGCCGACGCTGCTGTAACTCTGATTTAACGGCAAATCCTGTTTTACACCGGGCTCCCTGAGCCAGATGAAGGTTGGAATGGCCGCAAGCATAAAAAAACCGGCTGCAAACGGTCCGACCCACCGGATCTGTTCAAAATTTTCTTCGGTGGCATCTCCAAGCACCAGAATAACAAACCCGGCGGATATCAGACCGCCCATATAGCCGAGGCCCCATCCGAATCCTGAAATTTTTCCCAGATCCTGCGGGGGACCGAGGCTGGGCAGAAAAGAAGCTATAAAATTTTCCCCGATTGAATAGGCAAAATTGGATATCACCAGCAGCAGGACAGCCAGCATAATCATTCCCGGCTCGACAAAATACAGCATAGACGTGCTGATGACCGTGGCTATGTAACTGTAGAAAAGAAACCTCTTCTTGCCTGCAGAAAAATCCATGACAGCTCCCAGAACAGGACCTGAAAAAACAACCATCAGATAACTGATAACCAGTGCGACACTCCACAACAGATTTCCCAGGCGGTAGTCGTCACCGGCATCCCCTGCGATCACCGTCGTAAAAAGTACGGGGTAAATTACCGTGATGATCAGCAGTGTGTACGACTGATTGGCAAAATCAAACATGGCCCAGCCGAATATCTCTTTTGCAGGAGCTCTCGGACCGTTATGTCGACGTCGGCGAATCATATATGCAGAGCGGGTGAAATTAGCAGGTAACTGCTGCCATTAGCAGGAAACAGGTGCAATCAGAGATAGCAAATTTCAGGCTTCTAAAAAAGTCCCGGACCGTATCAGCCATCAGATCAGCGTCATGAGCCTGCACATCCCCGGGAAGCATGTGCTGACGATCCCCGCTTTTAAGTGACGGGCATGCTGTTGACACTCTTTTTTAGTATCTTTTTTGTTGCAAATCAGCAGCGTTAAACATCGTCGGCAAAGCGAACATCAAAAGAATCAACCAACAGAGCAAATTTCAATGCATAACATCGTACTGATCCCCGGAGACGGGATAGGGCCTGAAATTACGAAATCGGTAACCAAAATTTTAAAAGCGGCAGGGGGAGAATTCAACTGGATTGAGTGTCAGGCGGGGGAAGCGGCCTTCAGGGAAACCGGCAAAGCCATACCCGGGGATACGGTGGAGGCGATCCGGAAATACCGTATAGCACTTAAAGGCCCTTTAACCACCCCTGTGGGAAAAGGATTCCGCTCAGTCAATGTAAGCCTGCGTCAGGAGTTTGACCTCTACAGCAATATCAGGCCGGCCAAATCCCTTCCGAATATTGATACGCCCTACAGAAATGTAGACATAATCACATTTCGCGAAAATACCCAGGGGCTCTACATCGGTAAAGAAGCGTGGGTGAAAGATAATGAACACGCGGAAAGCATAGCCGTAGTCACCCGCAAGGCCAGCACCCGGGTTATACGGTCGGCGTTTGAGTACGCCCGGTCGCATGACAGGAAAAAAGTGACACTGGTTCACAAGGCGAATATTCTGAAGCTGACGACCGGACTGTTCCTGAAAGTCGGAGAGGAGATTGCCGGGGACTATCCGGAAATTGAATTCCAGGATCTTATCGTGGACAACATGGCCATGCAGATGGTAATGAATCCGGGACAATTCGATGTGATCGTCACCACAAATCTGTTCGGCGATATCCTGTCGGATCTGGCATCGGGCATTGTCGGCGGACTCGGTGTAACAGGCGCTGCCAATATCGGAGATGATGCAGCCATGTTCGAAGCGGTACATGGCTCTGCTCCCGATATTGCCGGAAAGAACCTGGCCAACCCTACGGCCATGCTTTTTTCGGCAGTCATGATGCTGGATTACCTGGATGAAACGGCTGTTAAAAACCGTATCCTCTCTGCACTTTACCGGGTGCTGCAGGATCAGAAATATGTCTGTACACCCGATATCGGGGGAAGCGGCAATACGATCACCTTTACAGAAGCCCTATGTGCCGCCGTCAGATATTAGACTCCGTATCAGCCGTATCAGCCATCTGATCAGCGGCCGGGGCCTGCAGGGCTAGCCTGGTCCGGCAGCTCGACAAGTCCCGGATTCTTCATTTTCATGAATCTTTATTAAATTCAATTTTACCTGAACAAAAAAACAGATTATGGCCGTAACCGACGAAGATATAAAGTATGTGGCGGATTTGGCGAAACTGCAGTTGTCCGGCGAAGAGGTTAAACAGCTGCGGGGGGATATGAATCAGATTCTGGGTTATATTGAAACCCTCAATGAGCTGGACACGGACAGCGTTGAACCGCTTGAGCACGTAACCGACCTGGACACCCATTTCCGAAGGGACGAGGCAACGGATCCGGTTTCTCATGAGGACGCCCTGAAAAATGCACCTGATGCCGATTCCGACTATTTCCGCGTTCCCCGGGTGATTGACTGACCATGCCCCGGAAAACCGATCCAGACCGAGGGCCTGCCCCAGTACTGTCCGTCAGGAAACAGCACGCACTGGCTCTCTCCGTCCTGTTCATACTCCCTGTCATTCTTTTTTATTTTTCAGTTCTGGGTGACCAGAAATTCATGGGCCATGACACTGTCCAGTGGCGGGCCGGAGCACAATCCGTCTTTGAATACCGGGCGGAGCATGACGGCGAAGAGCCGCTGTGGGCCACCGACATGTTTGGTGGAATGCCGGCCTATGTGGTTCATGTATACAAATCAGTCCCGCACCTGGACAACCTTGTTTTCGACCGGCTGCGAGTCATCTGGCCGGCGGTTCCCTTTTGGGTTCTGCTGGGAGGGGCCTATTTTTTCTTTATCCTTCAGGGTTTTCGCCCGCTGACTGCCGCACTGGGATCCATCTTCATCAGTTTCACCACCTACGTCCCCATCATTATAGGGGCAGGCCACAATACCAAATTCATAGCCTATTCGTACATCCCGTGGATGTTCAGCGGATACTGGCTGATAACACGGTCCCACTCAAACCGCTGGTGGGGATTTTTCCTGTTTGCAATCGCCTGCACACTTCAGTTCAGGGCGGGACATCCACAGGTAACCTACTATTTCGCATATCTGTTTGCCGGGGTCTTCCTGTATGATACGTGGACATATTACAGGGACCGCAATTTGCGGGGCTGGGGACAGCCGGCTGTACTCATTGCCGGAGCTGTCCTGCTTGGCCTGCTGGGTACCGCAGAGCAGTACTGGCGGCTGATGGAATACTCACCGCACAGCATCCGGGGGGGCTCTGCGATAGCTGAAATAGCTGCAGGGAGCGGCCTGACGCTGGATTACGCTTTTGCATGGTCCCAGGGCATTCTTGAATCCCTTACCCTGATTATCCCCAATCTGTTCGGAGGCGACAGCGGCATGGCGTACTGGGGTGAAAAGCCGGGCACGAGCGGCCCGCACTATCTGGGGGCGATTGCGTTCCTGCTTTTCCTGATCGGGATCTTCAGGAGCCGGAGAAAAATCAAATTCCTCTTTTTCGGGATCGGGCTCCTGGCACTGACCTTTTCCTGGGGATATCATTTCCCACCCAATACGCTCTGGTTTAACATCCTGCCCGGATTCGACAAGTTCAGGACGCCGGAAATGTGGCTGATCGTCACTGTCTTTACCTCTTCTGTCATCGCTGTATTCGGACTTGAAACCTGTTTCAGACTGATAAAGCATCAAAAGAACGGATTAAAAGAACTTTATATGCCCGCCGGCATTGCTTTCGGGCTGGGCATTGTACTGCTGCTGGGAAGCGGCACGATATTCCCGTTTGAAAGTGATCGTGAACACGCTCTTATCGCAGAACAGATTGCCGCACAAAATGACCTGTCTCCGGACAACCGCCAGGTCCGGCAGCGGGTTAACCAGATTATAGAAACCCGCTTCAAGCCGGAACGCAGGAGTCTGGCCAGAAATGACATTTTGCGTTATCTGCTGCTTGTCGGCGCCGCAATACTGATGATCGCTTTCTACCTGCAATCCTGGATCAGCAGCGAATTTCTGGCAGCCGCACTCATTTTACTGGCCTCGCTGGACTTGCTGACCGCAGGAAGCCGCTATATCAGCGATGATGCGCTCGTCGACCGGCAGGTCGAACTGACAGATGCCATTGAAGCCCGGCAAAGTCCTGTTGACGGATACATTGCAGAGATCGTCGAAAGCCCCGCCGGCTACCCCTACCGTGCCCTGCCCCTGGATGACAATCCATTCAATAATGCGATCCCGAGCTATTTCTATCCCTCTATTGGGGGATATTCAGGAGCTAAACTAAGTATTATACAGGATGTACTTGATCAGGGGCTGTTTACCGGGTCCCTCGGAATCAACAAAGAGCTGCTGGACATGCTGAATATCCGCTACATCTCCGCGCGCCGGGAGCTTCCGCTCCGTGGATTCCGGGAAATACATACCCGGGGGGATTATTATGTCTATGAAAACACCGGGGTCATGCCCAAGGCCTGGTTTGTCGACAGCGTGCAGCCGGCGGGGTCACCGCAGGAGGCATTCGACATGATTCTGCCGGACGGGGGATTTGACCCCGCAGAATACGCCGTTGTGGAAACAGTCAGTGAACCCGATATCCGGGACGATCCGGATGCCACAGTGGACGTCACTGCCTATTCGGCCCGGAATATCGAACTGGATATAAGCCGGTCAGGCCCCGGCTTCCTGGTTTTGAGCGAGATCTTTTATCCGCCGGGGTGGTCGGCCACTCTGAACGGTGAGGAAATTCCGATTTACAAGACGAATTACCTGTTAAGGGGATTCGAGATTCCCGACGGTGAGCACACGCTTGCACTTGCTTTTAATCCGGTATCTCATATTTGGGGAAGCAGAATCAGCTGGGCTGCCAATCTCCTGCAGTGGCTTGCCGGAGCTGTGCTGCTGGCCTTCTGGTGGAAACGCCGGCGGAGGCCGGATACAGCAGATGGAGCATAACGTACTTATAGTCACCTATTACTGGCCGCCCAGCGGAGGGCCTGGGGTTCAGCGGTACCTGAAATTTGCCAAATACCTTCCACGGTTCGGCGTCCGGCCTTTTGTATTGACGGTGGACAATCCTACCTATCCGATCCGGGATCAAAGCCTGGTCAGGGAAATACCGGACGGGATAACCGTTTACAAGTCAAAAACCATCGAACCTTTCGGCATATACGCCGGGCTGAGCGGCGACAGGGCAGAGAGTGTCAAGCCGACCATCGAACTGCAGGCAAATTCGTTCCGGTCCGCTCTCGGCAGCTGGATACGGGCCAATATTTTTATCCCCGATGCAAGGGCGGGATGGCTTCTCACCGCTAAAAGAAAATCGGAAGAGATCATAAGAGCGCACGGGATCAGTACGGTGATCACCACCGGGCCTCCACATTCCGTCCATTTCATCGGCAGGCACCTTCAACAGAAACAGCAGGTCCGCTGGCTGGCTGATTTTCGCGATCCCTGGTCCCGGGTCTATTATAACCAGCTGCTGCCCCGTACCCGCATGGCAGAACAGGTCGATGAAAAACTGGAAAAGACCGTACTTAAACAGGCTGATGAAGTGATCGTCGTCAGCCGGCCGCAGGCAGAAAATTTCCGCAAAATCTCCGAGAGAGGTTACCGGGTGATAACGAACGGCTTTGATCCGGATGATTTCCAATCCATTGCTGCAGGCCCTTCTCTTTCCCCGGAGCTCATGATCCGGCATATAGGCAACATCGGTGAGGCGGCGGTCCCGGACGCTTTTTTAAAAGCGGTTGCTGAAGTAAGCCCGGCGATAAAACTGAACGTGGAATTTATCGGCCATGTCCACCCCCGCCTCCACACCGTGCTGAACGAACTGGGCCTGGAAAAGTCAGTCTCTGTCAAAGACTACCTGCCCCACCGGAAGGCCCTTGAAAAAATGTGCGGAGCCGATCTCCTTCTTTTATGCATACCCGATACAAAACATATGCAGCACCATATTCCCGGTAAATTCTTCGAATACCTGGGAAGCGGCCGCCCTGTCCTGGTCCTGGGGCCGGAAGACGGTGAAAGCGCACGCATACTGCGGGAGCAGGAAGCCGGATATACAGCGGAGTTCAACGATATCGGCAAGATCAAAACCGCTCTTGAAACGTTTTCAAAACAGGCCGGCCGGACAATATCAAAAGCCCGCATGGAGAATCATCCCTATTCGAGAATAGAACTGACAAAAAAGCTGTCGCAGCTTATTCTTGAAGATCCCTTAATATAACAGCAGGATGAGCAGATGGACCTGATTTACTTGTTGATCTATAACAGATATGCCAATTTCTTTCTCAGATGGGTAAACAAAGTCCTTTCCCCTCTTCTGCCCGACAGTGTAAAAATACCGCCTTCCGGGACAATAACCGTCGATACCGGGCAGACCAGCTTTAAACTGTCCACCAACCAAACCAGTTATCTCACCCAGAGACTGTTCTGGCATGGAATGTCCTCATTCGAATATTCAACCCTTTTCACCGTGCTGATAAAAAAGGTGGATACATTTGTTGATGCAGGGGCAAATATAGGTTACTACAGCCTGCTGGCCTGTGCGGAAAACAGAAATATCAGGGTATTCAGCTTCGAGCCGGCAGAGGGAGCCTTTACCTACCTCGGGAAAAATGTGGCGTTAAACAGAATGAACGACCGGATAACGGCTGAAAAATTAGCCCTGGGTGATTCAGGTGGGGAATTGACTTTTCAGGAGATAGAAAATGACAAATACCGGTTTACCAGCCATGTATTGTCGGGGGAAAGCCATGCCTCAACAAAGGTGACTCCCCGAAAAACCCGAAGCTACAGGGTGGAGGCCACAACACTGGACGCCTATTGCGACCGGCATCAGATTGGGGCGGTTGACCTGATAAAAATAGATACGGAAGGGTCCGAATCGAGCATTCTGACAGGGGCTGAGGGGGTCATCTCCAGACACCGGCCGGTTATCATTTGTGAAATACTTTTTGACTTCAGGGAAAAACAGATTGAATCCATTCTGAAAAGGCACGGCTATGAATTCTACTTTTTCAGGGATCAGGCCCTGGTGAAAAAGGATACCATCATCCGGTCCGCAGATGACGGGGTCAGGGACTGTTTCTTTGTCCATCCCGACAACTCGTTTATGATTGAAGAGTTTATTCAGAAAAGATAGCCGGACACCACGGCATAGTCAGAGGCATAGTCAGACCCCCTGTCTGCCCGGGCACTTACCTGCCTGAAGCCTGTTCGTACCAGTCGGTTAACCTGTCACGTTCCCCTTTAAGCCCCTCGCTGATGCCCACTTTGTAAATATGCGGATTATAAAACCGTCTGTATTCTTCGGGGAGCTGCCTCATGCGTGCGGATCTGTAGCTGGATATCTGGTCCAGGGGTTTATTACCGGATAGCCTCCGGCCGCTGTCCATCACTTTCTCAAGAAGGGGCTCTCTCTCGTATTCTGCCAGTGAAAGGGATTTGCGGGGTTCGAAGGGATGAAACATCCTGTCAACCCCCATTTCATCAACCAGTGCTGCCGCATCTGCCCCGATAAAATTGCCGGACTTGTCCAGCATCCGGTAAACCTGTTTTCTGTGGGGCAGTGTAACTTTTTCCAGCGATTCGGACAGCTTGATGCGTGGTCCGTCATTGGCGAAGGAGAGTTTGTAAACTCCATCCAGCGCCGCATCGGGCCGTCCGATGACCAGGCTGGTTCCAACGCCAAACAGGTCGATCGGCGCTTTCTGATCGAGCAGGCTTTTAATCACCTTTTCATCCAGCTGGTTTGAGGCCGCAATTTTTACGTAACCGAGTCCGGCATCATCCAGCATTTTTCTCGCTTTCTTGGCCAGCCAGGCAAGATCTCCGCTATCCAGGCGAATCCCCTTCAGCCGGTTTCCGCGCTTTTCCATCTCTTTTCCCACAATCACAGCATTGGGCACCCCGCTCTTCAGCGTATCGTACGTATCCACCAGCAAAACACAATCATCCGTGCGAATTTCTGCAAAGTCGCGAAACGAATCGATTTCCCTGTCATAACTTTGCACAAAAGAATGGGCCATCGTCCCCGAAACGGGAATATTGAAATCACGTCCGGCCAGCACATTGCTGGTTGCATCAAAACCGCCGATAAAAGCCGCCCGGCTTGCATAATACCCACCCGGACCGTGAGCCCGCCGAAGGCCAAAGTCAATCAATTTGCACGTTCCCGCTACCAGGCGCATGCGGCTGGCTTTCGTGGCAATAAGTGTCTGAAAATTTAAAATATTCAGCAGCAGCGTTTCTATAATCTGAGCTTCAATTATATCCGCTTCCACCTGGAGTACGGGGCGTGTCGGGAACAGGAGATCTCCTTCTCTCGACGCATATATATTTCCGGTAAACCGGAATCCTTTCAGGTATTCGAGGAAATCCGGATGCATCCCCTGTTCCCTCAGGAACTCCAGGTCATTTTTATCAAACTGCAGCGTTTCAAGGATTTCCAGCAAGTTATCCAGCCCGGCAAAAACAGCATATCCCCCGTCAAACGGAAGCTTCCGAAAGAAATAGTCGAATACGGCCCTGCTGCCCTTCTGCCCCTTCAGGAAATAGACCTCTGCCATTGTCAGCTGATATTGGTCTGTGTAAGTGGCTGTATAGTTAAACATGGAAGGTTATTTAGTAATAAACGTCGTTCGCCGGCGGATGATTCCCGGATGTTTGACAATATAACTCCATCCTAACCCGGTTGAAACGGGTGACAGCTGCAAAAAATCCGGTTAAATCACGGCGTACGTATTACAACCGCCCCTAAGGATTTTTACACCGGGTTCATAGTCTGAGCTATTTTAGTTCGTCCGCTTATGCAATATGCTTATAGGAAACAGTGAGTCAACCTCTTGCAAAATGAAGAAATCCAGTCTCTTTTTTCTCGTCCTGTTTGCGGCTGTATCATGCGATGTTTTCAATAATGAGACAGGCAATGTATCACCTGTCAGGGACTTGGAAATTACCGGAGTAAATTTACCCACCTCAGCTGAAGAAGGCCAGACAGTAACATTGGAAACAATGATCAGAAATCTGGGAGAACAGGATATCTCCGAAACAATTAATGTGGCTGCCGCCGGTGAGGCAGACAGCTTATCCGCCGGTGGGTCTGCCAATGAGTCTGACAGCCTGGCGGTCAGCCCCCTTGCAATCGATACCCTCTCAATCAATAACGGACTGGCCGCAGGAGATTCGACGGCACTGGTTTTAACCTGGGGTACCGGCCGAACTGCTGCCGGAGATTACAACCTTGTCATTTCCCATGATATGGAAGATGACAACCCGGACAACAATTCATTCTCTGTAACGGTCACCATTGAAGCTGCCGGTGACAGCCGTGGCAATCCGGATGACAGTGAAGGGGGAAATGACGACGGAGAGGACGGAGACGGCAGTCTCGAGGAGGATGAAGGGGAAAATGACGACGGAGAGGACGGAGACGGCAGTCTCGAGGAGGATGAAGGGGGAAATGACGACGGAGAGGACGAAAACGACAATCCCGAGGAGGATGAAGGGGAAGATGACGACGGAGAGGACGAAAACGACAGTCCCGGGGACGACGAAGGGGAAAACGGACTCGGCGACATCGGCATCACGGACATCGATGCCCCTTTTTCAGTAAGAGGGGGACAGGAGACCAGGGTTGGAATTACCCTTGAAAATCTTGGTGAGCAGGGTGTGTCAGGTCCTTTCACCCTTACATTGGCCAACCGGTCTGAAAACACCACAATCGATACCCGAACCGTCAGCGATGCGTTGAACGAAAATGATTCCGTCACACTGGAATTCAGCTGGGATACCGGTGATGCCGGAACCGGTCTGCATACCCTGGTTGCCAGCCATAATTACGACGATGACAATTCCTCTAACAATACGAGGTCAACCGTGGTCGTAATCCGCTCATCCGGAACCGGTGATGATGATGGCGATGATGATGATGGTGATCGGGATGATGACAGCCGGTTTGACGACGATGACGACGACGATGAGGATCGGGATGATGATGACGATGATTGATACATCTTCCGCCTGACCATGCAGGACCCGGATTTCGCGGCAAATCCTGCAGGGCCGGACCGGGCAGTCGGGGTATACCGCTGGCGGACCAGTTCCCGGGATTGAATTACTGAACCGCACTTATACATATCGGGTGTCAAACGATGAGAATCTTTTTCCAGCCGGTCAGGGCCGGTGGCCTTGCCTGTTTTCGCATTCTGTTCGGCATGGTCATGTTGTGGGAAGTCTGCCGTTATGTTGATCGGGGATGGATCCACCGCTACTGGAGAGATCCCATTTTCAACTTCAGCTATGAAGGATTTTCCTGGATCGAACCCCTGCCTGCAGACGGCATGGTCTTGCTGTTCGTCCTGATGGGTCTGCTGTCCCTGTTTATTATCGCCGGATTCCTGTACCGCGTGAGCGCCATCCTCCTGTTTTTTCTTTTTACATATACTTTTCTGCTGGAACAGGCCCGCTATCTCAACCATTTTTACCTGGTGATCCTGATCGGTTTTATCATGGCGGTTGTGCCGGCCAACCGGACATTTTCAATCGATTCATGGCTGAGGCCTGAAGTAAAGCGTCAGTGGATCCCGCAATGGCCTCTGCTTCTGTTACGCTTTCAAATCGGTCTCGTTTATTTCATGGGCGGCATCGCAAAATTAAACCGGGACTGGCTGTCCGGTTCACCCCTGGTCATCTGGCTGGGGCGGCGGGATGACTTCCCGCTGGCCGGCTCCTATTTCAGCATTCCCGAGGTCAGCCTGTTTATCAGCTATACGGGACTGATGATAGATTTGCTGGCTTTCCCATTGCTTCTATACAGGAAGACCCGTCCCTGGATTGCCGTACTGCTGGTGCTTTTCCACTTCACCAACGACCGGCTGTTCTCCATCGGGATATTTCCCTGGCTTATGGCAGGATCCCTGATTCTGTTCCTGCCGGCATCCTGGCCCGGACAAATCTATAACTACATAAGGGGCGGCACCGCTTACCGGAACGGGTTTCTGGCTGCAGTGTCACTGGCAGGAGGGTTCATCGCCTGCTGGTTTCATGAGGGGTTCAGCCTGGTTCCGTTTGTCTGCGGCTTTACCGTTGCAGGCATCCTGACCTGGGATTTCCGGATGAGCCCGGAGGACGTGCGTACGTTGAGGAGACCACCGGAATTCTCTGCTTCCGCCCGGCTTACTGCAGCGGGACTTGTCTTATGGGGGCTGATACAGGTGACCGTCCCGCTGCGCCACTATGCCATACCCGGAAATCCGGGCTGGACGGAAGAGGGACACAGGATTGCCTGGCGCATGAAATTGAGAACCAAATCATGTACCACTGAATTTTACACCATCAACCCCGATTTCGGTGAAAAAGAAAAGATCCGTACAGAAGGCTATTTAAAAAACTGGCAGGAGCGCAAGATGAGCAGCCGGCCGCAGCTGATCGTTCAGTTCGCTCGCAGGCTCAGTTCCATTCATAACCGTCAGCCGGTGTTTGCCGACGCTGTCTGCTCACTGAATGCAGGACCGGAGAGAAAGCTTATAGATCCCGATGTCGATCTGACCCGTGTACAGTTCCGTGACTGGAAGAGAAATGATTGGATTCTGGTTTACGGGAGGCGCCCCTGATTTTTCCGGGCCGCGCAGCTCCGCCATTTCCGCGGCACAGTTTTCCACTCCAGGCCGGCCGGGCCAGGCGGGTTTATCGAAAATGTACCGTACCACTCACCGGCCGTGTTGTTTGTAATGAGCCTGACGGCAGCAAACCTTCAGGACAGGCATCTTTCATAAGCAGCCACAAGGGAGCTGCCGGCAGTCTCCCAGTTCCAGCGTTCCTTTACCGCAGCGAGACCGTTCCTGCCCATTTCCTCCCTGCTGCCTCTATCCCTGTACAACGTCAGAACCGCATCTGCAAGATCGCCGGCATCCCCCGCCCGATGGACCAGACCGCATTTTTCCTGCTTTACCACGGCCGCCTGGGCGGTGCAGTCACTTGCCACTACAGGCTTTCCCGCGGCCATATATTGAAAAAGCTTATTGGCATAGGTGGTATCGTGATGGATGTTCCGAAGCAGCGGAGACAGGCAGACATCTGATTTTTCGATAAAGCCGGGCAGCAGCTCCGGCTTCTGCCACCCTTCAAAATGAACCCGTCCTTCCAGACGTCTCTCCCTTACAATCCGGTACAGTTCGTCATCCTGGCTACTGCTGCCGACCAGGCGCAGCTGAATGCCGGGAATTTTTTCCCTGAGGAGGTCCACGGCTTTCAGGGCCGTTTCGGTTCCCCGCCTGAGAGACGTATCACCGATATACAGCAAAGTAAAAGTATCCTTCGCAGTATCCGTGGGTGTGCAGCCGGTGTCCGGTGTGTCCGGTCCGGCCCGCACGACATTGGGCACTGCGGTGGTCCTGGATAATGGTATACCGTCCGCTTCCGATACACGCCTTGCTTCCTCAGTCACCAGGATGACGTGATCGGCTGCCTTCATCAGTTCCCGCTGTCTGCGCCTCCACCGGTCCGTTCTGATCAGCCAGCGCCCCGGCAGGCTGTTGACATGCTTGTACATTTCCATTATCTCCGGCCGGTTTTCATGAAGATCCAGGATGACCGGCAGACAGAACGGCCTGTTGGCCCTGAAAGCAGCGCCGGCTATCACCATATCATGGACATGCAGGATATCAATCCGGTTCTCACGGATAAATTTCCGGATGCTTCCCCCGACTGTCCACCGAAAGAAGGGGACCGTATATACCAATGCTGAAAGCTTGTACAGCAACCATCCTCCTCTTTTACGGGAAATGCGGATGCCCCTGTACTCTTCCCGGGCGGGTCTGGTGTCATAGTCAATATGATACAGAAAAACCTCAAACCCCCGGTCCATCAGGGTTATCGCTTCATTTTCAACCCGGATATCCGGAGGAAATGACGTGTCCATAATCATTCCGATTCGCATGGCCGGTTTCCTCATCCTGTCGTATTTTATAATTTCAGATCCGGACAGGTCGGCACCGGGGAATCCGGTAAAACGCCGGGCGCTCATCCGGCCCGTCCGGCATTGAATATACCAATTTGCAGCGGTTTTGTACCGGACCGAGTTTCTGTATTATAGAGCTGAACCAGAACCAGCAAACCGACCTTTGGGAATAATTGCCAGACAGAGCCTGTTTAATGCCGCCTATACATATGCGGGTATTGCCCTTGGCACTGTTCTCACCCTTTTTCTCTATCCCCACATTCTGAATCCGGATCAGTACGGACTGACAAGAGTACTGATATCAGCTTCCGTGATCGGCGCCCAGTTTGCTCATCTGGGCATGCGGCATGTCGTGATCCGTTTTTTCCCGCTGTTTAAAAATACGGCCGGCAGACACCACGGGCTTCTTTTTCTGGCATTGGTCATCCCGATGATCGGTTTCCTTGTCTTCAGTCTGCTTTTCTGGCTTTTTGGTGAGACGCTGACGGATATTTACGCTGACAGATCGCCCCTCTTTGCAGACTTCTTTCTCTATATCCTGCCGCTCACCCTGTTTATTCTTTACTTTGAAGTGCTGAACAGCTACCTGCGGTCCCTCCGGGATTCCGTTACCGGATCCCTCGTTTCCGAAGTTATCCTCCGGGCCGCCGTCATTCTGGTACTGGGTATCTACTTTTTCGGGATGATCCCCTTTGATACATTTATCCTGCTTTTTACAGCAGCCTATGCCCTGCAGCCGTGTCTCCTGATAGCAACACTTGTCAGAAGGGGAGAAATGACCCTCTCTCTGCCGTCTTCCGTAATACGTAAATCCCTTGCCCGCGGAATGGCCAGCTATGGGTTCTTTACACTGCTCGGGGGACTGACCACCGTTCTG
>JBBDRV010000161.1:0-5018 GCA_040905285.1 Balneolaceae bacterium | reverse complement strand
GCCGTATTTTTTCTTGACCGGCCATAGCAAAAGGCGAGCCTTGTCGAGATTCACATTATCGGGCCAGCTGTTAACAGGGGCAAAACGCTGGTTGCCGGTACCTCCTCCTCCGCGGCCATCAGAAACACGATAGGTGCCTGCGCTGTGCCACGCCATGCGAATGAAGAGCGGACCATAATGGCCGAAATCCGCCGGCCACCACTCCTGGGAGTCGGTCATCAGCTCAGTGAGATCTTTCTTTACAGCCTCCAGATCCAGTTTATTAAACTCTTCCGCATAGTTGAAATCCTCGCCCATCGGGTTGGACAACGCAGAATGCTGGCGAAGAATATTGAGATTCAACCGGTTTGGCCACCAATCGTGAAGTTTGGTGCCGCCACCGGCCGTCTGCCGTAATGCCCCGCCGCTAAAAGGGCACTTGCTTCCGTTGGTTGTCGTGGATTGTCCGGTACTATGTGATGAAGTCTTTCTTTTGTTATTCATGCTGCAGAAATTTATCATTTTCGAATAGGTCTGAAGAACCCTATGATAAAAATGATTCATACCAATCTCTGACAGGTAATTATTATGACGTGTATTGTTTTTGATTATGACAGGCGTGTGCAAGGAATGGATACACGCCGGGCCCGTCCGCCGCGCATGCAGGTCCAGTTTCAGTTCCGTTCCTTCTTCCTCCATCGGAACTTTTTGAAGTACAGGTGGGATTTATCAGGCGTAACCGAATAAAGGAGGAAAAGCGATGACGACAAACCCTGCCCACACCGAATAAACCGGAAGGTAATCGGTCTGCCAGCGTTCCAGAGAGGCAAACGAACCGTGGCCGAGGATGAAACGGCCATATAACCAGGCCGACCATGAGAGGTTGATGAGCAAGATGATGTTCTCACCCAGTGCGGCTATCCGGTTTGGCGTGAACCCGAATTCCGAAATACGCCCGGCGATCGCTCCGAGCGCCACAATGTCCACGATCAGGGCACTGATCACGAGCAGGAGCTGAAGCATGTCGAATGCGTCTGGCTTTGCCAGAGGGTCGCGTGCCGAGACGTTGTAGAGAAGCAGGCCAAGAACCACAACCAGCAGCAAGTCGAAACCGATGAGAACTTCTCGTTCCATCTCGAATCCGCTCCCGGTCCAGATCATGGTGATGAGAAAGGCCAGTAACACCAGGGTGAATAGCGGCGTAAAGAGGCGTGTTAATACCGGCGCCATGTTCTCGATGACACTCTGCTTCGCCTCTACCAGCCATGCTCCGACGATGACGGCACCCATCGCTCCACAAGGGATCAGCCATTCCGCAGCGAACCACTCAACATCCAGTCCGATGGCATCGAACATCATAGCTGTGAAGGCCGTGAGTACACCGCCGCCGAGGGCAATGAGCACGTAATAGATGAACAGTTCGCCGGAAAAGCGGATGAAGTTCATGCGCCCGCCGTCGGCACGCCAGTGGCCTCCGACGTATGCGATGCCCACAATCAACCACAAGGCAATTGGCAGATGCAACGCCGACAGTATCTGGGTATGGCTTTCCGGCTGAAATGGATAAACATTCGCGAAAACGGCAGCCATAATGAAGGCCATAGCGAACCAGAGACAGGTGTCCCAATTTATCCGGCGTTTCCAGACGAAATAACCGGTGAGTAGCGGAAGTACGAAAAAGCTGAGGTTGCGTGCATAGAACGGGACGTGCGGATCGTCCATGGTATAGCCGAACAGCTGAGGCACCTTGATCGCCAGCGCAGCGGCGGCCGCGAGAAGTAGAACGATGGCGATGTCGGCCTGCAGACCGCCACGGGATACGACACCAGCATCATGGGTAACCACCAGTTGCTTCCACAGCCTCTCGGAGTGTTCACGTGCGAACTCCCGTGAAAGGGAATCCAGATTACCCATCCGCTTGACCGCCACCAGAAAAGCTTCGTCGTCCGCCAAACCGCTATCGACAAGACCCTCGATCTGATCACGAAGGTGGCTTTCCAATTCCTCTGCGTCGGCATGATGAATGGCCTTGTGCCGGTGCAAATAGGCCTGCCACTGCCTTATCTGCTCTTCGAGTATGTCCCGTTTACCTGTACCCATGATTGCGCGTTAACCTCCCCCCGGTGTTGGCGTCAGCTGTTGTCCTTTTGCCGGTACAAAAGTCGACCAGATATCTCGCAGAGTGGAATCCACCACCTGCCATTGTCGCTGCTGGCTCGTCAATTGCTCCCGGCCTTCATTTGTAATTCGGTAGTACTTGCGACTGCGGCCGCTATCGGCTGTCTTCCATGTCGATTTGACGTAACCAAGACGCTCAAGCCGATGCAGCACGGGATAGAGCATTCCGTCGGTCCATTCCAGTTTACCGCCGGACAGATCATTAACCCGCTGGATAATCGCATAACCATAGCTCTCATTCTCGGCCAGAATCGCCAAAACGAGGGGCGTGGAGGAGGCGGCAACCAGATCTTTGCTGATGTCCATATTAAGTCTTTATTAAGTCTTTGCGATCTTCGTATTATACATAGAACTAATATACATGGCAGAGCTATGTAAGTCAACAGAACATGAAAGCTCTCCCTGGAAAGTATCGGGTTTTCGAATTCAGGACGGTAACCTCCGCCTCAGAATTCCGGATCCATCGATTTTATCCTTCCTTTCCCCATACCCGCCCATAGTATTTTTTTATTTCAAGTACCTTGCAAAACAAAGTAGCTTGTACTATATTTACTTTATTCAAACAAAACAGACAGTATGAGCAAGAAAAACAGGTTTAATCTGGAGAATATTGAGGCACAGATGCGCAAAGGGTCGCTGGAGTTCACGATCCTGTTGATCATCTCCCAGGGGGAAGTGTACGCGAGCGATATCATCAGGGAGTTGAAATCACTTAATCTCATTGTCGTGGAAGGCACATTGTATCCGATTCTGTCGAGGTTGAACCGTTCCGATCTTCTTGATTATTCATGGGTGGAGTCCGAAGCCGGCCCCCCGAGGAAGTATTATACACTGACTCCGAAGGGAAAAGAGACGCTGGGACATATGACAAAGGTTTGGGAAGGGCTGTCAAAATCCATCGGCCGGCTAATCCAAAACTATAAAGCACAATAAAACCATGGACAAGACAATCAGTATAACCATTGCCGGTTTGATATTTCATGTTGAAGAGACTGCATACCTGCGGCTTGAAGCCTACCTTTCAGCGATTCGAAATCATTTCCGTGCATATGATGACAGCGAAGAAATCACCCGCGACATTGAAAATCGCATAGCCGAAATATTTACCCAGCGTACTCATACAACGAAACAGGCCGTCACTGCGGCGGATGTTGACGAGGTTATCAGGCAGATTGGCACCGTAGAGGATTTTGAAGACTTTGAAGGTGCTGCAAAAAAGGGACCGGAAGACGCTGAAGACGGATCATCCACGACTCCAAAGCGCCTGTTCAGGGATCCTGACAACTCCATTCTGGGAGGTGTCGCCTCCGGCGTAGCGGCCTATCTCGGGATTGATGTCACCATTACCCGATTGCTGTTTGTTCTCTTTGCCATTGCCTGGGGTGCCAGTATTTTGATCTATCTGGTGTTGTGGATGGTGATGCCACCGGCAAAAACCACAGCACAAAAACTGCAGATGAAGGGAGAGCCTGTTACCCTGTCCAGCCTTGAAGAGAAAATAAAAGCGAAGGTACCCCCCAAACAGGAGATCTCATCTGCTGCCGGACGCTTTCTGCACCGCTTTGCCGGATTGCTTCGGGAGATCGGGGAAGGGATCATATCGTTTATTCGAACTGTCCTGCCACCCTTTCTGGTCTTCACCGGTGCCTCCCTGATTGTATTGGCCGGCCTTGGAGCTGTGCTTCTGACCGTCCTGTTCATCGTCATGCTGACGGGCACGCCGGATGCCTGGTTCGGTCTCCCACTTTCACAGTTTGCATCAGGGCCTGTTCATCATTATTTGCTGGTGACATCCGCTTATCTGCTCCTCGTAATACCTGCACTTCTGATTCTGTTGGCCGGCCTTGCACTGGTTCGTCCAAAAAAACGGATACCAGGTGCACCGTCAGCCGTTGCCATGTTAAGCGTATGGGTTATTGCACTGCTTGTTGCGGGGATAATCGGACTCCGCGAACTGCCTGTCTATCGTGAAAATTACAATGAGTATATCTCGGGGCTTGAACAGCATGAGCAAACGTATGATGTGGCTGCGTTCAGCACAGTGACGATTGGCGGAAGCCATGACGTATTCATCATTCCTTCAGACGTTCATTTCGTTCGGGCATTTGGAGACGAGCAGGTTCTTAACCAGCATCTGCGGGTACAGGTAACAGACAACAGGCTGTCCGTCAGCAACGACCGGACATGTTTCTTCTGTTCGCCTCGCCAGGCAAGGCTGGAAATCGGGATGCCCGTCCCTGAGGAACTGCAGTTGTCCGGAGCAACGAGAGCCACATTGAACAGCTTCAGTCTGGACAGATTCTCTCTTCGTCTCTCCGGGGCATCCCGCATGGATTCCGACTCGGACATCAACGACCTGTCCCTCTCTGTTTCCGGTGCATCAAGGGCTACATTTACAGGCGATATTACCGGTGCGGAGGTGACAACATCGGGGGCATCACGTGTTAACATAGATCATCCACTCCATTCATTGCGGGTCAGGGCAACGGGAGCCAGCTTGATAGAGGTCGGCGAAATACGGCAATCGATTGAAGCGGACCTGTCCGGCGGCAGCTTATTGGAGTATACCGGTGACCCTGAACAGTCAGATATTCAGGCAGCTCCCGGCAGCCGTGCCATTTCCCGATAAACCCATTCCCGACAAACCCACTGTGGGAAGGCAGTCTTCCAATTTCGCAGTCTGTAACCCCTCACTGCAAACCAGTTTGTTGCAATGATCTTTAATCGTTCTCTGATTTCGAATGGTCTGCAACCGAGAAGTCAGAAGAATCCCGCAATGTTTTCTTCCTTTTCCTCTTCAGAAACGGAATCAGCATCGGGACGTTCTGTTGATACTCCACATACGTCTCCCCGTGTATTTT
>JBBDRV010000160.1:0-29142 GCA_040905285.1 Balneolaceae bacterium | reverse complement strand
TACTAAGCGTACATGAGCATTTTTGGGGCAAGTGGAACGCAGAGATTGACGTTTTATTAGAGACACTATTTAGTGGTGAACATCAATACCCTTGTTTTCACGCCACATGTTTTCAAGGTATTCCGCATCTTTTTCAGAATGGGGCTTTACTGCCATTACAATATTGCCTTTCTTTACCCCGGATTCATAAACCTTCGCTTTCTCTTCCGGTATTCCGGCTCCAACCAGCGCCCCGATGATTCCTCCGGTTATACCCCCGGCGCCGGCGCCGGCCAGTCCTGCCGCAATCGGTCCCGAAATAATGATGCCCAGCCCCGGAATGGCGATACTTGTTCCCACAGCTGCAATGATTCCGGCCGCTGCACCAAGTCCACCGCCAATAACAGAACCCGCACCGGTGCCTTCCATCGCCTTTGACTCCATATCGCTGTCCTTTCCTTCAGGTGGCTTATCAGAAAAATAACGTTCCCGGGTATCTTCGGACATGATAATATTTATTTCTTCCGACTCATATCCGTGTTCCAGTGTCTGGTTGTAAACCCGTTCTGCACTTTCACGGTCTGTAAATATGCCGGTAAGCAGGCCTGTTTCAGTACCGGTACCGGTCGCTTTTACTCTCCGGCTTTCGTCTCTCTCCACTCTGTTACCCGGCCTTTTGTCACCATGTTGTAAAGGATCGTTTTGTAAAGGGTCATCTTGCACATTTGCCATTGGTCTCTCTCCTGGATTGGTGATGATTCTTATTTTTCAAACTGTTTCTCAGCGACCTGTTTTTTATATGAACTGTCAGCTTCTTGACTGTCAATTTTCTAAAAAAACTGCCCGCCTCTAAAGCACTGCCGTCTCAGGTTTTCAGGGCCTGACATCTGAGATGCGGGTGACCCGTTCCTGTGAAAGCCTGCTTCCATATTCTGTATCAGACAGTAACTTATGTACCGTACATCAAACATGTGATACATAACTTTTCCTGTCTTTTGTAGATTTTACGTGCTATCCTGCCACAGAGGACGCGGTGGAAACAGAGGAAGAGGAACGGTCATCTTGCGGAAAAGCCAGCTGGTATACGTCGGACATGTTCATGCCATACTCCTTTATCAATGAATCAGCCATTGAATACATCCCTTCCTTTAGCAAATAGACCACCTGGTTTTCCCTTTCCTGCTCATTCATTGTTCTGTGTTTTTATCAGTTATTATAAAACGGCGGCCGGGGACCGTCACCCGGGGCTCGGCTCTGCCCTTGATGTTTCTTGATGTTATTTACTCTTGATGTTTATTACTAAATACAACTCAGCCGGATACCATTCCCGGACGTACAAGAAAAAAAGACATTCTGTCAGGACTTCCAACGGTCAGTGATCCCTCCGGATTTCACGGTCAAATCGCCTGAACGGGGTACGGGTCCTCCCGCCTGATTTTAAAATCAAGCAGGGTTCGGCACCGCTTATACTTGTCCAGCAGGTCAGACTGATCGTCGCCCCCTATAAAAACGCTGGCCAGCAAATAACTGTAGCTGTCCTGAAAAGGAAGCTCCGACAGCCTGTCACCGGGCTTGACGGCAGATTTGACCACCGTTCCCGGTAATTCTCTGGAAATTTGTCTGAGCTTCCCTGTACCAGGCACACCTGTGACTATACCGTCTTCAAAAACGCGCAACATAAATTTAGCTGCCATCCTGAACATCCCGTTCTTTTCGGGTAGCCGGGGTTCCTGGTCCATTGCAATGTCAAGCATCACCGAATGATGCGAGGACCCGTGCACTTTCTCAAACAAGTCGGCATGAGACTGGGAAATCCGCGGATTGACCTCCAGCAACCAGATATGGTCGTGATCCTGATCCCAGAAGAATTCAATATTGAAGGCGGAATTATCCAGTCCGATGCCGGTAATCGCGCGGCGCGCTATATCCGCTATTCTTTCCTGCACTTCCCGCGGAACCGAAGAGGGATATTCATACCTTGAAAAAGAAGATCTCCCTTCTTCACGCACCGAATCGATCATGCCGTAGACGGTAACCTCTCCTTTAAAAACATATCCCTCAGCCGTACACATCTTTCCCGACAGCAGACTTTCTGCGATAAAATTTTGCCTGGTATCTGCCCGCATTCCGGATAATTCAAGGATATGATTAAACGGCTCATCGAAATAGCCGGCCTTTTCCTGAATTACAGGTATCACCTTCAGATAATCTTTTTCATTGTTGATCAGGTATGCCAGTACAGAGAGAAACGATTTGACCGGTTTTATCCAGTACGGAAAGGGAATCGGTATTTTTACCGGTACATCCTCATCAAAGGGATCAAAGGGGAAAAACTGCGGAATGTGATCCGGGATACTTTTTTGCTGTTCCGACCGGCTCCAGTACTTGTGCTCGCACTTGAGAACATGTTCCAGAGCCGGGGAACGAACACCGAAAAACCCGGCTACAACCGGCACCAGAAGAGTACCCGGAAAATCGTAAAACGAGACAATGCCGTCTACCGGCACACCCGCGCTGCCGATACGTGTGACAGCCCGATTGATCAGCTTTTTCATATCCAGCTGCCGGCCGCTCTGTATGTCCTGGTAATCCAGGGCCGGATGAAACTCATAGTCAGCCGCCTGCGGCAAATTCTCCAGCTTTTCCCGGTTGAATTCATCGAGACCCACAACAAATATATGCTTTTTGCTCATTGGCTTCTCTCTCTCTTCTATTCATGCTGCCGTTGGCTTCTTTTCTGCCATTGGACTTTCCCGGACTCCTGAGACAAAATAAATAGAAAGAGATCTCCGGCATGTATCTTATTTATTGAATGATCTGTACGGTTTGATCTGACAACCGGTCAGTGCGGCCATTCCGGAGAAGGTAGGCCGCTGTTGCCCGAACTGAGGCTAAACGTGGTCCCGCGGAACAGTTTCATCCCAGCTTTTCGCAAATATCCGCGCATCCCCTTCGTACGCATCCAGTGTAGCCCGTATGCGAAAATGCGTAACTGTAGAAGTGAGGACCGTATCCGTTACCGTTTGTACATTCCAGTCGTCACGGTTAAACGAGCTGGACGAGTGAACCCGGGCCATGAGCGTGTCGTAGCGGTTGTTCCGATAGATGTAATGTTCACGGCTGTCCTTTTGAATAGACAGGTTGATATCATCCAGCCGGTATTCTCCGGAATCGTTGATGATGTTCTGGCAGACCTCGTTATTTGCAAGATTATGGACAAGTGTCCATTCCCGCTTTTCCGGAGCCAGAAGTGTGGTCCGGACCGGAGGAGCCATTTCGGGCGGTTCAAATGCAGGCAGCTGATCATCTTCAGCCCGCGGCGGCCTGACCGGCAGCATCAGCCGGGAATCCCCTCCCCATACCTTCAGCCGCGGTGATTCCGGTGACGGCCAGACCATCGGCCAGTAGGAACTGGTAATCGCCACCCGGATCCGGTCACCCGCAGAAAATTTCTGTGCCACATAATTCAGGGGGATCCGGACGATGTACGGTTTGCCCGGCTCCAGCGGTTCCGGTTCTGCACGGGACTGGCGATGGGCCAGATTAAGCAATCCATACGTAACCCGTGAAACTGTGCCATCGGGAATCATGATCGACAAACGAACCACGACCTGCGAAATGGGTTTGTCACTCGCCAGTTTAAGCTCCACCTCCGGTGCCCCGAGAATTTCCAGTGGCTGTGCCAGGGGCAGACTGTCAAATACCAGAGCCCCGCCGTCCGCCTCCCTCTGGTCGTTGGGCAGGTCTGTAGTCTCGGCATACGAGGTCCATTTACCCCCGTACAACCCCACACTCAGGGGACTCTTTACCTCAAACACAGATTCCATCGGACTTGCTGTACCCGCTCCGCGCGCTCCTCTTCCGGAATCGAACAGGTTTTTTTCATCCAACTTCACCGGATGGCCTTCGGCAAGTGACGAATTCTCCGCCATTTTGAGGCCATTCACCGTCAGCGCCATCTCATAGGGCGCTATTCTTTCGGACGGCCACTCCTGTTCGGCAACCCATCGGCCCGGACGCAGTGAGGTTTGCGGATTGAAACTGTCACGCATCCAGATGCGTATATCCGGTTCATCTTCGACACCATTTTCTTTATCCCTGAGCCACCTGTCCCACCACCGCAGTGATTCCTGTAAAAATCCGATTGCCGGCCCGGGACCGCCCAGGTGCGGATATTTATGGCCCCATGCTCCAATCAGTCCTTTTCTCGGCACCGACAGGTTCTCCATCAGTCGAAAAACCGCATTGGAATATCCGTCCGCCCAGCCGCTCACAGCAAAAACAGGACACCGGACAGCTGCATAATTTTCACATATCGAGCCGTGACGCCAGTAATCGTCGCGTCGCTGATGCCGAAGCCACTTTTTCACCCACAGCCCGCTACCTTCAAGCCGTGAGAGCCACATCTCCCGCCATCGCTCGCCCACAAGGACGGGATCCGGCGGACAGGCATTATAGGCAAACATGGTTGAAGCCCAGGAAAGATTGTCGGTCAGCAGGCAGCCACCCATATAATGCACATCGTCTGCATAGCGATCGTCGGTGGAACAGACGGTGATGACGGCTTTCAACTCCGGCGGCTGCAATGCAGCGATCTGCAGACCATTGAATCCCCCCCATGAAATTCCGAACATGCCGATACGGCCATTGCACCAGTCCTGCCGGGCAATCCACGTTAACACATCCAGTCCGTCATCCAGCTCCTGCTGCAGGTATTCATCGTATAAAACTCCCTCTGAATCGCCGCTGCCGCGAAGATCCACACGAACGCAGGCATATCCATGAGCTGCAAAATACCCATGTATCTGGCTGTCCCGCACTGCCTTGTGATCCCGTTTGCGATACGGAATATACTCGAGGATAGCAGGGGCAGTTTTGCGCCGCGCGTTTACGGGCAGCCATATTTTGGCAGCCAGACGTGTTCCGTCCCGCACCTCGATCCATGTATTCTCGATGACTTCTACAGATTGGTAGTCCGGCAGTTCGACTCTGTACATAATCTCCCTGTTTAATCATGTGAACCTGATTTAATTATCAATCGTTTGATTGTGTATAGGTTTCCGGTTTCCAGTTTTTTAACTTTTCAATCACGGACAAAATAAACTGATCTGATGCCATTCCGACAAATAGAAATAGTCATACCCGGGGAAGAGGAAAACGTATGCAGGAAATTGCTGGACGATGAGTCTGTCATTCACTACTGGCAGGACAGTTCAAAAGAGTCCGGTTACCTGCTGAAGGTACTTGTGGACGCCGTCCATGCCGAAAAATTCCTGGACAAGGCTGAACAGCTTTTCGGCAGCCGTAAAGAATATCGCCTTGTCATGATCTCGATAGATGCAACCTTGCCCAGAATAGAACAGGAGGAAACGGAAGATGTTCAAAAAGCAAAAGCGGAGTCATTACCGCCGGAGGAACAGCCACATAATGCCGTGAGAGTAAGCCGGGAAGAGCTCTATTCCGAAATTTCGGATGGCGTACAACTTACGAGAATTTATATGGCCCTGGTCATCCTGTCCACTATTGTCGCTGCACTGGGAATCCTGAGAGACAATACAGCGGTCGTGATCGGAGCCATGGTGATCGCACCGCTTTTGGGACCCAATGTAGGGCTGGCGCTGTCTACCACACTGGCTGACATTAAACTGGGGCTGGAATCCATAAAAACCAATCTGGCGGGGTTGTTTACCGCCCTGATCATCTCCATGCTTCTGGGCTTTTTTTTACAGGTGGATTCCTCCGCATATAATATCGCCAGCAGAACCCAGGTGCATCTCTCCGACATATCGCTGGCGCTGGCTTCCGGGGCTGCGGGAGTCCTTGCATACACAGTGGGGATGTCTACAGCCGTAATCGGGGTAATGGTTGCCGTGGCGCTGCTGCCGCCACTGGTCACCGCCGGATTACTGATCGGGGATTTACAGTGGGGACTGGCCTATTATTCGGTTTTGCTGCTCATAACCAATGTCATCTGTGTAAATCTGGCAGGAATAGCCACTTTCATTCTGCAGGGAGTACGTCCCCGTACCTGGTACGAATCCGAAAAAGCAAAACAGGTTCATAAAATCGCCCTTATGATGTGGGTAGCCTTGCTGCTTATTCTGGCAATTATTATTTATCAGCCCTGAATTGTCGTGCCCCGGATTAGCGAGACCCGGATTGATCAGCCCTGAATTGGTGCCTACCTCCGCAGTCTCGAACGTTTCCTGTTCTTGCTATTCCCCCGACCCGGCTTCGTGCCATTTCTCCCGTTACCGTTGCTATTGCTGCGGGATTTGCGGGACTGCTGTTTTTCAGGCCGGGGCGGATTATGGTCAGCCAACGGATAGTCATGACTGTCTGTTACCGGAATCTTCCTGCCGATCAGTTTTTCGATATCCCGAAGCCAGGGCTTTTCCAGAATATCGCAAAATGACAAAGCCGTTCCGTCCGACCCGGCCCTGCCAGTCCGGCCGATCCGGTGGACATAGGTTTCCGGGACATTCGGCAAATCATAATTGATCACATACTGAAGCTCATCCACATCAATGCCGCGGGCCGCGATATCCGTAGCTACCAGCACCCGTGTAACCTGATTCTTGAAATTGCCCAGAGCCCGCTGACGGGCGGTCTGGGATTTGTTGCCGTGAATAGCTTCAGCCTCAATATTGCTGCCATTCAACAGCTTGACAACCTTGTTCGCCCCATGCTTGGTGCGGGTAAAAACAAGGGCCGATTTGATATCATCATTCTTTAAAACATCGATCAGAAGATTCTTCTTATTGCCCTTGTCCACAAAGTAGACGGACTGCCTGATAGCCTCGACAGTCGTTGATTCAGGAGTCACATGCACTTTTACCGGTTTATGAAGTATCGAGTTGGACAGTTTTACAATCTCGGGCGGCATTGTTGCTGAAAAGAAAAGCGTCTGACGTTTGCGGGGAAGAGCGGACAGCAGTTTCCTGACATCGTGGATAAAACCCATATCGAGCATACGGTCTGCCTCGTCAAGTACAAAAATCCCGATATCCCCCAGGGAGATGAAACCCTGGTTCATCAGGTCCAGCAAGCGTCCCGGTGTGGCTACCAGAATATCTACACCCTGTTTCAACTTTCTTACCTGGCTTTTCTGATTCACCCCGCCAAATACGACCATACTATCCAGGCCGGTATACCGGCCGTAATTACGAAAACTTTCATCGATCTGTATGGCCAGCTCCCGCGTGGGCGTAACGATCAGGCTCCTGATTTTTTTTGTATGGCCACGGGTTTTTTCCGCACTCAGCAGCTGTAGAATGGGTATGGCAAAAGCAGCCGTCTTGCCGGTTCCCGTTTGCGCACAGCCCAAAAGGTCCGTCCCTTTCAGTGCTACAGGAATGGCTTGAAATTGAATGGGAGTCGGTCGGGCATATCCTTCCTCTGTTAATGATTTGAGTAACGGTTCGGCAAGATCCAGCGATTTGAAAGACATAGATGATATTAAATGAAAAAAGCCCGGATCGTAGACCGGGCTTTAAAAAATGAAGTTGAATATACAGATAATATCATTGAACTGCTGTACAGCCGCACCTTTTTGATTCAAACGGACAATGCCGGCATACTCTGCCGCTGATTTACCTTGAGGATCACCGGGAGAGGCTGAAATCCACTATCGCATCTGTATGAAAGTAATTCTTCTCATCTCGAATTTAACTCCTATGCCCATTTTCACCCGTACAGGCCGCCCCCGCATTTTGCCTGGCCGGAACTGTGTCTGGCTGACCACCCGGACAGCTTCCTCATCCGCACCACCGCCGATGCCGCGAAGCACTTCGGTGTCTTCAACCTCCCCTTTTTCATTGACGATAAACTGCAGAAAAACGGATCCTTCAAGACCTTCCCGGCGTGCCTCTTCAGGATAGCGGATTCTGTCATATACAGTACTCAGGGCCTCCTTAAGTTCAGGCATTTCCTGAACGGCCGTAAAATAGCCCCTGCCTCTTCCGAATACCTCATCGGTTGAACGGAGTGGAACCGGCAGGTATTCCGCCTCTCTGGCCGGCAGGTCGTCATCAAAATCCATATCCTCGATAATTTCATCTACCGGAGGGCGTGCGGCTATTTCCGGAGACGGCGGCGGTGAGGGGGTCGCCTCTTCCTTTTTCAGAACAGGAGCAACAGGTTCCAGCTCAGTGAAATGCTGTCCCTCCTCCATTATGACATTGTGCTGCCCTGCCATTATGAACTCCCTTTCCACCTGTTCCGAACCCTCCCAGCCGGAATAGCCTATACGAAAAATTGCAATAAAAGCTGTTAAAGTAGTAATTAAAGCCAGTTCAAATAATATAGTATGTGCAGCCCTGATGCTGGACCGCTTGTCCGTTGAATTTTTCACCTGTCTCTCCGAATAACATTTTTTTGTCGCTGTTCTCTCTTGATACTCTGGCCGCTTGCGGGGTAACGATCTGCAGTGCTAACCGTTTATGATCACTCCTGTCCGGGTCGGGTGGGCAACTGCCCTCTTTCAAATGGATCCTTTTCACAACATGCAGGAATCTTTTGTTCACTTTGCATTCTCCTGATCATGGTCAGACAGCCTCGTATGGTCGGGATCTGTACAAATGATTTGCGGGTAATCGGGGTGCGGGCGATGGGGATAAAATCTCACACAAGCTCCTTGTTGTCAACAGCTTCTTGATTTTTTATTTCTACTAATATATATCAACCAGACGGGAAAAGGTTTCCTTTTCATTCCAATGAAACGGAGCCTTAATAAGATTTTACATCACTGCCATCCGCCGCCCAGTGCCCGGTAAAGCTCAACAATCGAATTCAGCCGGTCATAACGGGCATTGATGAGACTCAGTTGTGAATTCAGAGCGTTTTCTCTTGCGGTCAGCACTTCCAGATAATTTACCAGTCCATTGTTCAGCAGTTCTTCTGAATAGTCCGTAGCCGCCTCATAGGCTTCATATTCCAATGATTCGACCTCTATCCTCTCCTCTGCAGCTTCTAAAGAGTAAAGAGCGTCTGAAACCTCCCGTCCGGCATTTAAAATCGCCTGCCTGAAGTCGAGATACGCCTGCTCCTGTTGTGACAGGGAAACTTCATAGCGGGTTCGTATCCGGCGCCTGTTAAAAACAGGCTGTGTCAGTGATCCTATTACAGCCGAAAAAATGGAATTGGCGCTCAGCAGGTTGTCCAGCTCCATGCTTTGAAAACCACCGGTTACGGATATATTCAAAGAGGGATAAAAGTCGCTTCTTGCCACATTCACAAGTTCAAAAGCATTTATCAGATTATATTCAGCCGCGATCACATCCGGACGGTTGCGCAACAGCTGAACCGGATACCCCACCTCTGTTTCCTGAGTAATCTCCTGTTGATCCAGCCGTCCTCTTTCAATTTCTCCGGGGGCTTTTCCCAGCAGAATGGACATGGTGTTTTCCAGTAGCTTGATATTGGTCCGGATTTCTATCAGTAATGCCTGTGCCGTATAAATCTGCGCTTCTGTCTGCATTACTCCGGCTTCAGTCACATAACCGGCCTCTTTCAGGGATCGGGTGGTTTCGAGACTTCGTTTCCTGTTGCTGACAGACTCCCCGGTAATACGCCTCTGCTCGTCAAGTGAAAGAAGTTGAAAATAGACCGAGGCGATATTGGCAATCAACTCTGTTTTTACCGCCTTGTGAGCGGCCGCAGTTTGCAGATAGGATGCTTCATACGCTCTGGCATCGCTTCTGATCCTTCCCCAGATGTCCGCTTCCCAGGACAGGGTCCCCGTCAGCTCATACTGTGTCAGGTCTCCGGAACCGGTCTGGCTGTTTTCCGAAAGTTGCTGACGGCTTGCCTGTACGCCCGTATTCAGATCCGGATAATAGGATGCCCTGCCTTGCCTGTAGTAAGCTTCGGCCGCATTGATTTGCTCAAGTGCGATGCGAATATCGAGGTTATTCTCCAGGCCTTCTTCAACATATCCTCTCAGGATTTCATCTTCGAAAAGCTCCTGCCATGAAATTTCAGCCATGGCCAGGCTATCCTGCGGCAACTGGTCTGTTCTGAAATAGGCTTCATCGACGACCTCGGGCCGGACATAATTCTTCGCTGTAAAACAGGACTGCAGGGTAAACAGAATTATCGGTACGGAGGCCAATTTAATAACAGATTGCTTCTTCATTTTCGCAACATTCTTATTATGATTTTAACTGCTGTGGCTGTTTTCCGGCCCAGCCGCAGAGTCAGTCTGAACGGCCGGCTCCATTTCAGGGGCGCCCATAATTTTTTCCTGCAGCCATTGAAATGCAATGTACAGGATGGGAATCACAAAGACTCCAATGACTGTTCCTACAAGCAGGCCTCCAACGGCTCCTGTACCGATGGACCTGTTTCCGGCTGCACCGATGCCACTTGCGAATACCAGTGGCAGCAAGCCGATGATAAAGGCGAATGAGGTCATCAGAATAGGTCTTAACCTTACCCTGGCGGCATCAAATGCGGCATCTGCTATTGTAAACCCCGCTCTCCGTCGCTGGATGGCGAACTCTACAATGAGGATGGCGTTTTTTGCCAGCAGGCCCAGAAGCATGATCAGGGCAATCTGGAAATAGATATTGGCTTCCAGACCGGCCAGACTGGTGGTGACATAGGCTCCCATTACGCCTACAGGCAAAGAGAGCAATACTGAAAACGGCAGCAGATAGCTTTCATACTGAGCGGCCAGAATGAAATAGATGAACAGAACACTCAACAGTACGATAAACAGGGTCTGGCTTCCTGCAGAGATCTCTTCTCTCGTCAAACCGGAAAAATCTATATCGTAATTACTCGGTAACGATGCACTCACCTCCTGTACGGCTGCAATGGCATCTCCGGACGAATATCCTGGAGCCGCAGCCCCGCTTACACCGGCAGAATTAAAGAGGTTGAAACGGGTTACAGCCTGGGGTCCGTAAACTCTGCCGAGAGACACAAACTCCGTTACCGGAGCCATTTCACCCGCTATATTTCTGACAAAAAGGGCATTTAAATTATCCTCGGTAGCTCTGTCTTCAGGCAGTGACTGCACGTAAACCCTGTACTGCTTGCCAAAACGGGAGAAATCCGCCGCATACATGCCGCCGATATATCCCTGCAGTGTTCCAAAGATGCTATTAATGGATACCCCGGCCTCCTTCGCCTTTGGAACGTTCAGATCGATTTCATACTGGGGATAATTGGTATTAAAGGAGCTCTGGCTGTACTGTATTTCCGGTCGCTGCGTCAGCTGTTCCAGATAATCACGCGTCACCTGATCGAGATCGGTGAAGCTGCCTCCCATCCGGTCCAGGACATTCAGCTCAAACCCCGCCGACGCACCGAATCCCGGAACACTCGGAGGCGCAAAGAAGACGATATCGGCATCGTATATTCCCGCGCCGGTATCGAACAGCCGACCGGTTATGGCTTCCACCGACAAGGATTCATCCTCCCGTTGATCCCATGGATCCAGTTTGATAAAGCCGAGGGCATTGTTGCTGCCTGCCCCCGACATCAGGCTGAATCCATTCACCATGGAGGCGCCGGCCACGCCGGGTATCTGCTGTACTTTTTCGCTCAGTTCCTGGGTAATGGCCACGGTACGGTCCAGGGAAGCCCCGGCCGGAAGCTCCACATTTGTAAAAATCATTCCCCTGTCCTCATCAGGAACGAATCCTGTGGGTGTCACGGATGCCGCCCAGAATATTCCTCCGATCGACGCCAGCAGTATGACCGCGGTAGCCCATTTGTATCTGTAAAGGAAAGAAAGTGAGTGTATATACCTGTTTGTCGTCGCACTGAAGGCGGTATTGAATGCCAGATAGAAACGCTGTAATAAAGATCGGTTCACGTGCTCCCCATCCTGGTGGGGCTTCAGGAACAGGGCGCAGAGCGCCGGGCTCAGCGTCAGCGCGTTTACAGCCGAGATGGCAATGGCGACAATCAGTGTCACCCCGAACTGCTCATAAAAAACCCCCGTGGGCCCGGAAATAAAGGTGACGGGAATATAGACAGCACCCATCACCAGGGTGATGGAGATGATGGCACCGGTTATCTCTTCCATCGCCTCATGTGCAGCATTCCTGGCACTTGCAGCACCCTGTTCCAGTTTGGCATGAATGGCTTCAACCACCACGATGGCATCATCAACCACAATGCCTATGGCAAGGACGAGGGCAAAGAGGGTCAGAAGGTTGATTGAGTATCCAAACAGGCTCAGGAAGAAAAAGGTGCCGACAATGGAGACGGGAACAGCAATGACCGGAATAAGTGTCGATCTCAAGTCCTGAAGGAAAATAAATACAACGAGGAACACCAGAATGAACACCTCCATAATAGTCATCATTACCTTGCCTATGGACGCATTCAGAAACTCGTTGGTATCAAAATTCACCATGACGGACAGGCCGGCCGGAAAATTTTCTTCCAGGTTATCGAGTGATGAGTGAATATTTTCAATAATTTCCTGGGCATTGGACCCGGGGGTTTGATAAACAGCCATACTTACGCCGGGAAGGCCGTTTGTATAGGAAATAACATTATAGCCCTGTGCATCCAGTTCTATGTCAGCCACATCTTTCAGCCGGAGGAACTGGCCGTTATTAAGGGCTTTGATGATAATATCCTCGTATTCACTCTCTGTACTGTACCTGCCCCCGTATTTGATCACATATTCGAAAGCTTCGGCATTGTTCTGTCCCAGCGCTCCCGCTGCCGCTTCCAGGCTTTGCTCATTGATTGCCGCCGTCACATCAGAAGGCATTAAATTATAGGTAGCCAGCTTTTCCGGCTGGAGCCAGATGCGCATCGCATAGTCTTTGGCTCCGAATACCCTGACGTCCCCGACACCATCAATTCTTTTCAGTTCGGGCAGTACATTGATGTTCAGGTAGTTCTGTATGTAGGTCGCATCATAATCTTCATTTTCAGACAGTACCGTAAAAAACATCAGCGAACTGGTCTGCTGTTTTTGTGTGGTAACCCCGGATTGCGTCACCTCGCGGGGGAGAAGAGGCGTAGCTCTGGCGACCCGGTTCTGGACATTGACCGCTGCAATATCAGGATCTATTCCCTGGTCAAAAAAGACTTCTATTCTGGCGCTTCCGTTATTACTGGCCGTGGAGGTGATATAGCTCATCCCTTCCACCCCGTTTATCTGCTCTTCAACAGGTATGATCACACTCTCTAATACAGTCTCGGCATTGGCGCCGGGGTAATTGGCCGATACCCGTACGGTGGGCGGAGCGATATCAGGGTACTGGGTCACGGGCAGTGTGGTCAGGGCCAGAATCCCCAGAATCAGAATAATAATGGAAACAACCGTGGATAATACAGGACGGTCTATGAATCTTTTAATCATTATAAAATATTATTTGAATACGATGTTCAGAGAATTGGAAATGCTTTCAAAAGCGACGGGCTCCGGTTGAATCGGCGTGTTGTTGCGAAGCACTCCCACACCCTGGGCCACTATCCGTTCACCCGCTTCAATTCCCGATGATACCACCACCAGATTATCCACCCGGTCTGTGACTTGTATTGCGGAGGATACGGCAAGGGAATCTCCCTGCACCCGGTAGACATACACCCGGCCCTGTTGTTCAAATGTACTGGACTCCGGAACGACCGCGACATTTTCGTAGGTTTTCGGTATCCGAATACTGCCGCTGTTTCCGTTAGCCAGAATGTGGCCCGGATTGGGAAAAGAGGCCCTGAAGCTGACAGTTCCGGTTGATCTGTTGACCTGGCCGGTGACAGTTTCTATCTCTCCTTTCAGTTCATAGATCTCGCCGTTGACCAGTTGGAGCTCGACCAGGGGAAAATTCCTGATTTTCTCAGACAGGCTGCTTCCTTCGGTCGTCTGGAGAAAATTCAGATAGTCCCGCTCATTCATGGAAAAAAAGACATAGACCTCATCTATATCGGTAACCACCGTTAAGGGTTCGGAGTCACCGGGACTCACCAGTGCTCCTTCCCGGAAAGGAATGGCACCGACATAGCCGTCTACGGGACTTTTAATGGTTGCATAATCGATGTTGGCGGTAATGCTGTTGTATGCCGCCTGTGCCTGGGAAAGACGCGCCCGGGCTGTTTCCAGTTGCACCTGGCTGATGATGCCTTTTTCCACCAGGGGTATGAGCTTGTTCACTTCAACCTGCGCCGCATGAACATTTGCACCTGCGGCCTCGGCATCCTGTGTCAGGGATGCGGTTTCGAGTTTAAAGAGAGTCTGGCCTTTTGCAACTTTTTCTCCTTCATCCACCAGAACGCCTGTGATATAGCCGGAAACCTTGGCCCGGACACCACTGTTGACAACCCCCTCTACGCTTGCGGGATAGGCGGTGTAGCTCGTTACAGTAGTGAGAGGTATATCGACAACCGGGTAAGGTGCAGGTCTCACGACCCCCTCTTCCCCGGAATTGGCCTGGCATGAAATAAACAGAAACAGGCTTGCAATCATACCGGTATAGCGTAATTTTTTCATTCTTTCATTATGGTTGTACCTATTTTCGTTTTGAAAAACCGGCGGAAACTGGCAGGATTAGATCAGTGCCGGGCTATTCCATCCCAGAGTATATCCACAATATTTTCCAGGTCATGGTCACTCAGGGAGATTTTCCCGAATTTGTTTAGTTTGGCAGTCGAGGCAATGCTGGACATCGTAAGTACGATTGCAATTTCCGGTTTTATTGACTTCAGCTGGCCTTTTTCGGAGCCTGTTTTAAAGAATTGGTAAAGCGGCCCCTGGTAATGTGCATGATCCTTGTTCGTGTTGTAGGGAGAATTGATAAACTGTTCGAAAAAAATAAGCGTATCCGTATTTCTGACATAGAAACGATAGAGACTGGACCATATATTCGAGTAGTTTTCCTTACAGGAACTCTGTTCTTCAATAGCCTCTTCGATCACCCTGATAACCAGATCCCGGTTGTAGTGATACAGTTCACAGACCAACTGATCTTTACTGTCGAAATAGTGATATATCGTACCTGCCGCCACCGATGCATTTTTAGCCACCTGATTCATGGTGGTCCCGTGGAAACCGTGGTCTCTGACCAGCTCCAGGGTGCTGTCGAATATGGCTCTTTTTTTATCGGACAATTTGTCCATCTGCAGTGATTGATTGAATGTTCATTCAGCGGCACATGGTACTGAATCATTTATTACACTACAAGATAAATTTCGTAAAATAACCGGGGGATTGCAGAAGGGTAAACAGAAATGACTGGCGGGCAGATAAAAACAGAGCGATACTACCGACGGCAACTCAATGCACCGGAAACCTGACGTAATCCGGTTTTTATTTGTAAGCCGGATTTGCGGTCAGGGCCTGTAACATTTGTAATCATGATATGATCAGGGTGTCATCAGGATTTACAATCAGGGCATATCCCCCATCAGTTCCCCGATGATCGACGCCACTTTTTCAGGACCCGGCACTTCCCTTTCAATCAGGTAGAGATGGCGGCCTTCAGGATCATCCACCCATGAATTACTCCCGTCTTCATCCACTGTAACACGGCCGGGTCCGCTCAGGTCCCAGTAGAACTCCGGATTTCTGACTGCGGCCAGTACGGCTGTCTGATCCCAGCTCTGTCTGCCGTTTACCAGCGGATCGGATGGGTGATCGGCATATGCCCGGTAAACCGGATGGCTGGGATCCAGCACATTGAGAGCCGGACCAGTCAGGATGTTTTCTCCCAGTTCATATCCTGAAAACAGTATCCGGGTAGGCCACCGGTCTAGCGCCGCACCCGTAAACCGGTGACTCTCTCTTGCAGCAAAATTATGTTCCCTACCTGACGGATAATGTCCACCCATCACGACCAGATGATCCACTTTCCGGCGCACCAGTTCCATACCGTTGAGCGAACTATATCTGTCTGGGCCGGATTGCAGCAGATCATGGAGGTTATTGAGATGTCCGACGCTTACGACAACCACTTCACTCGGCCCTGCATCTGCCAACACCCGCCGGTAAACCTCCACAGCATCCGGAAACCCGATCCGTGTGGCAGCTGTGTGGCCGTACATTTCCGTGTCCTGCGCGATTTCCGCAAAAAACGGCCGGGGTTCGGTGCTGACTACGTCACCGAGATAGGCTCCCGTCAAAAGGCCGGGACGTCCGTAAAATGCATTAATGGCCGCCACCATTCCGGCAGAATGATCACCTTTGTTGTTCACGACCGTCGCCAGGATAGTCGCTTCCCCCTTCCGTTCCAGTGCATGAAGCATTGCCAGGGCACCTGCATCATCGCAATCCGTCGCCATATCCGTGTCAAAAATAACAGCGGCAGGCTTTCCGTCCATCTCATGGCTATCGCTGGAATCGCTGCAGGCAACTCCTGTCAGAAGCATGAAAAATCCGGTCATTGCCAACACAGTCAGTCTGTCAGTCATATACAATCATACAGGCGATCATACAACCACCATATTTAATTCAGATTCGGAATTTCCTGTATCCTACACCGGATATGAAGATACAGCCCGGCAGGTTCATCGACCTTGCTGGACCGTCCTCCATTTTTATCAGGTCGCCAGCGGTGGCCCCCCGGGAACCCTGACCCTTCTGCGGCTTTCCGGATAGTCATGACGTGTCGCCCTGAAAGACGCATCAAGATATTCTCCCATAAACAGACGGCCGGAAAGATTGTCCCCGGAAAGTGAACCGATAAAGATGTATGTGATTCGATTTCCCGGCCGGCGGTCTGTACTGACCAGTTTTACCTCGTTCCCCTCAATGGTTCCGGCCATGTCACGAGTCGAAAAGTCTCCCTTGTGCGAACCCTGAATCCAGTTTCCATCCTGTTGTTCAATAAAAAACGTATGTTCGCTCTGGCTGTTGTAGAATTCGACATCCACATTCCACCGGCCCGTTACCGTCTCCGCGGGAGACGCCATGGATTCCTCGGGGCTGTGGGTACGGGAAAGGACTTCATAAAGACGATCAGCCACAACCTGATCGTTTCCGGGCTGCATCTGCCCTGTCGTAATCACGACAGAAGTCATGCCGTCCCGGCTCCGGCTGCCGAGAGCAATCCTCGGTTTGCTTCTTCCCAGCTCTTCAGCCACTTCTTCTCCGCTGATATGCAGCTCATCCGGATTCCAGCTGACAGCCAGGCGCGGTGTCCGGTTGCCCAGACCTTCCGGCTCCTCAACCGCCGTTTGGATGCCGTCAATTTCTGTAACTTTTGCGGAGATGGTGTCGAGCCAGGAGAGCCAGGTTTCCCATTCAGCTTCATGATCGCGAATCACCCAGGCTTCAACGGCAGCCAGCAGTCCGATCATCTCTTCACGCCCTACTTTATTGTCCCTTCCGGGCCCGTGATGTGGTGAACTTGCCTGCCATGCCGACATCAGAATATTTTTATCCCCCAGGATAAGGCCTGAACACTGTGGTCCGCAGAGAGCTTTGCCTCCGCTGTACGCCACCACTGTCGCTCCATCCCGCAGATGCACATTCGGGATCGTCAGGTCTTCGGCCGCGGCATCCACCAGCACAGGAATTGCCTTCGGTTTGGCCATCCTGGCAACATTTTTCAGACCGAGCGGACCGGTACGCCCCGACATGAGACAGATCATCGCCGTTCTCGGACCCATTGCACTTTCAAGCTCTTCGGCCGAATCCACCATGACAATGTCTACCCCGATATTCCGGATGGCGTGATCGTAGACCGTCCGGGAATGCCGGGGCATGATAACCTCCGTTTTCTCTAAACCGGTCAGATCGGGGATCCGTATCAGCTTCTCGGGATTTCCCCCTGTAACACAGGCGGCGGTTACATGCTTCAGGGCAGCGGCACAACCGGCGGAAACCATTCCCCACTCCGCACCTGTCAATTCAGCCAGCCGGGCGCCGATACCTTCGGCCAGCTCATCATACTGGATAAAATCATTGGAGGCGGCCCTCATGGCTGACTTGACGTGGGGATGCTCAATGGAGCCGCCGATTATCGTGAATGTGCCCCGACAGTTGATAACCGGCTCAACACCGATCGACCGGAACAGATCGGGACCGACGGATAAAGGCCCCTGTGATTCCGTCCTGCCTGAAAACACGGGGTGCGAAAATCTGTTCAATGTCTCATTTCCGGCCAATCCTGTCGCTGCAATCCCGCCCAGCGGCAGAGTGGAGAGTATCTTTAATACTTTTCTTCTGGTGAGCATAATAATAGTACCTTTGATTTTACTTTTGCAGTTAGTGCGGGCTTTCCTGTTCAACCCGCGAAACGGCGCTGATTCACACCGACCTTCTTGCACCGAATGCCTTACCTGAATATTCCCGTTACTGTATGTCAATCTCCAGAGGGCCACCCGACAGGATTACGGAAGCTTCCGTCCCTCCCCTGCGGCTCCGGCTGCTGTCCAGCCGGCTTTCCCCCCGCTCCGGATCGGCCACAGTCACACGCCCGCCCGCACTTGTCGTGAAATCCGCACGGATCTCCTCTGCAGACTCCATCGGGCCCGAGAGGCTCACCTTTTCCCCGCCGCCGGCCGTCGGCGTCATGGCTATATGAGCCGCACTGCCGGAAGAAAAGCTGAACCGGTCACCGTATGTGAACCGTGTGGCTCCCTCCAGCGTGAGCGCACGCAGCCCGCCATCCGCATCAAGACTGACAAACACCGAGCGGGCATCCGTGCTGAACTCCCCGCCGGCCTCTGTGCCGGTAAACCCGTCCGAAACGCTGTCCGTAAAATAGAACCGGTCCACACGTCCGTCTGCGAATTCCAGTTCCACACCCTCATAGCCGTCCCCTTCGATCTCCCGGATCATCTCCGGCATGCCGGCTCCCTCTTTCTCCGGGGCCATAACAACCCGGAATGTCTGGGATTGCAGCGGCTCATCGTGCGTAATCTGCAAAGCTCCCTGCGGATGCAGCGGCGCCTCATTTGTGATATGGCGGTTGGCAAACGGATACCGCTTGGCCACCAGGCGCGGGGAGTCGGGCGCAAGAACCCGGATCCGCATCTGTGCATCGCCCTTTCGGATTCGCGCTTCCCGGTCACTGTTGATGTCAAGCGCTCCCAGATCCGGTGGATACAGCTGCACCTGGTAGATATGGGGATCGCCCGAAGAGACAATCCTGTCCTCCAGAATCGCGTATCCCGGATCGGCAAACCAGATCCGGCGCGTCAGCCTGTCCAGACCCGCCCGGTAAACCGGGGCCAGATCCGAGACGACGAATCCGCCGGCATCGGAAACCAGCGCGTCGGTAATCCGGGCGTACCTGGTGAAGGCCGATATCTCGTTGTCGAAATCCCCCGCCCTCTGGCTTTCGGGAAAATTATCCACCAGCACGGTATTGTGACCGGACGACTGGATGAAGTGGGACCAGTAGTAGGGGTCGCTGTAATAGCTTGCCCGTCCCGACTCGGTGATCAGCTCCTCACCGAGCGCATAAAAACGGAAGTTGCCCTGGTCAAAATGCGTGTGGTTGAAATTCGGTCCGGCGCGGTAGACAAAGACCGCATCGTCATTCTGCCAGCCGGTCCGGAACACCGCATTCCCCTTGTCGGGAAAAATGCGGCTGTCGGGCAGGTGATGTTCGGGGGCTTCACCCTGCCGGTGCGCATCCGGCTCATCCCACAACAGCGCAGGCCAGCCCCTGCCCGGCCTCTGGGCATAAAACCATTTCATTACCGGGTCATCACTTCCCCGGGCGATCCACGACCAGTAATCGAGGGAACCTCTGCGCGGATTGGAATCACCCATCGCCAGAGCGTCATGTGTGCGATCAAGCGAAATGTAGAGCCAGAAAATGTGGCCGATATCATACCTCAGTGTGCTGACCAGATCTTCAACGCCAAACATGGTCTCCAGGGCAGCCAGTAAATCCTGTGCGTGATTATAGGTGATGTGCTGGTATCCTATTCCTTCGCCGTAGCCGCCGTCGGGCATCATCGTCCGGCGGGCGAGTTCCAGATTTTTTTCAGCCAGTCCGGAAAACCACGGTTCTCCATGTGCATCCCATCCATCCTGCTCCAGGTCGTCGTAAAAGGCCATCAGCCCGACCAGGCTACCGCCGGCCGCCATGCTGATCCAGTTGCTGGTGTTGTTCGGTATCCGGTCATCATCAAAATATTCCTGCCAGGTGGGAATGATGCCGTTCTCCATTACCCCGCGCCGGATTGTTTCCCGCTGCTCTTCGCTCAGTTCATCATACAGAAGGTCATAGCCGAGGCCGTTGTACATTACAGCATGGCCCAGCGGGTAATAGGAGGCACGTCCCTGGCCGGGAAACCAGGGATGGATCCATTGCTCCCAGCCGGCCATCCGCAGCATGGATTCGATGGCGTAATCCCGGGCTTCCGGATCGCCGTCCATATACCACACCAGCGCATTGTCAAATATGGCCCGGCTGCGGCCAAACTGGGAAGACCAGTCACCGATGGTTGGAAAAAGATAGTCTTCATCAAACTGTGGAAAAGTCACTTCCTCTGGAAACGGCTCTTCCCGTGATTCGGCAGCACGTTCAACGATTCCCTCCCAGATGTCGGCAAACCTGTCGTGGGAGGAGATTTTTTCCTGCATGTTCTCGCGCCCTTCTTCGGTAAACAGCACACGCGGCCGGCGCTGTCCCGGGTCCTCCAGGTTCCAAAGCCGCACTTCACTGCGGGCAAACTGTTCCTGCGAATTGCGCCCTTCCACCACAAGCGTCAGCGGACCCAGCGCTTCCGGCGGCAGGCGGAATCCTTCATCAGCCACCCACCGGCCGTCCCCTTCATTCGACAGGCTCACCGGTGAGGAAAGCGGCTCTCCCGACGGATCCAGAACCGTCGCCGTGGCAGCGGTCAAATCCGCCCCGGCGCGGACGTCGAATGAAAGCTGCTCCCCCGGCCGGACATGACGGCGGGCAAACTGGAGGGGCCAGTGGTCAAAACGTTCCGCCGCAGGAGAGATAAGCTCAAATCCCGCCTGCATGCGGCCGTCCAGACGAACATTGTCGATCGCCACAAACACATACTCACTGGGAGCGCCACGGTCCAGCTCCAGAACGACAGCCACCGCATCTATGCCGGTCCCGACGCTGAAGACAGTACCGTCTACAGCTGTAAATTCATCGATATCCAGCTCCGCTTTCTGCCAGCCGGCCCGTTCAGGGGCGCTGATCACAGCCTGGTAGCGGCGTCCGTCCATACCCGACAAATCCACCCGCAGGTCACCGGCCGAATCGACCGGATAGCGCAGCCAGTAGTCAAACTCCAGAACCGACGAGTCATGGGTCCACATCGTTTTCTTATAGGCCACGCCAATCTCCTGCCGGCCGGCTGAATTGGGCCTGTAGGCGCGCAGAAGATAAAATCCGTCCTCATCTTCAGGGGGAGCAACATCAACGGGATAAAAATACTCCCCGCTTTCAATGAATCCCTGCAGATGGTTTTGAGGCCGGTAAAAGCCGGGAATCAGTGTGAAATCAAATGCCGTATCCTCGAACAGCGGATAGCTGAACCAGGCACTGACCGTCCCGCCGGCAAAATCCTCGGTCCAGGTACTTTCAACAAGCAGCGGGTCAGCATTTTCCTGCCTGTCCTGGGAAACCGCAATGCCTGCTGAAGCAACTGTCAGAACGATTGCCAGCAGACCTTGCACCAGGAGCCTCCCCGGTTTCCTTGCTGTTGTCGAATTTCCCCGTATCCCATTCCACCAAAAAGTTCGGCCACTGCCGCGCCGGATACCCATTGTCGTCATCTTGTTCATCCTCTTTATTTCCTTCCGTTGGTTAATCCAGTAACCATCCCGATTATTTCGTTGATTTCTTTTAAAAAACCTTCGCCGTTACAGCAAGCGGGAGTCCTTAAAAAATGAACCACTTTCGATTAGTAAACGCAATCACAGGAGAATAAACAAATGAACGCAAAACTGCATCATTCGTACGGTGTGAATAGCGGTAGGATATTCGACAGGCACTGCCGGCAATAACATCCGGTTTTCGGCTTGCACTCTTGACTCAGCGATGTTTTTCATAAACTGCAGGCTCCAGCCGCCTTCTCAGCCGCTCTATAACATCCGGTGAGACCTGCTGGCGGTATCCCCCGAGCACACTCTTTAACTGAACTTGCGTGCGAATTCCAACCGCCGCTGACGTCACCGCCGGATGGTCCAGAACAAACTGCAGCGAAGCTCCCACCGGATTCCCCGTCGCATTGGCAGACGCCTGAACGGCGGCGACATCCTCTGCCGAAAAGCCGAGATACTCTGCAGGCGTTTTGTCGATGAGCCGTCCTTTTGCCAGACTGCCACGTGTCAGAACGGAAATTCCGGCGTCCTGGAGCTGTTTCAGACACTCCTCTTCCGGTCTTCGGTCGAGCAGGCTGTACTGCATCATGACACTGCTGATGTTTGAGCGGTTGATGTATTGACGAATCACACTGGGACGGATGGATGAGATACCGTACAAACGGATTTTTCCCGCTTCCTGCAAATGCTCAAAAGCTTCTATTATCTCGTCTGTCGGATCGTCAAGAGTGCCACCGTGAAGCATGTAGAGATCGATACGGTCGGTCTTCAATCTTTTCAGGCTTTTATTTACGGCCGAGAGGATGTATGATTTATCAGCAATCCAGTCCCAACCCGTTCCGTCCGGTCTCCAGCGGTTGCCCACCTTGGTCGAAATCACCACCTGGTTCCGAACCTCATTGAGAGCCTCTCCCACCGTCTCTTCATTCCAGCCTTTGTCATAAAGATCGGCCGTATCGAAAAAATTGACTCCTTCGTCAACCGCCTCTCGAATCAAACGGACACTTTTTTGCCGGTCACGCTCAAGAGAGGAGCAGCCGAATCCCACTTCACTGATCCTTATCGTACTGTTACCAAGTGGCTGATACTTCATAAAGTTGCAAGAGGTTTGGTCGCATCGTTTGTTTCAGTTCTATTTACCTGTTATCGCCTGAGATATTCTTCGGTTGTGAGAAAACCCTTTCAGGCAAAACCAGCTCACTGTTTATTTTTTCCGGCAGGCGATAAACCGTTCCGTTCTTGCTGCTGAAGTAGATCCGGGAGGGTGATTTCATCCGGGCGTGTCCGTCAGCCCAAAATCCGTAAAAATCCTCCTGGCCGTTCACCGGCTTTTTCACATAGTTGTGATTGTATTTGCTTGAATAGGTTATGGCAGCGATATTTTTCCATGTTCGGCCCTGATCCGAGCTCACCCAGCGGCAGATTTCACCGCCGCTATTGTACGGTTGGGGACCAACTCCGGTCGGTGCAAGTACCACCCACGCCCCGTCACTCTCCACATAAATACTCCCACTGTCATAGTTGTTATCTGACGTTGTGATCTCTCCGAATCGCCATTGCCCATCCTGCCAGAAAGCGGTTCGCAACGTTCTGGGGTCGTTGCCGGGACCCGATTCCGACCCGTGACTTGTGAGATAAAGGAGGACCGGCCGGCCTTCGGCGTCAAAAGCCATATCCTTGAGGTATACCAGGAGACCTTCGCGGTTATAGTCCCTTACAAGTGCCGGTGAATCGGCGGATGTTATCGGAGGTTCGATCACTGTGCCGTCTGCCGTTCGCCATGTCTGGCCGAAATCAGCCGTTTCGATATAGTATAGATTGGTTCTGTTGTTTGTCCCGCTGGCTGAAGGATTGACCCCCGGGTTTTCAGGATTATCCCAGTTTCCGCCAGCGTCGGAAGCTGGGTGATAGTTGAAAGCCGTTCCCACCTTGTCTTGATGAATCCAGCTTATCTGATAATGTCCCTCGTCTATTGCAGCCAGCTTCCGGGGCGAATCCCACTCTGTTCCGTCCCGGCTGGTAGACCAGTACAGATGGCGGCCGTCCACATACCGGGTATGGAGAAAAAGAAATCCCCGGTTCCGGATATACCACGGTTGCGGATAGGAGAAATTCGTTTCAGACATCAGCTCGAATGAATCTATGGAGTAAGGCTTTCCGCTCTTGTAGATATACGAACTCCTCTGACGGCCGTGTGAACTGGCAAAAATCCATATATTCCCGTCCTTGTCCAGAGATATGGAGGGATTGTCGTGAGCGTCGCCGGTTTTCCGGTCAAGAATAGCCACCGGCTCAGGTAAAGTTCCATTTTGATGATCAAACCAGGATATCATCTGTTGCAGACTTTCACCGTCATCCGCCACGCCTCCGTAGACGAAGAAGGTCTTCTCCGCTTCTTTTGAATAATAGGCGGACGGCCGGTGCTTTGCAGTATAGGTTCCCAGTCCCCCGCTGTAATAGACATAACGGAACTCATCGTCTGATGCCAGGTCGGCGTACCAGATGCCACGATAGCCGTCAGTTCTTTGAATCGGCACCTCTTTGATTATGTCCGCTTTCGTACAGGAATTCCACCCGCCTGCAGACAGGATGAGCAGGAGTAACAAAACAGAAACGGGTTTTCGCCCAGCCCTGTTCATTCCCGGCCCCGAAAAGTTTGATACAGCCTTTCGTGAAGGAGTTGGTTTCGCACCAGCTGTGTTAGCCATATCATTATCTTTTACGCTGTTCACTTTCTTGAATATCCAGGTTCAGTCGGTTTCAGTCAATTTCTGTAGAGTATTCACTCGTTTCACTGCGAACCTCCCTGACCTGTTCGACGGAAAACTGGTCGGTCTGGTCTGTGAAAGTACTGCGTATGTAAGTTAGAAGGGCGGAAATTTCCTCGTCATCCAGATTTCTAAAGGCAGGCATATCCCAGTCATATTCCCCCGCTGTTTCCCTGTTCTCAGGAGTAACCCCGTTCAGTACAACCTCTATGAGGTGCCGGCTGTCTCCGGCCGCTATTTCACTGTCCGTCAGTCCCGGCACATATTCATCGAGTCCACTGCCGTCAGGACGATGGCAGCTCGCACAATGGGAGAGATAGAGTTGTTCGCTTGCTGCCATGTCATCCGAAATTTCGGTATCCCCCAGATAGCGAGCCACCTTGTTTTCTGCCAGCACCGTTTTGTTTTCATTTTCTGCGAACCGTTCTCTTAAATGCTCTGTCTCGGGACCCAGCATGATGATCCGGTCGCCGTGTTCGACCAGGCTGGGATTATGGATCTCAGGTCTCGCATCTTTATACCAGTCTGTATTGCTGGCGGCCAGATAAACGGTTCCATCCGGACCGATAGCCAGATCCCTCAGCCGCCCGAAATACTGCTGGAAATAGATCCCGATATCGTTGATTTCATCACCACTTTCATTAAGATGAAGCACCCGCAGTGTCTGTATCCGAAGGCTTGTCAGCAGCAGGCTGTTTTTCCATTCCGGTATAGCATTATGGTTATAAAAATTGATGCCCGCCGGGGCAATAACGGGAGTAAAAGCCTGCATCGGTTCGACGATGAGCGAGTCTCGGCAGTAGTTTCGCTCCACCTCGCTATCGCAATATCCCTGGACATCCGGCCAGCCATAATTTCTTCCCTTGAGGATCAGGTTGACTTCATCATCATTGTCCGGACCATGTTCGGAAATATAGATCCTGCCGTGTCCGGACGTGATGCCCTGTATATTCCGGTGCCCGGTGGACCAGACACGATTCCCGAACGGATTGTCTCCGGGGACCGATCCATCCAAATTCATGCGCAATACTTTGCCGTGGTATGTCTCCGGGTTCTGCGCCTGGTCATAATTTTGGGCATCTCCAATTCCAAACCATAGTTTACCGTCCGTACCGATTATCATCCTGGAACCATTGTGCCCGTTGTTGCCGGCAAGTGAATCCAGAATCATCGTGCGATCTACAAGGGTATCCTGTTCAAAGGTGTAGCGAACAATGCGGCTATGGCTCCCCTCTTCATCCGAATACACATAGTGCAAAAAAAGGTAAGGATGTTCATCAAAATCAGGGTGGATCGCTTTACTGAGCAGGCCTCGTGACCGTTCGAAATGAACATCCGGAATTTCGAGCAGCACCTGGTGCTCCCCTGTTTCTGTATTAACTCGTGATACGGTGCCTCTTTGTTCATTGATCCAAATCCAGCCGTCCGGCCCGTAAGTAATATCCCAGGGGACATCCAGTCCATTGACAAGTTCAGTGGCCACAAGTGTAGTCGATTCGAGCTGGAGATGCGTCAGATATATTCCAGGAAAACCCACTTCGGGAGACACCTGGTCCTTACCCGTACAGGAATTCCACCCGCCTGCAGACAGGATGAGCAGGAGTAACAAAACAGAAACGGGTTTTCGCCCAGCCCTGTTCATTCCCGGCCCCGAAAAGTTTGATACAGCCTTTCGTGAAGGAGTTGGTTTCGCACCAGCTGTGTTAGCCATATCATTATCTTTTACGCTGTTCATCCCAAACCTCATCTATTCTGTTTATCCCCTAATCTCATCGCATTTGCTGTTATACCTTCAAGGTGAATTCTGTAACGGGATGTTTATTCCAAACCTTCCCGGAAGTACGCAGGATGTATTCAAAAACAAAAATGCTTTATGACATCATGTACACGTCAGAAAACCGGCAGACACAACGGCAGAACTGTTAATAATCCGTCTGTTGCCGTACTTATCGACCAGGTTTCCATGCCGGTCCCCCTGTACCATGCATTAGTGTATAGCTTATCTCTTCTCAGCAGCCCCGGTTACCCTCTGGCTTACTGCATGGGGTTATTTTCTGTGGCGAAAATCCAGGCCAGATATTGTATGAAAAAATACAATTGCTGATGCCTGTTATTCGTTTTATGTGTTATATTGTTTCATACATTATTTCTTAATCAAATAAACAATGGCTAATAAAAAGTTTAACAAATCTGATACAAACCGGTTTTTCAACAGAGAAGAATCCAATAAGAAGCCGAATTACAAGTTTAAGCAAGCCCCGAAGAAATCATTTCATTCTAAGAAGAAGTAGTTTTCATTTTTTCCGGCCGAAAGCATAATATTATTCACCACACGAGGTATCCTGTTCGCGAGATGTTGATGAGTAAAGTTCGCCTGGCGGTTAAGCAGAACTAAGACCACGATTCCGGAAAGCATGCAACGGAGGTCAGATACTCGGGCTCCTCAACGAGGCAAGCCATCTTCGCCTTCTTCTTGACCGTCAATCTTCATGCCCGAGAGTAATGATTACATTTCCCTTCTTGCGGCCGGTATCCACATAGCTATGAGCCTCAACTATCTGCTCAAAAGAATATCGTCGATCTGTGACCGGCTTGAATTCTCCTGTCTCGGCCAGATCCGCGAGAAAACGCAAATCCTCTGTGCGCACTGCTGCTGGTCCGGCAATAATCTTCTTGCGGCTCGACATCAACACCCATGGAATCTGAAGCATGTCTGGCAGCCCTCCTAAAACCATTAGAAGACGCCCATTTTCCTTAAGTGAATCTTTACTGCGGGAAAACGGAGCCGTGCCGACTGTATCCATAATGATGTCATACGTTTCGCCATTTTCTGTGAAATCCTCTTTTGTGTAATCGATTACCCGATCGGCACCCAAAGATCTCACCAACTCCACGTTTGAGGTGCTGCATACCCCGGTTATGTCTGCCTCAAAGTGCCTGGCAAGCTGTACAGCAGCTGTGCCTACTCCTCCGGAAGAGCCGTTGATGAGTACTTTTTCACCACCCTTTAGCTTTCCTCTTCTAAAGAAATCCAACGCCGTTGTTCCACCAAATGATAGAGCGACAGCTTCATCAAAAGTCAGATTGGTCGGTTTTAGTGCGATCGCCCTGTCTTCCGGCATGCATTTGTACTCCGCATAACTTCCCATACGAGCACCGTCAAATGCAAAGATCTGGTCGCCAATCCTGAATTTGTTTACATCTTTGCCGACCGACTCCACTACACCGGCGAGCTCTGACCCCAAAATAGGTTGCCGGGGCCTTAAGACGCCAAAGACTAACCGCGAGATAACCCCGAAGCCTTTTGGCACCTCAAGACTTCTTATCCTCCAATCTCCTGATGTTACCGTTGTCGCATGGATTTTTATCAGAACTTCATTGTCCCTGGGTACAGGTTTAGGTATCTCCTTCTGTTCAAGAACATCGGGAGATCCATATCTTTCATATATGATCGCCTTCATAGATTGACCTTAAGGATGACTTGATAAGTTTATTTTCGTCGTTATTCATCACGCGGCCTCACGGTTCGGCCGCTAAGCGGGTGGGTTAAGTAAATGGACCACCCACTTCGCTGTCTGTGCAAAATTCAGACCCTTAGCGAGCCACGGAAGCCTCTGGCGGCATAGTAGGATTGTGCACCGTTGTGATACACGAAGACATGGTCGTAACGACGATCACAGAAGAGGGCACCGCCGCGTTCTCTGATATCAGAAGGTGTTTTCACCCAGCTCGATGTTTTCGTATCGAAAGTGCCAAATTTCTGCAACTCCCGATATTGTTCCACCGTCAAAAGCTCAATGCCCATGGCAGCTGCCATATCAATAGCATTATTTTCCGGTTTGTGTTTTTTCCTTGACTCCTGAGCTTCACGGTCGTAACAAGCACTTCTACGACCTTTGGGACTTTCCGCTGAACAATCATAAAAAATGTATTCAACCGCCCTTTTATCATGACCAACAACATCCGGTTCACCGCCGGTTCTTTCCATTTCACTGAGCGACCACAGCTTTTCATTATCAGCTTCCAGCTTTGCCTGTACGTTAGCCCATTCAAGACCTTTATGGCGGTTCATGTTTTTCTCAAAACGGGATTGCAATGCGCTGAGTAGTTCCTGACACTGTTCTGGTGATAACTCTTTATTACTGCTATTCATGTTGTTCTTATTTTTATACTGCTGAAGGGTTTACAGCGGAGTCGCAACCTCATTACTTTATTGGTTGTCGATAGTTGAAAGCACTTCTGCTAATTCTTCCAAAGTAGCTGTAAATCCTTCCTTAAAGCCCATTTCGATTATTTTTTCCAAATCAGAAAGTCTTTCGTGCCTGATTTCCACATTCACGGTGGTCGAACTATTCGATTCGGTAAAATCTACGCTCCAATCCGACTGTGGCAATTCCTGGTTGATATTCCCCTGACTGTCACAAAAACTGTCGCGGTATTTAAAATTCGTTTTGGCAGTAATGGACTTGTATTCAGCCAAAGCCCAGTGTTCTTCTCCCTCCGGACCGACCATGGCGTAAAGCCGGCGGCCACCTTCTTTAAAATCCATTTTTTTGTTTTTGACTTCCAGGGCTTCGGGGCCCACCATTGATCAAGGAGCTTCTTTTCCGTCCAGGAAGCCCACACATGTTTTCTCGGGGCCGCAAACTTTCTTTTAACTTTTACTGCATTATTTTCCCTATC
>JBBDRV010000159.1:0-5057 GCA_040905285.1 Balneolaceae bacterium | reverse complement strand
CTGTCTGCCTGCCTGCCTGCCTGTCTGCCTGCCTGCCTGTCTGCCTGTCTGCCTGTCTGATCTGTCTGCCTGTCTGTCTGATCCGTCTGTCTGCCTGTCTGATCTGTCTGCCATGCACGGATCTGCCCGCCATCTCTGCATCCTGCCCGCCGTTTCTACATGCAGTCATATCCGCTGATCATGTCTCCGCAGCCACCGGTGAAATAGATATAAAGGGGAATAAACAGAAAACCCACGGCAAGTACCGCTGCCATGACGACGCCCATGGTATAGACGGCGGATGATATTCTTTTACTTCTCATGGACAGCGAGACAAACGAACTCCATACGCCATGGCCCAGGTGTGCCCCGAGAAGGATCATGACCACGGCATAGCCAAAGGCATACAACGGTTTCTGAAACGTATCGATTACAAGAGTTTTCAGATCCCCCGTCTCCTGTCCGCCGATTAAAACGGTTTCCGTTTCGCCCAGTGCAAATGTATTGATATGGATAACCAGGAATACCAGAAGAACCACCCCGGTAAAAGCCATGCTTCTTGAACTGAGGCCCTGCTTGCTGGGCCCGCCGCGGGAGCTGTATACATCGTACTTCTCCGGCCGGGCCTTTCGACGCCTCCACCAGATAGACAGTCCGATCCAGGCATGAAGGATCAGGGCAAGCAGCAGGCCCAACCGGGCTATCCACAGCAGTCCGCCAAAATCATGCAAAAACATGGAATACCTGTTCATTTCGTCTGCCTCTCCGAAAATAGCCAGGTTGCCGGCCAGGTGGAAAATGATGAAAAAGACCAGCAGGATACCGGTAATCCCGGTCAATACTTTACGTCCTACCTGTGACCTCACAGCTTCAGTAAGTGATGACATGCTTAAAGTTTAGTTAAAGAATTGAGATTCTTGACGATCTGCAGTTTATTAAAAGAACCGCCGGATTGCAGTTCCCCCGAATCACAGGAAATTCGCTTCTTTTGAAGTAAAAGGCAAGATGAAATCAACCCCGCAGTAATGTGAAAACGGTTTTTAAAGCAGACACAGGAACACCGCGTATCCATAAGGGAAATCACAGATAATCAACAACGGGAAAACATGAAAATATATACTAAAAAAGGCGACACCGGCGAGACCTCTCTCTTCGGCGGCCGGCGGGTAAAAAAAAATTCCCCCCGGATAGAAGCTTACGGCACGGTCGACGAGCTCAATTCCATCCTTGGCGTAGCCCTGTCGCAGTCCCCCTCCAGACAGGTTGAGCAAATCCTTCATGACCTTCAGCATCAGCTTTTTGTGCTCGGGGCGGATCTGGCCACTCCCCTGTCGGCCAAAACCCGCATCGACCGTATCGGACCGGCCGGAACAGACATGCTGGAATCCACCATCGACGAACTGGAGGAAGGGCTTCCGGACTTAAATAATTTCATTCTTCCCGGCGGCAGCAGCTGCGGTTCGACACTGCATCTGGCGAGAACCGTATGCCGGCGGGCGGAACGGGCGGCCGTCGCCTGTTCGGGCAGTGATCAGGACAGCGACCGGATCAGCGACGAATCGATCGTCTATCTCAACCGGCTGTCCGATCTTCTTTTTGTACTGGCCCGGTTTGAGAATCTTCAGGCGAACCAGAACGAAACACCGTGGAAAGCCCGTTGATCACAGCCGTTCAACACCAGCTGAACACCTTTCAAAATTTGCACTAAAAGTCATAATTTGCACTAAAACTTTATCGACTCACAGGCTATCTTAGCTTTAAGGAGCCTTTGCAAAACCTGGAATTTTGCACCGGATCGAGGCCAGAGCAGATTTTAAACCGCAGCATATTACGTATATGTGAGGATTTGAAATCTGTGATAACGAAGAACCGGTGCAAAAGAACGGTTTTACAAAAGCTCCCTTTATTCATTCATGTACAAAACTTGCTTGCTATGTCTTTAATCACATCCGTCTCGGGCATCCGGGGTATTTTCGGCACTCATCTGACACCCGGCAACCTGGTCTCTTTCACTGCCGCATACGGGACGTGGCTAAAGGGGGGAACCGTCATTTTGGGACGGGATTCCCGGGTTACCGGGCAAATTTGCGAAGACATTGTGGCCGCCACCCTCCAAAGCACAGGTTGTGACGTCATTAAAACCGGAATCGTACCCACACCGACGGTGGCCATGTCCATCCTCCGGCACAAGGCACAGGGTGGGATCGTGCTGACTGCCAGCCACAATCCCGAACAGTGGAATGCCCTGAAGCTGCTGAACGGCAAAAGCGAATTCCTGGATCCCCGGCAGGGGAAACAGGTTCTTGACATTGCCGGCCGGGAGTCATTTGCATATAAACCGTTCGACCGTATCGGCCGTATCTCCTTTGATGACGAAGCCATTCCCGATCATATACAGGCCATTCTTGACCTTCCCTACATCGACAGGAAGGTGATCGCGGATGCGGGGCTGACGGTTGCCGTCGATGCGGTCAACGGTGCAGGATCTCTTGCACTGCCGCTTCTGCTGGACGAACTGGGTGTCCGTGTTCACAAGCTCCACTGCAATCCGACGGGGAAATTCCCCCACAATCCGGAACCGCTGCCTGAACACCTCGGAGAAATCTGCCGCTTTATCGGTCAGAACCCGTGCGACCTGGGAATCGTTACCGATCCGGACGCCGACCGGCTGGCCCTCGTTGATGAAAAGGGCCGGCTTTTTGGCGAAGAATATACCCAGGTTGCTGCATTCGACTTTATGCTGTCCAGAAGTCCGGGGCCGACCGCCACCAACCTCTCCTCTTCCAGGGCAGCTGACGATATTACCGAAAAACACGGCCGGACCTGTCACAGGTCAGCGGTCGGCGAAATCAACGTTGTCCGGAAAATGCAGCAGGTAAATGCCGTCATCGGCGGGGAAGGAAACGGCGGAGTCATCAATCCGGATCTGCATTACGGAAGAGATGCCCTCGCAGGCACTGCCATGATCCTGCAGATGCTGGCCGAACGGAAGACGACAGCTTCCGCCTATCGCTCATCACTGCCGGACTACCGGATCATCAAGAAGAAAATCGCTCTTGCGGATCTGGGTATGGAAGCGGAAGAAGTGCTTGAAAAGCTCAGGATTGCTTTTGCTGACAAAAAACCCGATACCACCGATGGTGTCAAAATCGATTTCGAAGAAGGCTGGGTCCACTTTCGGAAATCCAATACGGAGCCGATCGTCCGGGTGTACGCGGAGGCGAAAACAGAAGAGGAAGCCGAAAAACTGGCGGAACGGCTGACAGGCGAAATCCGTCAATAGGTGTTGTCCGGCATCGGCATATTGCCACTTGAATTCAATAATTAAAAATCCAACCTTCAAGCGTTTATCGGGCAGATTATCATGAAACTCGACTCCCCTGCCTTTTCAATCACCATTCAGGAACCAAGCGATACGCGATATGATAACATCAATGACAGGTTTTGGGCGTGGGGCGGCTGCAGAAAACGGTATCCAGGTTACCGTCGAGATAAAAACCCTGAACAGCCGGTATCTTGATATATCCACCCGCATACCTCATACGCTGATTGACAGGGAGCCGGATCTGAAAGAACTGGTTCAAAAAAAAATCAATCGGGGAAAAGTGAATATCAGCGTCAATGTTGACAAAGCGGATATCAGTGAGCCCGACATTACGTTCAATCCGGAAATGGTGAAAAGTTACAGCAAGCTCCTGGAGCATATAAAATTCGTGTCCGGGATCCCGGAACCGGTTGAGTTGAGCGACCTTCTGAAATTTGATGACATTTTTGTAAAAAAACCGGAGGATGAAAAGACTGTTCAAACAATCTGGTCACTGACTGAAACAGCGGGTATCCAGGCACTTGAAATGGTCGTTAAAATGCGCCGGAAAGAGGGAGGCCAGCTCAAAAATGAGCTGAAAAACCAGATCGATGGCATAGACGAACAGCTCGACCACATCATCCGGCTGTCTGAAGACCGGGCCCCGGAAGCAATGAAGCGCCTCAAACAGCGTCTGTCCGCATTGTTACAGGACGATTCTGTGGATGCAGCCCGGCTCGAGCAGGAAGTGGCTATCCTGGTAGACAAAATGGATATCCAGGAAGAGGTGATACGGCTGCAGTCTCATCTCAAATTTTTCTATGAAGCCCTTGGCAGCAGCGACTCCGTTGGCCGGCGTCTCAATTTTCTCTGCCAGGAGATCAACAGGGAGCTGAACACAATAGGGTCCAAGGCAAATGAATCGGGCATCTCCCACCTGATTGTATTTGCAAAAGAAAAACTCGAACAGATACGCGAACAGGTACAGAATATTGAGTAATCCAGACCCGGGGAAAATTGTCATTCTGGTAGCACCGAGCGGTTCCGGCAAAACGACAATGGCACGTCTGCTGCTGCGCGATTTCGGGAAACTGCGTTTTTCCATTTCCGCCACAACCAGGCCTGCCCGTGAAGGGGAAAAGCACGGGGTTGACTACTATTTTCTCAGCCACAGGGATTTTCAGGATAAAATTGACTCGGGTGAATTTCTCGAGTGGGAGGAATTCTACAACGGAAACCGGTATGGCACCCTCCGTTCTGCCGTTGAGGACCTGCGCAGACGTGGATTTAACGTATTACTGGATATAGAAGTACTGGGTGCATCAAATATCAAAAAAATGTATGGTGAAGAAGCGCTGGCCATATTTCTGAAGCCGCCTTCCATGGCCGTACTGGCAGAGCGTCTGAAAGGCAGGGGGGCCGAATCCGTGCCCATGCTGAAAACCCGCCTCAAACGGGCCGAGGAAGAGCTCGCTTTTGCGGGGGAATTCGACCGGCTCGTAGTGAATGACGACCTGGAAACGGCCTACCGGCAGATAAAAGAGACTGTAGAGGAGTTTATACAGGAGACATAGCAGTCTGTCCGCAGTGTAAATACCCGCAGTGCAACCTGTCCGCAGTGTAAACAAATCCATTGATAATCAGCCGGATAAAGACTATTTTTATCCCTTGCAGTCTGTCGGACTTGGGAACAGAAAGCGAGCAGGATGAGATTTTGGCACAGTGGAACACGACTTTTGAGATTCGTAGCGGTGTTACGGAACGAGAAAGCGGG
>JBBDRV010000158.1:0-5077 GCA_040905285.1 Balneolaceae bacterium | reverse complement strand
GCCTTGACCCTGACGTTTTTTTAGGACACTATGAGTTTTCTTACAAACACTAATTGGAGATATGTCATATGGCAAAAAAAATAAGTCATTTATCATAAACCCAATATAGATTATAATAGCGGATCAGTCAAATGCGATTCATTTCCCGCCTGTATTTCACGATTCAAGAGTGTATATTTGCAGCCTGTTATCATCTAACGAATAAAAATCTGTTGGGTATGCTGGATCAGCTGTTAAAACGTATTGACAAGAAGGAGTATGTCGTCGGGATTATCGGCCTGGGCTATGTGGGCCTGCCGTTGATGTGGACGTTTCACAGGCAGGGGATGCCGGTGATCGGTTTTGATATCGACCGCGAAAAGATCGATTGCATCCGGCAGGGAAGACCCTATATCAAACACCTGGGTGAGGAGATGATGCAGGCGCTGGCCGGCTCGGACCGATGTGACGCGACGGACGATTTTGCCCGGCTGAAGGAGGTGGATGCCATTCTGATGTGTGTCCCCACACCCCTGGACCATCACCGTGAGCCGGATATGACGTTTGTGGAAAAAACCACACGTACGGTTTCCGGCCACCTGGAGAAGGGGCATCTGGTTGTCCTGGAGTCGACGACGTATCCGGGCACGACGGAAGATATGATACTCCCGATCCTGGAGGAGGGGTCCGGGCTGAAAGCGGGAAAGGACTTTTATGTGGCTTACAGCCCCGAACGGGAGGATCCGGGGAATGTTGATTTCAACACGGCGTCGATACCCAAGGTGGTGGGCGGCCACGGGAAGGATGCCCTCAAACTGGCTTGTGCCCTCTATAATACGGCGATAGTGGAAACCGTACCGGTGGCCGATACCAAAACGGCTGAAGCGGTCAAGCTGACTGAGAATATCTTCCGTTCGGTCAATATTGCGATGGTCAACGAACTGAAGGTGATTTATGAGGCGATGGGTATTGACGTGCACGAGGTGCTGGATGCGGCAGCGACCAAGCCGTTCGGTTTCATGAAATTTACGCCGGGTCCGGGCCTGGGCGGGCACTGCATTCCGATCGACCCGTTTTACCTGACATGGAAGGCCCGGGAAGTGGAGCGCAATACGCGGTTTATCGAGCTGGCGGGCGAAATCAATACGGAGATGCCCCGCTATGTGGTCCGGCGTACGCTGGAAGCGCTTAACAGCCACAAAAAAGCCGTGAACGGCAGCCGGATTCTGCTGATCGGGTTGGCCTACAAGCCGGATGTGGATGACGACCGGGAATCGCCCACCTACAAGCTGATGGATTATTACAGCGATATGGGTGCAAAAGTGGCGTATTATGACCCCTATGTGCCGGTGATCAAAGAGACCCGAGAACATTCAAGGTGGGCGGGCGTGGAATCGATAGCCTGGCACGGGAAAATCATCAGCGGGTTCGATGCGGTGGTGATCGCAACGAATCATTCGGGGATAGACTATGAGGAGCTGGCCGGATGGGCTCCGCTGATTGTCGATACACGGAACACCATGAATGGAATTGACACGAAAAAAGGTCAGTTGTGGAAGGCGTAGCGGGTCCGGTTTGCGGAACTCCCGCATTGCATATCAAACGGTCCCGTTACAGGAATGGCCCCGTTAAAAAGATCGAGCAGGCAGCGGCAAACAGTCCGGCGGCAAACAGGTTAATTAAACGAAAGCAGGAATGAGTACAGAGACCAAAAAAATTCTGATCACCGGTGCGGCCGGTTTTATAGGCTATCATCTGGCCGCCCGGCTGATTGTCGATGGGTATGAGGTTACGGGACTGGACTCTGTCAACGATTATTATGATGTCGGCCTGAAGTACGGGCGGCTGGAAGAGGCGGGCATCGGCAGGAAAGAGCTGGAAGAGGGTCGTGACCGGAACGGGTACAGCAGGCTGTTGCGGGTGGAAAGCCGGAAGCACACGAATTATTCCTTCTACCGGCTCGATTTGAGCAACAGAAAGGGAATGGAGGACCTGTTCGGGAGAGAGAATTTTGACGTGGTGATCAACCTGGCGGCCCAGGCTGGAGTCCGTTACAGCCTGGATAATCCGCACGCCTATATTGACAGCAATATTTCCGGATTTTTGAACCTCCTGGAGGGGTGCCGTCACCATCCGGTCGATCATCTGATTTTTGCCTCGTCGAGTTCGGTCTATGGATCCAATACCGACATGCCGTTTAAAACCTCCGATAACGTGGATCATCCGGTGAGCCTCTATGCGGCTACCAAAAAATCCAACGAGCTGATGGCCCACACCTATGCGCACCTGTTCGGCATTCCTGTCACGGGGCTGCGCTTTTTCACGGTATACGGTCCCTGGGGACGTCCGGATATGGCTTATTTCAAGTTTGCCGACCTGATCAGTTCCGGCAAGCCGATCGATGTCTATAATTATGGAAAGATGTCCCGGGACTTTACCTACATCGATGATGTGGTGGAGAGTGTCGTGAGGCTCATTCCCAAACCGCCGGAAGCCGGGACCGGGAAGAGCGGCGGACGTACCGGCGAGGGGGATGGCCGGAAGGGCCGCAACGGAAACGGTGAAAGCAGTGAAGCCGGTGAAAGCCGCGAAGACAGCCAGAATATTCTGGATACGGGCAGGGAGCGCATGACCGGTTCGCCGGCCGGCGGGAGTGAAGGGCCGGCCGGGGGACGTCAGCCGGCGGGATCCGTGGCGGGGGATGTGTCCTACCAGCTGTTCAACATCGGGCATAACAGCCCGGTGGCCCTGATGGACTTTATCGGCGAGATTGAAAAAAACCTGGGGATGGAGGCTGAAAAGAACCTGATGGACATGCAGCCAGGGGATGTGCCGTCAACCTGGGCGGATGTGTCGGATCTGTTCGACTATATCCGTTATAAACCGGAGGTGGGGTTGAGCGAGGGGATAGGCAAATTTATAAGCTGGTACCGCACATACTACGGAATGGATTAGAAAACCCTGCCTCACAGCATCTGTCACACCATCTGTCGCAGCATCTATCGAACCATCTATCTATCTATCGCAGCATCTATCGAACCATCTATCGCAATTAAAACCGGAAATATGATGAGCCAGAAGGAAACCCTCTTATCTGTCATAACCCGTTCTCTGGAAGATGTCGATCCCGGTTCGGTCGTAAGGAAAAGTGTGAGCTACGATCCGGACAGGGAGGTGCTGTCTATACAGGGAACTGAATTGAGCATTGGGAGGACCCAGGACATCTATGTCCTGGGGAGCGGCAAGGCATCAGCGACCATGGGTCAGGCGCTGGAGCAGGTTCTGGGCGACAGGATCCGTGACGGAATTATCATCACGCCGAAGGATACGGCAGGAAAAGGGTCCCGGGGAAGAGGGACCGGGGAAGAGGGCCGAACGGCAAGTCCGGAAATCATCCAGCTGCTGGAGGGGTCCCACCCCTTGCCCGACAGGCACAGCCTGGCATCCACGTACGAGCTGATAGACCTGGCCCGCCATATTCCGGAGGGGTCTTTTGTCTTTTACCTGCTTTCGGGGGGCAGTTCGGCGCTCCTCTGCATGCCTGCAGGTGATCTGGAGATCGGGGATATCGCCGAAACCCACAGCATGCTGCTCAAATCGGGCGCCAATATCCATGAAATGAATGTTGTCAGAACTGTGGTTTCCGCTGTCAAGGGAGGCCAGCTTCTGAAGCACCTGTCAAAGGTTGTTCTGGCGGACCTAATTATTTCTGACGTTCCCGGGGATGCGTTCCGCTCGATCGGCAGCGGGCCCACCACGCCCGGAAATGCAGAATACGGAAAGGCATCCGGCATTCTGCGTAAATACGGGCTTTGGGACAGGATTCCTTCCGCCGTGCGGGACCATATATCCACGGGTATCAGTGACGGAGGGAGTGCCGGGGTGCATGGCCATCCGGGGGAACATCACCAGTTCCTCGTATCGTCAGCCCGTAAACTGGCGGATTCCGTTGCGGAAAGGTGCAGGCGGCAGGGATATCAGGTGGATATCATTACGCCGGCCTATGATGCCGCTATTGCAGAGGTCGAGGCCTCGATTATTAAAAAGGTACAGCAGGCGATCGTCGACAGGATGGACAAGGCATCCGGATTGAATGCCGGCGGACCCGGCCGCTGCTTCATCTATTACGGTGAAAGCACGGTGCAGGTTTCGGGGCCCGGCAAGGGGGGGCGCAACCAGGAGCTGGCCCTGCGCATTGCGCGTCATCTGACACCCGGCGACTCCGTTACGTTTGCCAGTGTCGGTACCGACGGTGTGGACGGGCCCACGGATGCTGCCGGAGCTGTTGTGGACGGGCATACCATGGAACAGGCGAAGAAACTGGGTCTGGATCCCGAGGACTACCTCAGGAACAATGATTCCTATCATTTTTTCGAACAAACCGGTGATCTCATCAAAACCGGTCCGACAGGAAACAATCTGATGGATCTGCAGGTGGTTCTGATCGGAGAGCAGGGGAACAGGGAACCGGAGCAGTAACCGGCCGCGTATGGCGGGTCAGGTCTCCCGTATTTTCCTCTTGATAAATGAAAAAAATGTGTATTTTCTATCCCTTTCCCGGCTGAACAGGGACTCTCTTAATTTATTCGAAGACTTCATTTTCTCATGGTAAAAAAAGGACTGTTATTTTCCGTGCTGTTGGCGTTGACATGTACCTTGCCCTCGCTGGCACAGGATATCGGATCGATCAATTTCAGGGATATCAATGTGGACGAACTCACCGAGTCGGAGATACGCCAGATAAACCGTGAAGTTGAGGATCGCGGTCTGACGATGCAGCAGTTTGAACAGCTGGCCCGGGCCCAGGGCGCGGATCAGGCCCGGATCCGTCGGCTGATGAGCCGGATGCAGGAAGTGAGGATACGGGGGGAGGCGACGGACGGCCAGAGGCTGGACCGCGAACGTCCGACGGGAGAGACCCGCTTTATGGGAGACCTGGAGGACAGGACATTCAACGAGATGGAGGGGGATACGCTTTCCGACTCACTGCGGGTTTTCGGAAGTGATCTTTTTAACAAGGTGTCCATGTCGTTTGAACCGTCTTTCAATATACCCACTCCCGAAGATTACAGGGTGGGCCCCGGCGACCAGCTGGTGA
>JBBDRV010000157.1:0-5090 GCA_040905285.1 Balneolaceae bacterium | reverse complement strand
AGCGTTTGCACAGGATGGATGTGAGATCCGGATACAGGATCCGACCCAGATTTCTCCGCAGGTATACGAGATCAGGGAAGTGGTCGTGGAAGGTCTGAATACAGCCCGCGAAAGTTACCTTGTCAGTACGAGCGGCCTCTCCGTGGGAACCTCCGTAACCATTCCCGGGGAAGAGATTTCGGAAGCTGTGCGTCGTATCTACCGAACCAGCCTTTTCTCGGATGTGGAGATCTGTCATGAAGTGGTGGATGGCGGTGTGGCAATCCACATGAATGTACAGGAACAGCCCAGGCTGGAAGAGTACAGGCTGGAAGGCATCCGTCGTTCCCACCGCAGGGATTTGGAAGAGCAGCTGACCCTTCTCCCCGGCTTTGCCGTTACCAATTCGGTAAGGGCGCAGGCAATCAATACGATTAAACGGTTCTATGAGGAGAAAGGGTACTGGTATACAGAGGTCGATGTAGAAGAGGAGCTGTCCGATGATATCCGGAACCGGACAACACTCATTTTCAATATTGATCCCGGTGAAAGGATTAAAATTCGCCGGATCCGGTTTGAAGGCAATGAAGCGTTCAGTGACCGGCGGCTCCGTCGGCAGCTGGATGCAATCAAGGTGGACACCTGGTGGAGAATCTTCAAAAAGCATGTTTATACCGAAGAGGATTACCAGGAGGCGATGAACAATCTGGAAATGCACTATCGTGAAAATGGCTACAGGGATATCCGGATACTTCGGGATTCGGTTTATGTATATGATTTCAGGGGAAATCGCGAAGGAGTCGGAGTGGATTTCAAAATTGAGGAAGGTCCGCAGTACAAAGTCAGGGATGTAACCTGGGAAGGGAATACGGTTTACACCGATGAACAGCTGACGGCGATGCTCAATTTCAGGGAAGGTGACGTATTCAATGAGACCAGGTTCGAAGAGAACCTCTATATGCGGAGGGATGAAGCGGACATAACCAGCAGCTATCAGAATATCGGATACCTGTTTTTTAATATTATGCCGGACATCCGGATTGTGGGTGAGAACCAGCTGGATCTTCACTTTGTCATCGTTGAGCAGGAAATCGCCACAGTGCGTGATGTTTCATTCATCGGGAATACGAAGACTCACGACGATGTGGTCCGCCGTTCATTGAGGACCGTTCCCGGCAGCACCTACAGCCGGTCGTCAATTATGCGCTCGGTTCGCGAATTGAGTACCCTCGGGTATTTCAACCCGGAAGGAATTGAACCCAATCTTGATCCGGACCCTGAAGAGAGGACGGTGGATATTATATACACCCTCGATGAAACCCAAAGCACGGATAACTTTGAATTCTCCGGCGGGTTCGGTGGCCGACAGATCGGGGTGATCCTTGCCGCCAGAGTGAACTTCAACAACTTCTCCGTTCAGCGGATGTTCGAACCGGGTGGCTGGACCCCCATCCCTTCCGGCGATGGTCAGCGGCTTTCCCTGGGCGTCCAGGTTACCGGTCAGGGTTACCAGAGTTACAGTTTTTCATTCCAGGAGCCGTGGCTTCGCGGCCGGCCGACGTCTCTGGGTGTAAGCGTCTCCTATGATATACTGAACTATGGCCGTGCCAGCGGGCAGTCCCGCGAAAAAAATGAACTTTTTTCCTCAACAGTCAGCATCGGACGCCAGCTCAACTGGCCGGATGACTATTTTTCACAACAGACCGCTGTTTCCTACCAGCTCTATAATATTGCCGGATTCAGCGGGGTATTCCAGGATGGAAGCACCAGTATCCTGAGCATAACACACGAGATAGAACGGAATTCCCTGGATAACTTTATTTCACCGACCCGCGGGTCGCAGCTGCTGATCAGCGGTGAGATCGCGCCACCTTTGCCCAATTTCGGTCAGTACTACAAGTTGAGGAGTGGCTACCAGGCCCATGCCACCCTGATAGGGGATCTTACCCTGTCAGGAAGTGCCGATTACGGATATATGGGCTATTTCGGAACAGGCGAGCGGAGTAACTTTCAACGGTTTTTCCTTGGCGGTACTGAAATTCAGCAGAGGCAGAGTTTTATCAATGACAATATCGACATGAGAGGGTATCCCGGCGGTACAACCGGCGTGATTTCTCCGCTGGACGAGAACAGAAACCTTGTCGGCGGCCGTATTTTCTCCAAATACACCATGGAGCTCCGGTATCCTGCGGTCTCTTCCGAGCAAATTCAGATCATTCCGTATCTGTTTGCCGATGCGGGAAATACCTATGCCGATTTTGATACGTTTGACCCGTTTAACGTAAAACGTGCCGCCGGTTTCGGGGCACGACTCTACCTGCCGATTTTGGGTCTGGTGGATCTGAGTTATGGTTACAGAATGGATGGAACCCCCGATTCATTCCGCGGAGCCGGTTTGCGGCCGGGTGAATGGGAATTTCTCTTTAATATCGGAGCACCGTTCTAAAAATGCGATCAATCAGTACCATACTGGTTCTTCTGACGTTAGTGAACAATATCGCGTTGAATGCGCAAAATCAGAAAGTTGGTTTCATTGATTCGGATGTGATCATGGATCAGATGCCTGAGTACACAGGTATCGAACAGCGATTGACTCTTCTGAGTGAATCGTGGCACGATGAAATACGTGCAATGGACCGGGAAATTGAACAGCTCGAAGAGGAGTTTGAAGCCAGGGAAATTCTCTACACCGAGGAGATGCGTGAATCGGTTCTTGAGGATATTAATGAGTTGGCAGATAACAGGGACAGGTTTCTGCAGGAAAAGTTTGGTCCTAAAGGAGACTATTTTCAACGTCAGCGCGACCTGCTCGAGCCTGTCCAAAGACAGGTATTTGATGCTGTAAACAGGGTTGCAAGCCGGGAAGAGTATGATTTTGTTTTCGACCGTGCCCAGGATGTAAGATTCCTGTTCGCCAGATCTGAATGGGATCTTACTGACGAGGTCCTTGCGGAACTCGGAATTCTGAATGAAGAATAGTGAACCGGTTTTTTTTCGGAAACCGGTACGTTGGTCTGCCTGCCGGCAGCAGGATGTTTTCGAAGTCATTAAGATTTTGATTTGAAATTTGCTACTTTGCACGCTTAAATTTAATAGGATATGCTTATGCTGAAAAAAATACTGTTAACACTTCTGGTTGCTTTGTTTCCACTGCTTGCAACAGCCCAGCTAAAGGTCGGCATTATGAACCCTGAACAGGTGATGGATGCGTTGCCGGAAACTGCAGAGATCCAGAGAGATCTGGAGCAGTTCGTACAGGAAAAGCAGCAGGAGTTCTCCGAAGAGTATTCCGCCTGGATGGAGGCCGTATCAAATTTTGAAGCACGAGTGGAAGAGGGATCGTTGTCGGGCCAGCAACGTCAGCAGGAAGAGCAGGAACTGATGGACAGGGAGGAAGAGCTTGGAAACCTGGAAACCCGAATTCAGGGGCAGATTCAGGACAGGCAAAATGAGTTGATCGGCCCGATTATGCAGCAGGTTGAAAATGCCATGGGGGTTATAGCCAGTGAGCTTGATCTTGATTATGTACTGAACAAACAGACCAGTCAGGGTGACCCTGTTGTTTATTATGCGTCTGACCGTGGTACGGATATCACCGATCTGATTATAGAAAGAATTACATCCAACTAAGAAATCACCACGCACGAGTTATGATTAAGAAATCAATTGTTTCAGGTTTTGTATTATTTATAATAGCGTTTTCACTCCAGCCCGACACAGTCCAGGCACAGGATATGAAAATCGGTTTTGTTGAACCGAGAGCCATTCTTGAACGCATGCCGGAAATGAGGGCGGTGCAGCAGCGCATGCAAAACTATGTTGAGCGTAAAAGCGATGAACTCGCAGAGCTTGAAAGAGAACTCCAGAGTGAAATTGAGGCGTACCAGCAAAAGGTTGGCGTGATCTCCGATGCTGCCAGGGAAGAGGAGGAGGAGCGGCTCGGCCAGATGCAGTTTGAATTGCAGCAGTCGCAAAATGAAGCCCAGCAGGAAATGCAGGAGAGGCGGGCGGAACTGATGGCCCCCCTTCTGGAACAGCTCCAAAGCTCAATAGATACGGTAGCTTCGGAGAAAGGGATTGACTACGTGCTGAACACCACCACCCAGACAGGTGACGTGATTATCCTTTATGTAAAAGAAGAACTTCGGGAAGAGTACGACATTACGGATGCTGTGATGAGAAATATGGGCATCTAACACTTGTTAAACGGGGGATATTCTGCGTTGGGGCTTCGGCCGGTTTGTTCACATACGGGTGTATGCTCGCTGCACCGGCCTCGACCCGCCTTGACTATCCCCCGTTTAACGGCGTGTTATCTCTTCAGCGAACGTAGTCATATCAGCGCGGGAGGTCAGCGGTTGTTCACATACGGGTGTCTGCTCGCTGCACCGGCTTCGCTCCGACCTGAAGGCCGATTACCGTCTCATATTCAGATTATCTTAGATTACGGATCCTGTTGCGTATATAATCATGAAAAACATAACCGCCGAGATTATCCAGTGAGGCAAAGTAGGCCCTGCCGGTGTTTGCCTCTGTCAGTTCCCTTACAAAATTTTGCAGGTAGGGATCTTTGGCGATCATGAATGTGGTGATATCTATCTGGTCACGACGACATTTTACAGATTCATCCAGTACTTTGTTAACTATTTTCCTGTCCAGGCCGAAGCTGTTTTTATAGATTCTGCCGCCCTCGAACATGCAGGACGGCTTGCCGTCGGTGATCATAAAAATCTGCCGGGTGGTATATTTTCTTTTCTGCAGGATATGCCTGGCCATCTGCAGTGCGTGCAGGGTATTGGTATGATAGGGACCCACCTTCAGATAGGGCAGATCTTTGACTTCGATCTTCCAGGCTTCGTTGCCGAAAGCGATAATATCCAGGGAATCTTTTTGATAGTTGTTCATGATCAACTCGGACAGCGCCATGGCCACTTTTTTTGCCGGTGTGATCCGGTCTTCGCCATAAAGGATCATGGAATGGCTGAGATCTATCAGCAGCACTGTGGCAGCCGACGTATGGTGATCTGTTTCGTGTATGCTCAGGTCCTTCTCCCGGAGGTTGAACTGATCGAGGCTGCTGTGCTTAAGCATGTTCATCATGGTGCCCGTAC
>JBBDRV010000156.1:0-5131 GCA_040905285.1 Balneolaceae bacterium | reverse complement strand
TCCGTCCGAGAAACTGGGCAACAAATTTGGTTTTAGGCTTATAGTATACTTCTTCCGGTGTCCCTATCTGTTCGATGCGTCCGTCGTTCATTACGGCAATCCGGTCTGCAAACGACAGGGCTTCTTCCTGATCATGGGTAACAAGGACGGCACTCATACCGGCTTTCTTCAAAATTCCCCTGACTTCCTTTCTTGTAGCATCCCGTAAAATCGCATCCAGATTGGAAAACGGCTCATCGAGAAGTACGAGCTGTGGCTTCGGTGCTATCGCCCGGGCCAGCGCGACGCGTTGCTGCTGACCTCCGGACAGTTCAGAAGGGCTTCTGTCTTTATAATCCCCCATACCGGTACGGCAGAGAACCTCCTCTGCAAATACATTTCTTTTATGCCTGGGCAGGTCATTCAAGCCGAAAGCGACATTGGCAAGGGCTGACATGTGCGGAAAAAGAGCATAATCCTGAAATACAAAACCAATCCCCCGGTCCTGCGGTGGAATCTGTTTCGCCGGCGTTGAAAGAACGGATCCATTCACCTTAATTTCCCCTTCATCCGGAGATTCGAAGCCCGCGATCAGACGAAGTGTCGTTGTCTTCCCACATCCGCTGGGACCAAGAAAAGCAAATATCTCATTCTCTTTTACATGAAAAGAAACCCCGTTTACAACGGGTTTTCCTTTTTCAAACTCTTTTGAAAGGCTCTGAACATTAAGAAGCATCGATTGTTTAACTTCGTTCAAAACAACACTGTAAGGATTTTTGTTCACTATTTAAATTTAGTCTACATAAGATAAGATTATTTTTTCAGTTGAAAAACAGGCTTTTTTTCAGTTGAACAGCCGGCCTTCCCTGCTCCGCGCTTCATTACGTGGACAGACTATTGTGTTAATTGAACCAAACGTTTAAGTTAGCCTATCTGCTGCAAGCGGATATTTATAAATCAATCAGCGAATTATGAAGAACATCATTATCTGTATTTTAACAGTAGGCCTGTCGATCACACTGCTGCAGGCCTGTGGCCCGGGTGAAGAGGAAATCCACCGGCAGGGAGAAGCCGACCAGCAGGCCCGGCTTGATTCTCTTGAACAGGTTTGGGAGGTGGAAATGGAACAGATGCGCCAGGACAGCATCGAACAGGCACATCAGGACAGCATTGCAAATGCTGCGGCGGCTGAATCGGAACCCGCGCAGCCACAACCCGCCGCCGTCACTTACGATAACAACGGCCTTTATACTGTACAGGTGCGATCCTGGCGTAGTGAAGATAAAGCCAGGGAACATGCGGAGGACTGGAAAAACAAAGGATTTGAACATGCGTACGTAGAACAGCATGGAGATGAATCTATCGGTGATGTGTGGTTCAGAGTCAGGATGGGTAACGTGCCAACATTTGGCATGGCGCAAAAGCTCCAGGAAGAATTACAGTCGGAACATAATACGGACTCATGGATCGCCGGAACCGACAGCTGACAGCCACCGGTAGTAGCTGAACCTGCCTTTCGGGTATTCAAAACATTTATTTGTAGTTATGTAATTTATTTTACTACTTTTAATAGCGCTCAAGTAGCGTCTCTCTTGATGAATAGTCAGGGCAACACACCTGAACCGTGTGTTGCCTTATTTAATCAGGCTGTTTTAATCCGAAGGCTGACAGGCACCTGATTTCCTCTGCCATTCTCATCCGACTGCTGTTATGCTATACCTCTTTTGTCATTGCCTGCTGCCATTGCCGTTGCGGGAATATCAGATATCCTGCAGTATTGTCCTGTAAGAATTATCTTGTAAGACCGGAAAAGGAATGAGCATCATGATCATGTATCCACCATAACGAACTTTGCAATGAAGAACTTTCAAATACAACACCGTCAGAACGATCAGATAGATATACTGGAAATCAGCGGGGAACTTGATGCACATACAGCTTCCAGACTGGAGGATTCCCTGAAAAAACTCATCGGCAAAAACAGGTACAACATTATCGTAAACTGCAGTCGTCTTGATTATATAGCCAGTGCCGGTCTGGGCGTGTTTATGGCGTATATTGAGGATGTCCGGAATTTGGGAGGGGATATCAAATTAACAAATATGAATGAGAGGGTATATAATGTATTTGACCTGCTCGGTTTTCCCGCGCTTTATGATATTCTGAACGATGAAAAGGATGCTGTGAATCAATTCAATAATACCGGTAAATAATTGGCGGATTTTGACAAAAACCAGTGAATACAAATTAGTTGTAAATGCCTTAACCGCCAACCTGGCGAAGGTGAGGCAGTTTGTCGCCGAACATGCATTTGATTACGGATTTAATGACAAACAGGTATCGGATATCCGCCTTGCTGTCGATGAAGCCTGTACGAATATCATCAAGCATGCTTATGATTATGATGAAAGGCAACAGGTTGAAATCAGGATGGGATTTAAAAAGGACAGACTATGGGTAACATTGAGAGACAGTGGAATCACGTTCGAGCGGAAAATCTATCGAAGTCCGGACCTGCGTGATCATATTAAAAAAAGAAAGAAGGGGGGAGTTGGCGTGTTCCTTATTGAGCAGCATATGGATGAAGTGGAGTATCTGATAGAGAAAGGAGACAATATAATCCGCATGGTCAAATACAGAAATTGATACTGTGAGCAGTCTGTCAAAAAGCAAGAATAAGCAAAACCGGTTTGAGCTGAGAACACTGCTGGAAACCAGCCGGCTCCTGATAGAGTCGCGCGAGACGGATTTCATACTGAATAACCTGCTTCTGATCACCATGGGTAAAATGCTTGTTCCCCGTGGGGCCGTACTGATCTTTCAGCCGGACAGCGGTGAGTATCTGATCACTAAAATCAAGGGAAGGGCTGTTGTCAGTGAAGGGGACAGAATACCGATTCCCTGGAAGCCGGACGACTATGAGGACATTGCATTGGATCCTGTGACTATGAAACCTGATCCGCCCAAACTCTTTGAAGGAAAGAACAAAGGGCTCTTCTTCAATCTCAAAACCGGTACCCATCATCTGGGCTACCTGTATCTTGGCCGGAAAGGAAATGATCAGGTTCTGAATGGCCCGGAAATAGAGTTCGTGGAGAGCCTGTGCATTATCTCCTCCGTGGCCATTTCCAATTCCCGGATGTTCAGTGAGATGAGGGAGATGAACCGTCAGCTTGACCGCAAGGTCTATGAATTGAACACGCTGTTTGATTTATCCAAAGAGTTCAGCCTGATGGTGGACCCGGACAGGATTGCAAGCACGTTCAAGTTTGCCCTTCTTGGGCAGCTGTTAATTCGAAAATTCTTTCTTCTCTATAAAATAGATGGTAAAATTAATCTGCTGGCTTCAAGCGGGCTGGTAACACAGCCCGACCTGCATCAGAAAAAGGAGCTCTTCGATCTTCCTGAAGATGTCTTGCTGATCGGCCCTGATGAAGCCGGTTCCATTCCTTTTTTAAAAGATAATGGGATTGCCGCACTGATAGCCTTGCAGATGCAGGGGGAAAAAACAGCGGTTGTAGGTGTCAGTGAAAGGGCGAACAAAGAGACGTTTTCTCAATCTGATTTTAATTTTTTACAGTCTCTTGGCAACCTGGCTGTCCTCTCCATTCAAAAAACCCTTTTCCTTGAAGAACAAATAGAAAAGGAGAGACTGGAAGAGGAAGTGAATATTGCCAAGAATATTCAAACAGGGTTATACCCGGATCCGATTCCCCGGATTCCTTCACTGGACCTGGCTGCGAAAAATATCCCCTCCCAGCAGGTCGGCGGGGATTATTTTGATATAGTAAAGACGCCTGACAACAACTACATTTTTGCAATTGGAGATGTGACCGGCAAGGGCTTCCCTGCGGCTCTTCTGATGGCCAACCTGCAGGCGATGCTGCATGTTCTTCTGCCTGTTGACGTTTCTCTTGTAGAAGCCACCGGCAGAATCAATAATCTGATTTTTAAAAATACGCCCAGTGACAAGTTCATTACCTTTTTCTGGTGTAAATATTTTCAGGAAACGAAAACATTAAAATACATCAACGCAGGACATAACCCCACCCTTCTCTTAAGACGGGAAAGTGAGACGTTTGACGAGCTTGGAGAGGGGGGACTCATACTTGGAGCGATGCCGACACTCTCCCCCTATAAAGAATCGGATGTCGAGCTTCATCCCGGGGACATCATTGTATTTTATACAGATGGCGTGACGGAAACGTTCAACGGGGATGACACTGTATTCGGAGAAGAAAGGCTCAAAGCGGCTATTCTGAACAATCGCGGGAAAAAAGCTGCTGACCTGCTTGAAACCATCGTGGATGAGGTTTATAAATTTTCAAACGATGGCTTCTCCGATGACCTGACCCTGATCATTGTTAAGGCAGTCTGATAAATACCGCTTCCCTCGTACCCGTCATTCTGCCTCCGCCCCTTTTTTCTGCAAAAGTCAGTACACGGTCATATGTGCGATATCGATTCTTGATCTCTTCAACATACTGTACCGTTTCAATGCCCCTGGCATAACCATACCTGGCATTCTGATAGTTTCTCCGCTGCATCAGCTTCAGCAGGGCGTCAGCCACATTTTCCCATTTATTCGGATCTTTATCCTGATCGATAACCAGCCTCCGGGCGTCTGCCATATGTCCTTTTCCCACATTATAGGTGGCAAGGGCAAGCGACCACTGATTCAGGCTGTCCAGATAGGAATAATGATCCAGGTGATTTCTTATAATTCTTGCACCTTCCCTGATGTTAATCTCCGGTTCATAAAGGCTTTGATGGTCAATTTCCGAAAAACGGGGGATAATCTGCATCAGGCCTACCGCTCCCGCCCAACTCATGGATGCCGGGTCAAACCTGGATTCCTGGGCAATCATGGAGGTCAGCATTAACCAGTCCAGATCCATCGAATCAGCAACTGATTTAACAATCTGATCGTACGGGGAAATTATTCCCGTGGCCTGAAACTGCCAGTCCGGATTGAAATATTGTGCTATTTGCGGACCTGATTCAAAATATCTACGCCGCAGAATATTCAGAAATTCGGATCTTTTCGGCTGGGCCCTTCCTGCGGTAAAACGAAAATGGTTGTATAAAAAGCGGTTCATTTCGGTTTCCAGATCCGACCCATTGCTGCGAATAGCCCAGGCAACCGAATCAC
>JBBDRV010000155.1:0-5170 GCA_040905285.1 Balneolaceae bacterium | reverse complement strand
AAATGGTCATTATTCCCGACCATTATATTTTCACAAAAGACAAATATGCCAACCGGAATGTAGATATCCTCCGCGGGTTCGCTGCAGACCAGAACCTGCCGCATTACTATGACGTCGGTACGGACCGGTACAAGGGAGTCTGCCATATCGCCCTTCCTGAAGAGGGATTTACCCGTCCGGGAGAAGTCCTTTTCGGTACGGACTCCCATACCTGTACAGCCGGAGCTTTCGGCCAGTTTGCCACCGGAATCGGCAACACCGATGCCGCTTTCATCATGGGCACCGGCAAACTGTGGGTCAAAGTGCCTGAAACCATGCGGTTTGAATTTGAAGGCGACCGGCTTCCCCCCTACCTGATGGCGAAAGATATCATCCTGCAGATTATCGGTGATATCGGTGTCGACGGTGCAACCTACCGCAGTATGGAATTTGGCGGCCCGGGCATTTCTGCAATGAATATTGAAGACCGGATGACACTGACCAATATGGTTATCGAAGCCGGCGGGAAAAACGGCGTGGTTGAACCGGACGCCATTACCGAGGAGTATGTGCGAAAAAGAACGGACAAGCCTTTTACACCCCTCTACAGCGATCCGGATGCAAAATACCACAGTGTCCACCGCTATACCCTGGAAGACCTTGTGCCCATGGTGGCAAAGCCCCACAGCCCCGACAACAAGGCGACGGCGGAGGAGCTGGAGGGGACAGATCTTACACGGGCCTATATAGGATCCTGTACAGGAGGCAAGCTTACCGACTTTGTTGCCGCAGCTGAAATTATCAACGGTAACAGCCTGAAAATTGATACCTATATCGTTCCGGCGACCACGGAAATAGCCCGCGGACTGGAAACGGAAAAGATCAACGGCAAACCTCTCCTGCAGATATTTAAAGATGCGGGCTGCAAGATCGGCCGTGCATCCTGTGCAGCATGCCTCGGCGGGCCTGAAGACACATTCGGCCGCCTTAACAGCGACGAGGTCTGTATATCCAGCACAAACCGTAATTATCCCGGAAGGATGGGGTCGAAACAGGCCTCGGTGTATCTCGCATCTCCGTATACGGTTGCCGCGTCAGCTGTCACCGGGCGGATCACCGACCCGAGGGTTTTCATTCAGGAAACCATTATTTAGCATCACCCGGACAGCCTTGATTCGGGAGGGCGGGTATGACATCGCCGGACGATGGATGCCATACCGCCCCTGTCCTCGCGAGAGATGCGCAAGCAACAACGTTATAACCCATAAAGAAAGTTTGACACTGACATGATTAAAGGAAAAGCATTCGTGCTCGGGAAAAATATCGACACCGACCAGATCATCCCGGCAGCACATCTGGTCTATAGCCTGGAAGATCCTGAAGAACGGAAATTTTATGGACGGTATGCCCTCTCGGGTGTGCCATCCGAACAGTCCGGACTGCCTGAAGGACATATTCCACTTGTGGAAAAGGATAAATTTGAAAGTGATTTTTCCATTATCGTCGGGGGACCCAACTTCGGTTGCGGCTCTTCACGCGAACACGCCCCGGCTGCACTGCAGATAGCCGGAGTCAAAGCGATCGTGTCTCCGGGCTATGCACGAATATTCTATCGCAATTCGGTGGACGGCGGGTTCGTCGTTCCCTATGAAAGCCTCGAAGACCTCAGCACCCGGGTTCATACGGGTGATGAACTGGAGATTGACCTGGACAAGGTGGTTATCCGCAATCTGACACGTGATGAAGAGTACGGAATCAAGAACCTGGGCAGTGTAGCGGACATCATCAACGCAGGCGGCATTTTCGCATATGCCCGCCAGAACGGAATGATGGCCTGATTATGAAAAATATCAACCTGGTAACCCTTCCCGGCGACGGCATCGGAACCGAAGTGACCGAAGGCGCCCTCACTGTACTGGAGAAAGCCTGCGGAAGACATAACGTGCGTTTCGATGTAAAAGAGTACCCGTTCGGCGGCAGTTCGCTGGACCGCTACGGCGTCCCTGTCACCGGAGAGACCCTCGAAGCCTGCAAGAACTCGGACGCAGTCCTTCTGGGAGCTGTAGGTGGAGAGAAGTGGGATCATCTGACCGGGGCCGACAGGCCTGAATCCGGGCTTCTCAAACTTAGAAGTGAGTTGGGTGTTTTTGCCAATTTCCGCCCGGTGCGCATCTATCCGGATCTCGCCCATGCGTCATCACTGAAACCCGAAATAATCAGCGATGTGGATATTCTTATCGTACGGGAGCTGACAGGCGGCATTTACTTCGGACAGCCGCGGACGACCGACCTGAACGCAGCCGATCCCTTTTCGCTCGATACCATGAAATATCACAAGTCGGAGATCATCCGTGTAGCGGAAAAAGCGTTTGAAGCGGCAAAACTGCGCGACGGCCGTGTCTGCTCTGTGGATAAAGCCAATGTTCTTGGCAGTTCCCGTTTCTGGAGGGATACAGTCGTGGAATTTGCAAAACGGTTTCCGGATATCGAGCTGAGTCATATGCTCGTTGACAACTGTGCCATGCAGCTGATCCGCAATCCGAAACAGTTCGATGTTATACTGACGTCCAATCTGTTCGGTGACATTTTAAGTGACGAAGCCGCCATGCTGACCGGCTCCATCGGGATGCTTCCCTCCGCCAGCCTGGGCAACGGACCGGGCCTTTATGAGCCGGTACACGGTTCCGCCCCCGACATCGCCGGGCAAAACAAGGCGAATCCCCTTGCCGCCATAGCTTCCGCAGCACTTCTCTGCAGGTATTCCCTGGATCTCGAGATTGCAGCCGGAGAGATCGAAGCGGCCGTTGAAGAGGTGCTTGCCGGGGGTTACCGAACAGGAGACATCTATACGGGAGCTGACGGTGAGCGTCTTGCGGGAACGGATGAGGTATGCAGTCAGGTCCTGGCGGCACTTGATGACGTTTCCGTCAAAGCGGAATAGACAATGTGAATTCCTTTCTGTTCCTTACCTTCAGAAAGAACGAACAATCCCAACATAAAAATCTGGCATGAAAATTTCGATCCGCAAGCTGGAACACGAACGTCACATGGAAGCGGCCAATGAAGAGGGCGGAAAGATCCGTCTGGACGGCACCAGAAGCATCGGGGGTCTTGACGGCGGCATCTCACCTATGCAGACACTGCTGGCAGCGGCAGGATCCTGCAGCATGATCGACATTATCGGGATCCTGGAAAAACAGCGTCAGGACCTCAGGAGCATACGTGTGGATGTGGATGGCGACCGGCAGAAAGTGGATACCTATTCCGAGTTTAAAACCATCCATATGCACTTCATCCTGGAGGGTGACATCGACCCGTCCAGGGCTGAAAGGGCAATAAAACTCTCTGTCGGAAAATACTGCTCTGTGTCAAAGGCACTGGAGAAAACATCAAAGATCACCCACAGTTTTGAAATCGCTGACACGGCGTGATGAATTTTATCATCCGTACCTGCTGTGTCCATTCCTGCTGTACCCGTGTCTGCTGTACCGTTCGTCTGCAGGCTGCATATGATTATCAACTTGTTAAATGATCAACCTGATTAGAAAACTGCACAGATATGTCCAAAAAGAAAATTGAAACGGACGCAATCCGGACTCAGATTCCGACCACCGGCGAACGGGAGCATTCCACACCGCTTTTTATGACCTCCAGTTATCTCTTTGAGTCGGCGGAGCAGGCACGGGCTCTCTTTGCCAATGAAATCCAGGGCAATGTTTACAGCCGCTATACCAATCCCAACACACGGGAATTCATAGAGAAGATCTGTCAAATGGAGGGTGCTTCGTCCGGTGTCGCCACCGCCTCCGGTATGGCCGCTGTCTTTTCAAGCCTTGCCGCGCTGTTGAATCAGGGGGATCACATCCTTGCAAGCCGCTCGCTCTTTGGATCATCCCATCAGATACTGAGCCGGATTTTTCCCAGATGGGGTATTTCCTTCAGCTACGCAGATATCGATGATACAGATTCATGGGAGGGGCTGATCCAAAAAAATACCCGGCTGTTGTTTCTGGAAACACCTTCAAATCCCGGACTGGACCTGATAGACCTGGAATGGGCCGGCAGGCTTGCCAAAGCACACGACCTGATTTATGTCGTAGATAACTGTTTTGCCACGCCCTGCCTTCAGCGGCCGATGGAATACGGTGCCGATGTCATCATGCATTCAGCCACCAAATATATTGACGGACAGGGCAGGGGCATCGGGGGTGTGATCGTCGGCAAAGACGAATATATGGATGAGATCGCATTCTTTACGCGCCATTCCGGCCCGGCGCTCTCCCCATTCAATGCCTGGCTTTTCAGCAAAAGCCTGGAAACGCTGCACGTCCGCATGGAACGCCACTGTGACAACGCTGAAATACTGGCCGATTTTTTTTCGGGCCACAAAAAAGTAAAACTGGTAAAATATCCATTCCATAAAGATCATCCCCAGCAGGAGCTGGCCAAAAAACAGATGTCCCGCGGCGGCGGAATTGTATGCTTTGAAGTAGACGGCGGCTACGAAGAGGCAACCTCCTTTATCGACAGGGTCAATATGCTTTCAAGATCAGCCAACCTGGGTGATACAAGATCCATAGTCACCCATCCCGCTTCAACAACCCATTCGAAACTTACCGAAGACGAGCGGCAGGTTGTCGGGATCACACCGGGGCTGATCCGCATTGCCGTCGGCCTTGAAAATCCGGATGATATCCTGGCCGATATAGAACAGGCCCTCAGCTGAGGGCGACAGGATTTGAACCGCCGGAACATGCTTCCGGCAGCGGTCAGCGACTCCTACCCACAGAATACGCCCTCTTCAGGGAAACAGTTACGCATTCACGGGAGCAACGACCCCGAATCTCTCCAAATGAGTCGGGGCGACAGGATTTGAACCTGCGACCTCATCGTCCCGAACGATGCGCGCTACCGAGCTGCGCCACGCCCCGATTTGCAATTTCCGGTTCAGACGATCCGCGTGATCAGTTCAGCCGTTCTTGCTGAATAACCGGCTTCATTATCATACCAGCCTATTATTTTGACCAGGTTACCGTCCACTTTGGTCATCTTGCTGTCGAATATGCAGGAATGGGGGTTGCCGACAATGTCCGTTGAAACGAGTTCCTCTTCTGAATACTCAAGAATTCCTTTCAGGGATCCACCCGCAGCCTTCCTGAAAGCGGCCAAAACCTGCTCTTCCGTTACATCC
>JBBDRV010000154.1:0-30000 GCA_040905285.1 Balneolaceae bacterium | reverse complement strand
GGCATACGACGGATGACGATATGGATATAATCGACAGGGAGACCCTGCAGGCTACAGGTGATCTTCTGACTGAACTTATTTATAACAGAATTAACTGATGACGTGGCTTAAGCTGACAATCCAGGTTACCGAGGACTACCATGAAGCCCTTGTTTCAGAGCTGGTGGAACTTGGTTTTGACGGTTTTGAACAGTTTGACAGCCGGCTTGAGGCATTCATTGTCAAAACCGGATTCAGTGATGTCGACAGGGAGTATATAGAACAGATTCTGGCCGCCTATCCCGGTGATAACTACATCGAAACAGAAGAGATCCATGAGAAGAACTGGAATGAGGACTGGGAAAAATCCATTAAACCGCAATCCATAGGAAAATTCTTTATAAGGCCCACCTGGTTATCCGTATCGCCGCCGGAAGGGGAGATCCTGCTGGAAATAGATCCCAAAATGTCTTTCGGTACAGGGTATCATGCCACTACCAAACTGATGCTCGAAATGTTGCCGGAACTGAGTCCATCCGGCAGGGAGGTCCTGGATGCCGGTACTGGTTCGGGGATACTTGCCATCGCAGCAGTTAAACTGGGAGCGGATTCCGCTTTCGGCTTTGATACGGATGAATGGAGTGAAATCAATGCCAGGGAAAATGCCCTCATAAATGTTGTGGATGACAGGGTGACCATTCGTCGCGGAGGAATAGAAACCGTTCCGGATAAGCGGTATGACCTGATCCTTGCCAATATCAACCGGAATGCCATTTCCGATCTTCTGCCTCTGTTCGTAAAACATCTGAAAAAGAAAGGGACGCTTGCTGTTTCGGGATTACTGCAAAGCGACAAGGCTGCAATACGGAATGAGGCAACGTCCGCTGAGCTTGTATTCACCGGTGAACGTGGTATGGACGAGTGGATCTTACTCTGTTTTGAAAAGCCGTAACTCCCGATTTGAAAAGCCGTAACTCCCGAAGGCAATGCCCGACAAATAATTTTGTGGCCGTGCCTCGCCGAACCCTCCACAGGCAGATGCAGGCAGCATGAACCCGGACAGGGGATGAGTCTCGGTTTTTTCAAATAAAAAGAGACACCTCACCGGTGCCTCTTTTGCCATAAAAAGTAAAAGGGAGTTTACAGGCTGAACCGCAGACCCGCTCCCAGAACCAGCTGGTCTGCGTCCCCGCCGAGACCCGCCAATTTCAGTTCTCCGAAAAGGGAAGCAAAATCGAGCATGTATTCGAGGCCTCCGCCCAGATTCAGACCCACTTCTGTTTCAGAATAGTTTGGTGCATTGTCATTATTGATCGAGAGGAATGCAAAATTCAGTCCTCCGAGGCCGTATAATGATAATTCATCCTCGTTCAGAAAGAAGTAATTGCCATTAAAATCAAGGTCGAACCAGTTAAAGCTTGTCCCGTTAAATTCATCCGGAAAGAAATAACCAAGAGTAGCGCCGATCCTGAAATCTTCGTTGATCGTATAGAACCCATCGGCTCTTATACCAAACTGTTCGATTTCAGAGCCATACATCAAACCGCCTCCGACTGTATATTGCGCTTCGGCGGTTACCGTAACAGCCAGGGCAAGAACTGAAAACAAACATGTAGTTAGTAGTTTTTTCATCATCCTGTTTTTAGATTTAGTATTTATAATGTTATTTGAATGATTGCAAGCAGCTGCAGTTTTCAATTGCAAGTACTTACGCCACCCAAAGATAGCAGAAATCTGCAATTGACCATAACTATTCTGCAGGCATTCGCCGCCGGGTCAGGTCCTGAGCTTCTGAATCCAGAAAAATATCAGGGAGTTCCATTGGCCTTGTTTAGATGTCTCAGGTTCCTGACTGCGATGCCGGAATTCTCCCGGAATTTTTCCAGTTTTGCCCTGCGGACAGGCGTGCCGTTAAATAGATGCTCGTATTCTTCCTTGCCAATACCTTCCCAGAATGAAAGATCTTTATTCAGGATTTTTTCCCGCGGCTTCAAATCCTCCATCTGCCCGTATTTGGCTTTTCGGTTCCACGGACACACATCCTGGCAGATATCACAACCGAACATCCATTCACCGAGATCCTGGTGATGCTCCCGGGGTATTCGGTCTTTCAATTCGATTGTCAGGTATGAAATACATTTGTTGCTGTCTATCTTGTAGGGTTCATGGATGGCATCTGTCGGACAGGAGTCTATACACAGCGTACAGCTGCCACAGTGGTCTGTCGCCGGGGCATCATATGTAAACCGGGCATCCACAAGGATTTCGCCTATTAGAAAGAAGGAACCGTGCTGCCGGTTTAACAGATTTGAATTCTTGCCTATCCAGCCGAGACCTGCCTTTTCAGCCCATGCCTTGTCCATTACCGGTGCCGAATCTACAAAAACCCGTCCCTCGACCTCTCCGATCTTTTCTTTGAGGAAATCAAAGAGTTTGTGCAATCTTTTTTTAAATACCTTGTGATAATCTCTTCCGCGGGCATATTTGGCAATTTTTGGCACGCCCGGTTCACGGTCATAATCCTGGTTCTGGGGAAAATGATAGCTTGCAATAACGGAAATCACACTTTTCGTGCCGGGGACCAGCCGTGACGGGTCAATCCGCTTGTCAAAATGATTTTCCATCCACTCCATCTTCCCATGGCGTTTGCCTTCAAGCCATAACTCCAGCCGCCGGGCCTCTTCTTCCAGGGGTTCAGCTTTTGCGAATCCGCAGGCGTCAAACCCAAGAGCGAGAGCTTGCCGCCGTACAGTCATTGTTCGTGCTAACAGGTCCATGCCACAAGATAAAACAAAAAAATCGTGCAACGAATAAACGAGGCACGATTTTCAATTAATAGAACAGATATTCTCTAATCAAGTACAGAGAGTAATTCCACTTCAAAAATCAGTACAGCACCCGGTTCGATCGGACTGCCGGAAGGAGGGTTGGATCCGTAGCCCAGATGCGACGGAATGAAGAATTCATAGCTGGCGCCTTCTTCCATAAGCTGGAGTCCCTCTGTCCAGCCGGGGATGACCTGGTTGAGAGGAAATTCAGCAGGTTCGCCACGGCTGTATGAACTGTCAAATTCTTCACCATCCGCCAGTGTGCCGCGGTAATGGACCTGCACATTTGATTCTGGGCCGGGACTCTCGCCGTTGCCTTCTTCTATTACACGATACTGAAGACCGCTTTCCGTAACCTGTACATCTTCACGTTCTGCATTTTCTTCAAGAAAACGTTCGGATTCCTCCTGGTTGGCACTGGCTCTCTCCTCATTTTCCACACTTTGTCTCTGTTGAAGTTCCATCTGGAAATTTTGCATGGCCATCTGCATTTCCATTTCGTCCAAACCGGGATCTTCCTGTTCGATAGCCGTCCTTAGCCCGGAAACGAAGTTTGAATAATTGAATTCATCAATGCCCTCATTGGCCATTGAACTTCCATAGAAATAACCAAGACTGTAGCTGACAGAGTCAAGTGTGCTCCTGTATTCCGGGCTGCTGTCCAGATCAGCCGAATCCTGACATCCTGCTGTCAAAATGAGTGTTGAAACAAATATGGAACAAATAATGGATCTCATAAGCAGCGATATTTGATTTTTATAATTTATTACAAGATGTCAAGATATCACTTTTTAAAGGGGATAAAAAGGCCTGCTGTTATAAAGTAATGACAGAACCAAAGATAGACTGCCGGTTTGGTCCGGAGGGGCCAACCGCCGGACCCGAATTAAAAAAGACTTGCAGGTGCCTTATTAAAACAGGCCCTCGGGCATGATAAAACAGGTTTCAGAGGTATCACAATTCTCACTGGTTTTTTGTATATTGCTTTCCTGTAAAAGCAGTAATCAATTTAAATGAAAGAAGAAACTTTTGAAATTTTCAGAACTGAATCTGACGGATGAACTACTCTCCGGACTGACGGATATAAATTTTATTGAAGCGACACCCGTGCAGGAAAAAGCGATTCCGCACGTCCTTGACAAGAAAGATATTATCGGTACAGCACAAACCGGCACCGGTAAAACCGGAGCTTTTGTCATACCGATCGTGGACCGCATCCTCCGTGGTGAAAGAGACGGCATAAAGGCAATTATACTGACGCCGACGAGAGAGCTGGCGCAACAGATTGATGAGCAGATATTTGCCATCGGATACCACACGGGAATAACGTCTGCCACGGTCATCGGCGGAAGTGATTTTTCCGCTCAGGCCAAGGCACTTAAAGCCGGTGTTGACATCATTGTAGCCACGCCGGGAAGATTCATAGACCAGAACAAGATTGTAAACATTGATTTTTCCACAGTTGAATATCTGGTGCTGGATGAGGCCGACCGCATGCTTGATATGGGATTTTTACCGGACATGACAAAAATTATCGGATGGATACCCAAAAACAGGCAGACACTTCTCTTCTCGGCCACGATGCCCAAAGAGATCGAGAAACTGGCCTCATCCATTATGCAGGACCCTGTCACAATAGAAATAGCCCGCTCAAAGCCTGCACAGTCCGTTGAACAAAGGGCCTATCTGCTTAAAAGCAATCAGAAGATCCCGTTGGTCAAGCAGATCTTTGACAATATAAAATGGGACTCCTGTATTATTTTTACCTCGACCAAGAAAGGGACGGATGAGCTTCAGAGGCTGTTGAAGAAACAGGGTATCAAAGCCGGCAGCATCCATGGTGACAGAAGCCAGGACGAGAGAAACAGGGCTTTGAATGCCTTTAAGAATGGAGAAATTCCGGTCATCGTGGCTACCAATGTCATAGCCAGGGGGATCGATATAAAAGATGTATCGATGATCATTAACTATGATGTGCCGAGAAGTGCCGATGACTATGTGCACAGAATAGGGCGAACGGGGAGGTATGACAAATCCGGTATTGCGGTCACTCTCGTTACAAAAAGGGACAGCCGGGCTTTTGGGGATATTGACCGGATCAGGGATAACAGGCTGAAAAAGATTCATCTTTCCGATACGTTTGATTCTTCATCGGAGTTTCGATGGAACCAGGCGGACATGCCCGGGAAAAAGCCCGGCCTGAGCAATGGCAATGAAGAAAATGCCACTGCCGGCAGCGGTTCTGATAAAACCGGCCGTAAGAAAGGTTCAAACGGCCAGTCAGCCAAATCCGGTGATGAAAACAAGCGGCGTACCAAAAAGCCGGCAGGAAGTAAGGAGAGCCGGAAAAGCGACCCTTCATCAACTGACAAAAAACGGAATCCCGCCAGATCCGGGCGTCCTGTGAAACAGAGCAGCAGCCGTCAGGCCGAAAAATCCGAAGTAAAAGAAGAGACCCGCAGCCGGGAGGGCGCAGACAGGAGCGGTAATAGCAGAGCTCCTGATAGAGGAACCTCAGAAAAAAAGGCTGATACGAACCATGATCGCAGGGAAACAAACCGGGCATCGGTCATTTCTGCACAAAAAGTTGAAAAAGCACGAGAACGTAACAGACATACCCGTCAGCCGGCCAAAGGGGTCTGGGGCATTATCAAAAGTGTGATTCCCCGATTTAAACGTGATTAAATTTCTGATGCAGCGGGTAAAATCCCTATTCATCTGGAGTATGATTCTCCTGCTGATTATTCTGTGGCTGCCAATTCTGGCACTGATAAGGATATTTGATCGTGATACAACCCGCTACAGGACAGGATATTTTTTCAGGAAACTTGGAAAGGCGATTTCAAGGGTCAATCCCTACTGGAAAGTCACAGTGGGGGGACACCGGTCGGTCGACGACCGCAAACCTTATGTCGTGGTAAGCAATCACCTGTCCAATGCAGATATTCCTGTCATATCCAATCTTCCGTGGGAAATGAAATGGGTAGCGAAACGTGAACTTTTCGCCATACCAATGATAGGCTGGATGATGAAACTGGCCGGAGATATTCCCGTTGACAGAAGGGCGGGAGGACAGAAGGTCAGGGCTTTCAGGCAAATGCTGTTTTACCTCAGAAACAACACCTCTGTAATATTTTTTCCCGAAGGCACGAGATCCCGAAGCGGCAAGCTGAACCGCTTCTCCAGGGGGGCGTTTGAACTGGCCATCAGGGAGCAGGTACCTGTTTTACCGCTCGTGATTGACGGTACCCATAACTGCCTTCCCAAGAACAGCTGGATATTCAAAAAGAATGTCCATGCGAGGCTGGAAGTCCTGGAGCCTATTTCCACCAAAGGCATGAATCAGGAACAGGTTGAAATGCTTGTTGAACTGGCGAGAGACCGAATTGCCGGCCATCTGATGAAGCTCAGGAACTGTCCGCGAAAAGAAGTTGATGCAATGGTTACCGCTTAGAAAATGGCAGGTACCTGAAACCGCAAGCGGGGAATGGTGAATTCGGGGAAACGATTTTATTTCATCTTTACCCACATCTTATTATCATCTCAGCCTGCTGTGACAACGGCAAATTCTATTAATCAATAAATAAACATCTCCGGCAAAACCGCCGGCGGCAGGGGTAACACACACGGAAACCAATCTCCGGCAATGTCCCGCCGCAGATTCAAAAAAAGCAGAACAGACTCCTATGCAAGACAATGATTTTCTGGACCCGAAAGGGGATATAAAACTAACCGACAAACAGTTGATGGAATCCCCTGAAGTAGAAGCTGTTGCCAAGCGTGCTACAGAAAAGTTTGACCTGAATTTTGAACCCGCCCAGGTAGGATACTTTCTTATCTATCCCAATATTTCCAAGCAGCGGGCCGCCAAGTGCATAAAAGCCAGCCGGGAGGTGAAATACTATTCCGGAAATGACTATCTGATAGAGATTTCCGGTGAATTGTGGGATATGCTTGACGATGATACGAAGGAAATGCTCGTTTATCATGAGCTTTTGCATATAGATCCTGTATTCAAGGCAAAGAACCAGGAGTGGAAGATGAATCTCAAAAAACCGGATTTTCAGGATTATTACATGATCAATGACAAGTTCGGCAATGAATGGTACAAGACGATCCAGGCCACGGCCTCCTCACTGTATGACATGGATCCGAGGACGGAGAGCAAGGTTTCCACTTGAGTTATGGGGAAGGTTATTCGCTGCGCAGGGCGATGATGGGATCCAGCCGGGAGGCTTTCCAGGCAGGATAAAAACCAAAAAACAGTCCCACTGCTGCAGAAACACTGACGGCTGCGATCATTGCTTCTGTGGAGAACAGGGCCGGCCAACCCGCATAGCTGGCTATGGCTTCGGTGGCAAACATTCCCAGCAGAATTCCACCAATCCCTCCGAGCAGGCAGAGGATAACTGATTCAATGAGGAACTGCATCAGCACATCCTGAGCACGTGCGCCAACGGCAAGCCGAAGGCCGATTTCACGGGTTCGTTCGGTAACACTTACAAGCATGACATTCATAATTCCTATGCCCCCCACAAAAAGGGAAATTCCTGCAATGGAAGCCAGAAGCCAGGTCATGATCCGTGACGTCTCCGTCGCGGCACGCGCAACCTCTTCCTGGGTCTGAACGGTAAAATCATTTTCCTGGTAGGAAGCCAGCCGGTGACGTTCACGCAACAGGTCAGTGATTTTATGGCGGGCGATGTCCATGGACCCTTCATCATAGATCTGGACATTGATGACCATCGCATGGCTTCTGCCGGATATCCTCTGAAACGCCGTTGTATAGGGAACAATTACGATATCATCCTGGACGGACCCCATCAGGGACATGCCTTTGGTAGAAAGCACACCAATGACAGTCAGTGGAAGTCCTCTGACCCGGATGGTTTCACCGATGGGATCTGATCCTTCAAATAGTTCATCTATAATTGTCTGTCCGACGACGGCGACGAGAGAAGCCCGCTCTATATCTTCTTCAGTAAACATGTCGCCGCTTTCAATCGGCCACTGTCGTATCTGCAGATAATCGGCTGACTGACCGTAAATACGTGTATGCCAGTTCTGGTTTCCATAGACGATCACCCGCTGGGAGCGTACTTCGGGACTGGCGGCGATCACTTCCGGGATCTCCTCCTGAAGGGCCCGCGAATCGGCAGCAGTCAGTGTATTTGCACTTCCGCCGCCAATGCTGACGCCGCCGAGTGAACGTTCACCCGGAAATACCAGTACAACATTCTGACCAAGCCTGTTTACCTGTTCTTTCACCTCTGAGCTGGCACCCTGGCCCAGGCCCACCATGGTGATGACTGCAGCCACACCGATAATTATACCGAGGGCCGTCAGCAGCGTCCGCATTGCATTGCGGCGAAGAGCTTTAAAGGCTACGTACGGTACTGCGCTCCATTTCATCGGTCTGACATATCGTTCAGATGGTTATTGAAAAATCATTCATCGATACCGTAACGGAAAGATTCACTTTCATCCTGCCACCCGGCCAGTTTATCAGTGGCACTAAGCTGCATGCCCGGCTTGTCGCTTTGTACCAATCCGTCCCGCAGTTTAATGGTCCGGCCGGCAAAATGTGCGATGTCAGGTTCATGGGTAACCATCAGGATGGTTAGCCCTTCCCTGTTCAGCTTTTGGAAAATTTCAATTATTTCGAGGCTCGTTCGGCTGTCAAGATTTCCGGTGGGTTCATCTGCCAGCAGCAGGCTTGGATGGCTGACAAGTGCACGTGCAATGGCCACGCGCTGCTTCTGGCCTCCGGACAGTTCGTTTGGGGAATGTTCTGCCCGATCCCCGAGGCCGACAGTCTGAAGGGCTTCCATGGCTCGTTGATGAATTTCATTCCAGTTCAACTCATCTTCACGGTAGATCAGTGGAAGTTCTACATTTTCGAGTGCGGTTGTCCTGGGAAGCAGGTGGAAAGCCTGGAATACGAACCCTAGCATCCGGTTCCGGACAGCAGCAAGTCGCTCCCGCGGAAAGGTAGACACATCTTCTCCCCGGAGGAGGTAACGACCTGAACTCGGACGGTCAAGACAACCCAGAATGTTCATCAGGGTTGATTTGCCTGAACCGCTTGCTCCCATAATGGCCGCAAACTCACCTTTATTTACCTCAAAGTCTATTCCACGGAGAGCTTCCACCGGCCTGGAGCCTGTCCGGTACGTTCTGGTGATGCCTGTAAGCTGGACAATGGACATTCCCGTCGGATTGGTGAACTGTGGATTTAATCTGGATTAATATTGGGCCTGGCTTCCACCGATCAGACTCCGGCTGCCGTTCTCATTTTGCCCGCTGAGTGACAGTCCGACCACGAGCGTATCTCCCTCTTCAAGACCCTCAGTTATTTCAGTATAAACACCGTCGCTCAGACCTGTTCGCACAGGAATTGCAACGAGTTCTCCATTACGGACTTTGTAGACGCGCCTGCCGGATTGTCCATCCGGTTCTCCACCCGGATCCGGCGGACCATCCGGCCGTATGTTCTCCGGAAGTCGGGCCCTCAGTGCATTATTGCGAAGACGGAGCACATCCGAACGTTCATCCGTAATAATGGCTACTTCGGCTGTCATACCCGGTTTCAGGAGATTTTCACTATTGTCGACAGCTACGATCGTTTCATAATGTACCACATTGTCTTCGATGATCGGGGCATTCCTGACCTGGATAACTTCACCGCTGAACTCACGGTCGCGATAACCGTCAACCTGAAAAAGAACCTGCTGGTCTTCGGCTATCTGTCCGATATCGGCTTCCGAGACATTTGCATAGATATGCATCTGAGCTAGGTCGGTTGCTATTTCAAAAAGATCAGGTGCACTGAGACTTGCAGCTACCGTCTGGCCGACATCGACATTCCGCGAGATGACAATTCCATCTGTGGGAGAATAGATCGTCGAACGATTCAGCTCGAGCCGTGCCCGGTTCAGTGCATGCTGCCGAACGCTGACCTGTGCTTCAGCCTGCCGCAGGTTTGCACTGGCTTCATCTGCTTCAGAGGGTGAGATGAACTGTTGTTCACGCAGCTGGCTGATCCTGGACCACTGGTGGCGGGCGAGTTCCAGCCCCGCCTCAGCTGATTCCAGTTCAGCCTCGGCAGAACTAACGTCAGCTGCAAACCCGGAAGGGTCTATCTGCGCAATGACCTGTCCCCGTTCGACCGGGCTGTTAAAATCCACATAAATCTCTTCGACAATACCGGATACCTGGCTTCCCACCGTCACTTTTTCCACGGGCTGTATAGAACCGTGAGCGACAACCCGCTGGGATATTTTGCCGTGTTCTACTGTTTCAGTGTGCAGGGGAGGCAGGCCCTCGTCACCCCCGATGTATTGTGTTGCTCCCCACCATGATGCAATTCCAAGGATCAGAATTACAAAACTTATTTTTACGAGTTTCATGTAATTAGAACCTAATTTTTCAGTCCGCCCGTTTCCCTCAGAGGGCGTTTACTCGTAAACGTATGGCCGTGGAAGTCTATGTTGTCCATTTTCCAGGTAAATCTCTTCCACAGAGACCGGGGTTTCCGGAATCGTATCAGGCTGTGTGTATAGCGTTTCAGTCTGTTGTCAATGTTGTCCTCATCCTGTATATCAAAGATGACAATCTTTTCAAGGTTTTTCAGCTTTTCAAGCAGGTATCTTTCCTGGGGCGTAACGTATCGCGTTTTTGAATATGTAAAACCGGTATACGCCCCGCAAAGCCGGTCCCCGTTGGAAAAAAAGAGGAGGTAGTCGTCCTCGGTCAAGCTGTTGAAGAGGTCATCTATATTCTTTTGTGTCTCTTTCAGATTTGGTGTTACAACGTCCCTCAGGTCAGTATGAGTGACTGTTCTGCCAAAAGCCGAGGACATTTTTTCAAGAAATCTTTTTTTCCCCTTGATGTAGGGGCCGGTCAGTAAAAGCAGATAGTAGCTTCTGTCCACATTGACCTCTTTCAGCTCTTCTATGAACGGAGCGACTTCGGGGTCTTCATGACTGAATATTTTCAAGCTGTTTTGTGGCATGGATTGTTGTCCTTGATTTCCATCGTTTTTTTATTCTGTATGATAAGAAAGGTACGGGCGAATTCCATCTTTCTGCTGCTGTTTCCCGGCTGGTTTTCCACGGCTGCCGTACGGTGCCATTCTTCAGCAGTGCTTGCAGTCTGTCGTGGAGCGATGCGGATAGGAGGGCACGGATCGGGCAAAAGGTCCTGCTGTCTGGCGGGATAACGACTGAGGTGAACTAAAACCTGTAGCGCGGCCGGCGGGGTTCGGCTTGTGATTTATCAGTCTGAAAATGTCCTGCTTGCCGAAAATCCAGCCGGAGTATTGACGGAAACGGTGATGTCATAATCCTGGTCGTCGGTATTCTCTTCGTCAAGATCCCTCACCGAGAACGTAAAATCCGTTACGCCGGTACCGGGACTGAGGGTATTCGGGATCGTGATATCCGTATCCCCGGCCAGAGTCAATATCTCCGATTCCAGTTCTACCGTGACGGTGGTACCGCTCGGAAGGGGATTGTCATTGATATCGGTCACGGTAAGAGCATATGTTTTTCCCGTTCCCTGCGGAAGATGAAAATCTTCGGGCGTGACAGTAATTTTGTCTGCCGACGGCGGGCCGGAGAACAGGACCGGAATAGCATCTGATACTTCATTGTCATCCTCATCATAGGTAACGGCTGTAATTTCTGCGTAGCCGTCTGCCGGCCGGGGATTTCCGGAAATAAGGTCGACGGTGATCTGCCCGTCCTGATCCGTCATTCCCGATCCCTGAATGACTCCTCCGGTCGTGCTGAAGTAAACGGGGGTGCCCGGTTTTACAGGATTGCTGAACTTGTCCCCCACAATGACCGATACGGAGGTCCGGTTGCCGTTTACCGAAAAGCCCTCAAAATTATAGGTTTCAATGGCGATGCTGAAATGGTCCTGATCAGGATAACCTCCGTGAATAGCTATCGTGATTGGTTTTGACTGTATCGTTAGTCCCTCGTCTTCCCGCTCGACAACGGCCTGAACCTTCACCACACCGGCTGTATAACCGCTGGTCAGATTCATAACGACCTGTCCCTGACCGTCGGTTTCTGCAGATTCCGGCGTAAGCGCTTCTCCGCCGCCCGGCCCGGAGACGATTTCAAAATGGACTGTTTCCGACTGGCCCGAGGTGATATTCCGGCCCGATGAATCCTGAACAACAAACGTGACGGCACTGTGGACGATACCGCCTGTCTCCTGAATATTGATGGCCTGCTCGGATATGCCGGAGACAATCAGCGCGGCGGCTCCTCCGGATTCTCCACCCCCGCCGCCGTTTCCATCGCCATCACCGTTTCCATCACCGTTTCCATTTCCATCACCATTGCCTCCGTTATCTTCCGACAGCAGCTGCATATGAATATCCCCCGTAACCGTTTCAGAGCCGGGATTCACAGAAATCTCCCTGTAGACCGTGCTGTAGTCCACTTTCATTATTTCCAGGGTTATTTGCACGTCATCTTCAATCTGCAGGCCCTGAAAAGTAAAAACACCGTCATCATCCGTTACGGTACTTTCCTGGAAAACCTGAGGCTGGGTAATACGGACCACGGCCTCCCCGATAGCGCCGCCGGATGATTCGTGTATAACTGATCCGGTGATTGCCGCACTTTCCGCAGAATCCGCCTCATTGAAATAGCTGCAGGACGAAAAAAGAAGGGAGAAAGCTACTCCCGTTACAAAAAGCACACGTTTGATTGACTGAAACATTCGCCGTTATTGTCCCTTTGTTATTGAACTATGCCCGTCTGATATTTTTCTGAATCCCGGAGCGGATGAAAATATTGCATCATCCCTGTTCGGTTCTGCCCTGTTCTGTATGTATTCAATTTCGTGTAAAGGAACATTGATTGTCCCTGCAAATCTGAAGGAGATTCGTGCGGACTGAATGTTACATAAAAAGTCGGTAAGCGGCAGGAAAAAGTCAGGGCGTAACACAGGGTGGTCAGCTGGAGGATCAGCAGTCTGCCGGACTCACTCTACAGACCGGCGGAAAAGTGAAGATTGTAGATGTAAGCTGTAATGTCTTATATTTCATTTTTCCAGGCTGGTCATATTTAATTCCAGGCTGGTCATATTTAAGTAGATAAGCAAAACTGAACTGCAAAACTGAACTGCAAGACTGAAGGGGTATAAACGGCAGGAAAGAAAAAGGTCCTGCCCGGGTGGCGGAACTGGTAGACGCGCCGGATTCAAAATCCGGTGATGGCAACATCATGGGGGTTCGAGTCCCCCCCCGGGTACTCCATATCTTAACGAAACCCACACCTATGCGTCGATGCTGCCATTCTTTTCTTTTTTTACCCTTTCCCAAAATTTCAATCGCTTCTGAAACCTCTCACACCCCGGCGTTCCGTCCGCTGCCGGTACTGCTGCTGTTTTTGTTTTTATCCCTCAACGGCGTTTCATGCAGCCGGTATCAGGTCGTTTCAGGGGAAGAAGGGGTAATCCATTTACGTGACTATGGCGCATCAGGTGACGGGGTGACAGACAACAGTGCTGTTTTTGAACAGATATTAAATGACCTTCCAAATGACGGCGGCAGGGTTGTAATCCCTTCCGGCAGCTATCTTCTTGGAGATATTACATTTCCCGAACAGGTTACAATCGTCTTCCGAAACGGCGGACGCTTTCTGATTCCCGAAAACAGGGAGGTGAGAATTAACGGAACCGTGGAGACGGGAATCGGGCAGATCTTTTCGGGGGCAGGAACCGTAGCCGGTTCACTGAAAAATCTTCAGGTGTTCCCCCAGTGGTTTGGAGCCCGGGGAGATGGCGAAAACAATGATGCCCCCGCCATCCAGCAGGCAGCCGATCTGGCCGCGGAATCGCTGGGCAACACCCTGCTCATTCCGGAAGGGGAGTATCTGTTCCTGGATGATATCTATTTCATGAGCAACATCCGGAGTAACGGTCTGCTGATAAAAGAGATTGAAATTGATGAAGAGCGTACCAGGTTCTCCAACTTTACGTTTGTTCCCACTCATTATCCCGTAAACAATCCTTCAATCTACTTTTTGTCTGACAATGAAGAGTATGAGCTGGAGGCCGAGCATTTCTACGGAGTACAGGAGGGTCAGTTTGATGTGCCTGTCTACAGCGGCATACCGCTTCGTGACGGAAGCGGAACCATCGACCTGAAAGAAGGGGGAACGATCAGGTTCCATTCCAGTGATTTCTTTTCCTCCAGAAACAATGCAAAGGGGGATCAGTATTACGACCGGAACGATATCTCCCAGATGGTCTCCGCACGGGGAGACATTTTCCCCGAACTTGCTTTTTCCTATGACGCCCCTCCGCAGGCCGCACCATGGTCGGAGAACAGCGACTACCAGAAGGGAGACTATGTTTCCGTGCAGGGCAGGCTTTTCAAGGCAACCTGGCCTTCCGGTCCTTCGGCTATATTTGAAGACCGCTACCTGGGCACCGTTGATATCGGGCCGGTCGCACCCGAAGCGGGGGAATCTGTTACGAGTCAGGCGATTACTTTCGATAACGGCTCTGAAGATGCGCTGACGGTATGGAGACGGGTTGAGACACGTGTCTGGTACCGGGAGAAAGATCGTCCGCTGACTGTTGACGGGCTCCGGGTGGAAGTCCGCCTGGAGAATCACGACGGGAAGGTTAAACGGATCAGCGGGGGCGTCCTCACCCTGAGGCGCAGCAACATGACGTTCAATAACCTGGAGCTTACGGTAAGGGACCGTGACGCCACTTTCGGACGGTTGCTTAACTCAAGCGGGGTGGTCAATATGGAGTTTAACAATGGCTATTTCTCCGGAGCGACCTATCACGGGCTGGGATACAATATTCTTAATTCAAACGTGGCCAACATGCGATACAACAACACCGTATCGGTGAACAGCCGGAAAGGACTTGACGGCAGGCATGGAAAGAATGTAACGATTCGGGGAGGCCATTTTAATGTGATCGACGACCACTACGGCCGTAACTACGTCATCCGGGATGTGGTGTTGAGCGGCCAGTCCACCACCATTCCCGGCTATGTCACCCCGGAGGCGGATCTGCAGCAATGGCAATTTCAGACCATTCGTGCTTTCGGGTATGCGGGTGCAAATCTGCATGTGGAAAATGTGACCATCAATCAGGCGGGAGGCCGTATCCCAACCGAACGTACCGAAATGGAACAGCTGTATGGAGCGATAGGGGGTGTACTCTCCGTCAGGTCCGATATCGGGGATCTTTACGGGACGGTCGTGTTGAGTAATATCACCGTTCTCAGCAATGACGGTGATGTGCGGGTGTTCAACCACACAATCGCTCCCGACTTTGATTTTGCGGGAGAAGTCCGGGTGCCCGAGCGCATGATTATTGAAGATATACACCTGGAGCGGCCCGGCAATATCCATCTTGAGATCGGTCGCGGATTTGACAGCGGCAGCTATGGTCCGGTCGAAGTCCGCGGGACAGGGCCCATTGGGGACGTTTACTCAGCCAGCAGGTCCCTTACCTTTCTGAACTGTGTCTTTCAGGATGCCGTGTTTGAAACAGAAGAGGAATCATGGGTTCATATCCGGGGCTGTACCTTCTTCGGAAACAACAGAGGTCTGGACGCCTCAACCATCGGCTCTGCACGGGATAATCTGGAGGCCAGAGGTGCGGAGGTCAGTTTTCCGGTTGAATACAGTAATCCGGCCATCTTTCAGGATTGAAGGAGGGCCGGCGGGGGGCGATCCGGAGCTTTCCGGAAAAAAATACGGTTTTTGTTCCTATCTAATAGATGTTTTATGAATGATAAATATTTTATGAATGTGAGCTTGAAACCATTTCAGAGTCATTGAGACGAGTTTTTATAACAGTATATTAGAATATTAAAAATTTCTAATATTTAATTGCTTTTCATTTAGGAAGAGTCTTAACTTAGCCTTTCTTTACAATCTTCCATTCTGATCTTCCATTCTGACGATGGATATTAAATTGGTTTTAAATATCCATCATAACAATCTATAAAGTCAGAACAGGATGAGGATTTTATAAAACCGGTCTGGCTGTATATATTGCCGGCAGAAGTACCGAGATCAAAAGTCAAAGGTCAGAGAATAAAGTGATTAGTTTGTAACAGAATCAAAAGCTCACTCTCTTTTAAACCGATTAATTATTTTATTTCACCTATAAACAAAACAACTCCGGAGTAAATCATGGGTCAACAACAACTCTTACTCGTAATCTTGGTAACCATTATCGTGGGTATCGCTACGGTTGTAGCTATTAACACCTTCGGCACAGCAGCCGACCAGGCCAACATAGATGCTGTCAACAACGATGTCGCTACTCTGGCGTCCGCAGCCCAGGGTCACTACATGAGGCCGGGAATGCTCGGCGGTGGTGGCAGAACTTTTGACGGCTCGTCTTCAGATGGAGCCAGTTCTATTGATTTCGAAGGACTTGCCTTTCCTGCCGATGGGTTATCTGATGATCTTCTGACAGCACAAAATGAAAACGGCCGATATGAATTGGCAGTAATTGACGCATCCTCTTTCACTATTACAGCAAATCCTGCCAGTTGTGAAGGGTATGAGCCTGGAGCTATCACTGATGGCGTTCTTGCCGCTGGTTCAGACTGTACTTCTGCAGATGATCAAATTATTGCCACAGTACAGCCAAACAATTTCTTTTTTGGTGTGACTGAAACTGAAACGGAGCCATGATAACAGCATCACCCTGAGAAACTTTAAAAAGGCTCCTTCGGGAGCCTTTTTTATTTCATTGACTTCAGGTCCGCCCATTCTAATGAGGCATCAAAAAACGATCTCTGCACAGGTATAGTCACTGATGGTGTATCATACGCCTTTTTATTCCTTGTCTGAATTGGTAGATTCGGGTCACCTTCTTCTATTGCATACAGGCATTGACATGCGGCCGGACATCGGATCCCTGAAAAAAGAACAACTTCTGTTGATCAGTTAATCGTAAAATAAAATGCCCCAATTTCGATTAAAAGCGACATCCAAGGGTGGCAAACCCATAAAAACTGAGTTTGAAGCCCCGAGTAAAAAAAAGGCGAACAGCAAGGTCAGAAAGCTGGCTCAGAAACAGGGTTTCAGTGTACAGAAACTGGAACAGAAACAGACGTTCCTGTACAAGGTCAAACGGGACGGCAAGCCGCCGGTAAAGGGGGAACAGGAAGCCTACAGCAGGGATGAACTTGAAAAAGCGCTGATCAAGCTGGGATACAAGGTTCAGAGTGTCAACCGGAAGCTGTTCGACTTCAAGGGACGTGTTCCCAATGACGAGATTGTCACGTTTATCAGGCTTTCCGCCGACCTTCTGAAGCAGCAGCTGACCTTTGACGAAATACTCAATCTGCTCGCCGAGGACACCTCGAACAGCCGGATGAAAGAGGTGATCAGGGAGATCCAGAAGGATCTGAAGGACGGCAAGGAGGGGAAAGAGGTCTATGGCAAGCACGAGGATGTTTTTGGCAAGTTTGCCGCCTACATGCTAAGCGTCGCCTCCACGTCCGGAAACATGGCCCTGGTTTTTGAAAGTACGGCCAAGTTTCTTGAAAGAGACGCCCAGTTCAAGAAAAATCTCCGGCGTTCCCTGATGATGCCGACGGTGACGGTCCTGGCGGTCATCGGCACGGTCCTTTTCTATGTCGGATACATTTTCCCCGCCCAGGCCGAGATGTTTTTGGAGTTTGACATCCAGCTTCCGCCGATGACGGCCGCAACCCTGGACTGGAGCTACTGGCTGCAGGATCACTGGATTGTGATTACACTGATTCACGTCCTCCCGTTTGTCGGGCTTTTTTTTATGGTCAGGAATCCGAAGGGCAAGCTGCTATTCGACAAGTATATCATCCGGGTTCCTGTGGTGGGGGATCTGCTTCACAAAACCAGCATCGAGATTTTTTCGCGTGTTTTCTATACGCTGTACAGCGGTTCCGGCCAAAATATAGAGGTTATCCGGGTGGCTTCCGAAGCGTGCCGGAACACGTATATGGAAAAGCAGATCAAGGAACAGGCGATCAAGCGGATGCTCAAGGAAGGGGCCGGGCTGATCGAGGGGCTTGAATCTGCGGGGGTGTTTACAAAAACAGCCCTGGGCCGGTTTCGCCTGGGGGCGGAGTCCGGAGCCCTCCGGCAGAATGCCAAACAGCTGGCGGAATACTATGAGATTCAGACAACGTACAAGATGGACTCGCTGATCGATACGATCAACCTGTTTATCAACCTCTTTATCATGATCGCCCTGATCGGCATCACCGTTGTCTCTTCCGAAGCGGCACTGATCCAGCCGAACTGAAAGAGCTGAAAAACAGCGATTTTTCCCGTCAGACTGATCGAACCATTTACTATTTTACCGTGTTCTTTATTTCTGTGCTTTAAACAGACCCGGCATTTCATGATCTTATCAGAATTGAACGTTGGTTGATTTTTTCCTATGAACAAGGTTAATACAAGGCGGCACATTGGGCATATCCTCGTAAACAAGGGGATCATTTCCGAAGATCAGCTTCAGATGGCCCTTTCAATCCTGGACATGGAGCCCGAAAGTTCCAACAGGAGACTGGGGCAGATTCTCTACCAGGACCTAAAACTGGACCGGCATACGGTCATGAAAGAAATCGCCGGCATCTATGCATTCGACGAGGTATTTGCAGACCGCAGTGAAGTGACCCAGCAGATGATCAGCGAGATCAAGGGGTATGTGGATAATATTCCCCAGGAAGTGGTTGAAAACCTGGTTTATTACAAGGCAGTTCCGATCCGGAAAACCAGTTCCAAGCTGACCATAGCGGCGGCAGACCCGTCCGACCCCAGACTCTCTTCTGTCATATCCAGGCTCAATTACAAACAGTTCGAGATTGCCTATTGCAAATTTGAAATGATAGAAACCATCCTTTCCAGTGTCTACGAACAGAAAAATGAGTTCCTTGACCTGCTGGAAGAGATAGATTACGAAGAAGCTGATTTACAGACGGCCGATGAAAATCTCGATGAGGAAGAGATCGATGCCGAGATAAATCAGAGCATGCTCAATTCCCTGATAGAGGGCATGCTGGTTGAAGCCGTCCGGCAGGGGGTAAGTGATGCCCATATCATCCCGAGCGGACCGACAACCACGGATATCCGTTTCAGGCTGGATGGGAAACTGCATCTGTGGTATCAGCAGAAAAGTGTGAAACCCGAAGCCATTGCAGCGGTTGTGAAAGATAAAACCAGGAATGTAGATCGTTTTGAGCGGGACAGTTCCCAGGACGGGTTTATCCAGCGGACAGTGGACAACCACAACATCCGTTACAGGGTTTCGATCATGCCGATGGTCGGGGCCCAGTTCGACAGGAAGTTTGAGTCCATTGTAATCCGTATTCTGGATGACCGGAAAGTGATTACCGACCTGGACATTCTCGGCCTGCAGAAACAGGCTAAAGATGATTTTGTAAAAGCGATAGAGAAGCCATCAGGCATTGTGATAATCACGGGACCCACAGGCAGCGGCAAATCGACCACGCTGGTGGCCGCACTTTATTATGTTCTGGATCCTACAAAAAATGTATTGACCGTTGAGGAACCGGTGGAATACCTGATCAACGGGGCAAGGCAGTTGAAAATCAGCCACAATATGGATTTTGATCTTGCAATCCGGGGTATTTTACGGCATGATCCGGACATTGTGCTTGTGGGCGAGATCCGCGACCTTAAAACAGCGGAAATTTCTATTAAACTGGCAAATACCGGACACCTTACATTTTCGACACTTCATACGAATGATGCGCCCAGTGCGGTTTCAAGGCTTTTTAAAATGGGTGTGGAACCTTTTCTGATAGCCAACGCAGTGAATCTGGTTATGGCACAGCGGCTGGTGAGAAGGCTGTGTCCGGCTTGCAAGGAAGTTTACGATCCGCACCCGGAAACGTTGCGCGGCATCGGATTTACCGACGAAGAGATCGAAACGAATACCTTCTACAAGCCTGTGGGATGTGGCAAGTGCAATAACATAGGCTATAAGGGACGGATGGGCATTCACGAGGCCCTTTATTTCAGCCGGGAGATCAAACGGCTCATACTGGATTCGGGTGACGATATTGACGAAGATAAAATAAAGGAACAGGCAATCAGGCAGGGTATGAAGACTCTGAGGGCTTCCGGCAGGGACAGGATAATCGAAGGATCGACATCCATCGAAGAAGTGATTGCAATAACACTTGACGACTAACAGAACAGGAACAGACCATGTTAAACGACGGCAGTGAATCCATTGACATTTTGCCCGGCTACATTCGGAAGTTTTTGAAAGAGCCGCCTGATCTACTTCATAATTTCCACTACGAAGATGTACTTGAGTTTCTTCAGCTGGCTGAGGAGGAACGGTATTCGAACGGGGAAATGATCATCAGGGAAGGAACGCCTGTGGATTCCGCCTATTTGATTGCGGATGGTAAAGTTTCCCTGTGGAATGAAAATATCCAGCTGGGGGAACTGACCCGGGGCAGTTTTCTGGGGGAGGCATTTCTATTCAAAAGAGTGAATACAATGGCGAAAGTGCAGGCCGAAAGAGAGACAGTGGCTTTAAAGTATGACAGATACGAGGTTCTGGATTTCTTTAGAAAAAAACCCAAGAAACTGTTTAATATTTTCACAAAGAATATCATTGAAATTCAGCAGAAAAAAATTTCAAATATGAATCTGCAACTGATTACCCTGAAAAAAAAGCTGCTGAGTGAGGATAAATGGTAACAGATTTCACAACTAACCTCAGGTAATACAAATCCATATCCATATGCGTATCAATGAGCTGAAACGTTCTGCGAAAATAATTCTGGATCAGGTACCCGCTTCAGCAAGGGGACTCGACTACCATATGAAAATCGGAGAACTGATCGACTCCCAGGAAGAGCAGAACCGGATTAGTTTGCAACAAATTCTGGACAGTTTTCTCTTGAACATGTATAAAAATGAAGCTTCCGATATCGACGTTGGCGGTACGGGATGCAACGGGAAAATCTGGTACAGGGTCCACGGCAAAAAGACTCCGTCTGATCTGGATGCTGAACTCAGTGTTAAGGAGACTGATGTGTTACTTCACAATGCCATTACATCGTTTCAGCGAAAGACATTGCTAAAGGAGAAGAATCTGGATTTTTCCCATACCATTGAGCGTGACGACGGAACCCAGCTGAGGTACAGGGCCGATATGTACTTTGATCTGGAACATCTGGCTTTGAATATGCGCAAGATCGATGCAGAGATCAGGCCGTTCAAAAGTCTCAATGTACATCCTGAAATTGCAAAAGCCCTGAGCCTCAAGTACTACAAGTACGGACTGACGCTGGTAACCGGTATTACGGGATCGGGTAAATCTTCCACCCTGGATACCATTATCGACGCCAACAACCGGACGGTCGACTCGCATATCGTAATTGTCGCATCACCGGTTGAATTGATCCATGAGCCTGTCCGCTCAGTCGTCCGCCACCGGGAAGTGGGGAGGGATGTACCCGGGTTCAAGGAGGGGGCTGTCCAGGCACTTCGCCAGGATCCGGATATTATTGTCATCGGTGAGCTCCGTGATCCTGAAACCATCATGACGGCTCTTGAAATCACCGACTCTGGCCACAAAACCTTTGGTACCCTTCACACGTCCTCTGCCATGGAAAGCATTGAAAGAATTGTGGGGGAGGTTCCGCCTGAAGAACAGAACCGTGTAAAATCCCGCCTGGCGGATGTTCTGACATGTGTGATCAGTCAAAAGCTGGTTTCCAGTCTCGACGGCCGCAGGGTGCTGGCCAAGGAAGTTCTGCTGGTTACATCACCTGTCCGGGCGGCCATCCGAAATGACAATGTGAATGAAATCTACCAGATGATGGCCGAAGGAAGTGAGCTGGGAATGATGACCATGGAACAGGATCTTAAAAGGCTGTATCAAACCGGCAAAATCTCCAGGGAAGAAGCGCTGAACAATGCCAATAACAAAAAGCGGTTCCTGCAATTAATCGATGAAGCTGAATAGTGTTCATGTTCAAAGCCAAAGAATTTACCGGAATCGTACTGGATAAAAAGTCACTGGATCTGGTGAAAATCAGGGTGACAGGCAAAAAGATTTTTCTGGAATCACTCGAAAGGCGTGAGCTTGTCACTCCGCTGGGCACAGGGTTTGACTCCAACGGCACGTCTGTTTCCGGCGACAAGTCAGCGGATGAACCTGACGATATCTTCGGCCTGGACGAGGCAGGTGAAGAAAAACAGGAGCCGGGTGCTGAAGAAATCGATTTTGATGACCTGGACGACCTGGACGATCTGGAACTGCTGGATGACTCAGAGGAGCCGGAGGTACAGGAACCGGATATCGTTGATGAGGCTGACCAGGCCGATTCCAATGAAATGGTTCTCTACACATATCTTAACGCGGACGGAAAGAACAGGAAACATAACATCGGGCTGAATATCCGGTCCGGAGATACGGTCTTCCAGTCTGTCGAAGATGCAAATTATTTATCCGCCAAAAAAAAAGAGATCAGGGACCTGGTGGAAAACCGGCTGCAATCCGTTTACGACAGGATTCCGGCTCCCGACCACTATAATTATTTTATCAACAGGGAGGGGATCCTGTCCATTGCATCGGTAGACAGGGAACCCGATTCTCTGAAGATTCTGAACAGAATCAATGATATCTCCAAGAGAAGCAGTATTTTCATCCGCGATGTATTACCCGAAGAAGTTGCTCTCACCGGCCTGTACAGACTGAATTATGCCCCCCGCGATGACGCTGATAAAATTACCGGCCTTGTCCAGTTCAGGGAAGCCCATTGTCGTATTATTTTCTTCAGGGGCCATGAGCTGCTTCAGATTTCACCGGTTATTAACGAGGGGACAGGCAGCAGGGGATTTCTGAACACCGTCTTCAGCAAGCTTCTGTTTCAGCTCGATACAGGAGACGTACCGGGACTGGATCGCCTTATCCTTTGTGACAATACTCTGGGCAGGGAAGCGATAGATTTTTTTGAAGAAAACTTCCCGGATATAGAAGTCGCTGAATTTCAGCTGAACCCGGACGTGTTTGACGTTGAGACAAGTGATGAATGGAAGATAAAGGAATTTACCACGGCGATCGCCGTCGCTGTCGGGGCGTCCGGCACGGCCGGCAAGCTCTATCCCGACCTTTCCATTATTCCCCGGTATATACATGAGCGCCAAAAGGTTTTTAAGCTGAGATGGCATGGTATTTTATTATTGGCAGCCATAGGATTATCCCCGATAGTTCTGAACCATTTTTATCAGCAGAATGTCGCGGAGGCAGAGCGGCTTCAGTCAGAAAACACGCGTTATGAAAGGCTGATATCGGAGTTGGAACAAACGGTCCGGCAGACGGAAATTATGGAGGAGACGCTGGCCGGCTACCAGGAACAGCTGGTTCTTCTGGACGAGCTGAGTGAAGGAAATATTCGTCTGACAGTTTCATTCGACCGGTTTAACCGGGCGGTGGAAGAGACCGGCGGACTGTGGATTTCCGCTTTCCGCGAAACATCGGACGGGCTCCACGTGGAGGGGGTCTCCATGAATGAAAGTAACATACCGGATCTTGCTAGACAATTTTCAAATGTTACGCTGATGAATGTGCAAAGAGCTGAAACCAGGGAACGGACCATCTTCCGATTTACCATGAGAATCAACCGCATTATCGCGGATGACAGACTCTATACGCCTGAAGCGTCCAGACGGATTGTTGAATTCCTTGAATCCATTAATTAGTGTCTCTAAGAAAACGTCAATCTCTGCGTTCCACTTGCCCCAAAAATGCTCATGTACGCTTAGTACACTGTGCTTTTTGGGGCTTCGCGCGCCTTGACCTTGACGTTTTTTTAGGACACTATGCGTTTTCTTACAAACACTAATTAGCCCTCGACCATGTCTTACGGAGTCAGAAATACACTGATACTGCTGATCGTCTTTGCACTTCTTGGAGGAGGAGGATTCAGCTATATCTATTTTATTCAGAAAAGTGAGATAGACGATTTGCAAGCCGTTCACAATGAGAAACGTGAGCAGTATGAAGAGATGAGAGCTGTAGCAGAAAAATTTCCGGTGATGCAGACGGCTGTGGAACGTGCTGAGGATTTTATCGGATCGTTTGACAAGAGCCTTTTTCCCACAAATGACCCCGACCGGATCTACAGATTCCTGTCCGAACTCAATACGGACTGGCCAAGGGTGGAATTTAATTTTGTGTTTAACGACTCAACCACCCTGGATCAGTACGGGATTGTCAGTTCAACGCTGACCGGCGTGGGTTCCTACCGCTCTGTTTATAATTTCATCAATCGTATTGAAAACAGCGGACCTGTACAGAAAATCAATGAACTGGTCCTTTCGCCGACAAACGAAGCAGGCGAGTATGGAAACGCCAGTTTCAGTTTTGTCCTCGACAGTTATTATGACAGATCCGACTCTTTCGAAACGTCTGAAGGGGACCAGCAGGTTTCCATGCAATCCCCCGCCCGGTTTCATAACCCGTTTTATCCCCTGATAAGGAGCATAGAACCCAATGAAGAGAATCTCACCAACGTCGAGGACAGCAGACTCATCGGAGTCGGCAATTCACGTATTTTTCTTAAAAATCAGGAAGGGAGGCTGATCAATCTCACCCTGAATGATCCGGTTTATCTGGGCAGACTGCAGATGATCGATGCCCGGGAAGGCCGTGCTGTATTCAGATTAAACAAGGGTGGAATTATAGAAGAGATTACCATGGAGGTACAACAATGAAAAAAATGAAATACGCGAAAATTTCAGCATTTCTTATTTTATTCCTGATTACACTGGTTGCTCTGAGCAGCCAGGCTGTGGCCCAGGACCGCTTGCCGAATGAATATACCGATCCCGATGAACTCATTTCACTTGACCGGGAAACCACATTCCAGGATGCGGTGGGAGTAATCAACGAGTTTGCAAAGGAATTTGAAAACAGATTCATCCTGGACAGGACGGGATTCAACGGAAGTATCGGGTTATCTCTCCCGCCGATGCACTGGAAGGATGCTCTTCATTACATAGTCAGGGCGCACAACATGGCCCTTTACGAAGAGCCGGACTTGTATGAAATCCTCTCCCGCCAGCAGGCGGAAGAACGGGAATCGCCGGAGGGGGCCGCAGGCCGGGTGCAGCCCGGGGCGGAAACAATTGCCACCACAGCTACCAGGGAAGTGCGGATCAACGCCACGTTTTTCGAGGGCAGCAGGAGGGCTCTCATGGAAGTGGGGGTGGACTGGTCAACCCTGACGAACAATGTGCCCCCGGACGTCTCCAGCTATCTTGGCGAAGACGGGGATGCTCAACTGCCGGGCCAGTTTGACAGCCGGTTCGTATCGGTGAATGCCGCCGGAGCCCAGAATGTGTCCCAGAGTGTCTTTAATTCACTGGTAAATTTCGGGGATGTGGGGGCCGGTATTGAGGTACAGGCTTTATTCAGCGCATTTGAAGCGGACAACCTCGGGGAAGTGCTGGCAACACCGTCTGTCAAGGTGATGGATGCGGAGGAGGGGAGAATACAGGTTGGGGAAGACTTTTCAATCAAGCAGCGGGATTTTGCCGGCAATGTGACGGACCAGTTTTTCAGCACCGGCACCATTCTTACCGTGACACCCCAGATCGTCGACTACCAGGACACCACCTTTATTTATCTGGACCTGGAAGTTGAACGTTCATCCGCCCAGCCGGATCCGGTCAGCACGGTTATCAGCAAAGAACAGGCCAGTACACATACACTGCTCCTGAATGGCGAAAGCACGGTAATCGCCGGGCTCTACCGGACGGACAGTAGTGAAGTCCGCAGGGGACTGCCCATCCTGAAAGATCTGCCCGGCTGGTTTTTCGGTTTAAAATACCTCTTCGGATATAATTCAACGGACATTTCACAGACTGAACTGGTTGTACTTGTGCAGGCAGAGATCGAAGAATCGATACCGGACCGGATGACCCGTCAGCTGCAGTCCAAGCGCGAGCTTCTTGAATTGCAACAGGTAAGACACAGGCAGGAGCTGGATTTTGTGTCGTCGGAGGAACCGGATGCATCGATTTTTGACGATCCGGGTTCCGGGGGAGACGAAGAGAATGTCCGCGGGGATCTTTCCGGAGATTCAAATGAAGAGACTGCCCCGACTGATCCTGAACCTGTAAACGACATAACAGACCCCGAAGCCGGGACATCAGTTGACCCCGAAACGGATGAAGCCGTTTCAGTACGACCGGGGACAGACATCACACATCCTCAAATTGACCGGCAGGATCTGACAAGATTCCAGGGGGAATACAGGCCGGTCGAGATGGAAAATATGAACGGGGACTATTCAAATCTCCTTTTTTATACGATAGGCGGATCATTCGTGGAAGAAAGCAACGCCCGCAGAATGTACAGAAATCTGAAGCAGGACGGGTATGACGCTCACATACTTTACAATCCCGGAACGGCCTACTATTTTGTGGCTTACGCCGGATTTGAAGATCTGGAAGAAGCTGTCAACTATACCAGACGTATCCAGAGTGAGATGCAGCCGGAAGCATGGCTCTCCACCATTATTACGGAAGAGCTGCTCGGCTGGGACAATGGAGATTAGCCATTACCCGGCTTTTTCCAGCTCTTCTTCTTTTCTCGACTGCTCAAGAAGAAACCGGATGGAGATCTCGTTGAACTCATCCGGCTTTTCAATATTGCAGACATGGCCACAATCGTCGATAATCGTCAGAATGCTTTTTTGATGGGATTCGACCATTTTCTTTACCGGGGGCAAAAACATGTGATCTTCACGACCCATAATGTAAAGAGTGGGATTTCCGCTCTCTGATTCCCTGAAATATCTGAGAAGGGGATTGACTTCGTAGGTGAGCCGGAACCACCTCAAAAATTCTTTTTTTGCCATTTTAGCGGCTTCCCGGATGAACAGATTCCGTGATTCTTCATGATTGGCGCGAGGCAGAATAACCCACGCAAACAATTTGTATAGCCAGATAAAGGGAATCAGCCGTTTTAGCTTGTGTCCGGACCACACCAGAAAGCGGGAACGGACATTCAGTCTCATAATCGCTCCGCAGAGAACAGAGGATCGTACCCGTGCCGGGTCCAGCTCTTCAATCGTACGGATGATGATGGTCCCCAGAGATACTCCCACAAAATGTGCCTTGTCGATATCCAGGTGGTTAAGCACGTCAAGAACATCCAGGCTGATCATCTTGAACGTGTATTTCTCTTTATAATGCTCCTGTATGGCGTGCCGGGAATGACCATGGCCCCTGAGATCCATGAAAAGGACGTTGAATTTCTCTCTGTAGGCTTTAATCTGCCGGTACCAGATCGTGGATGAGCCGCCTGCACCGTGAATAAAAATCACCCAGTCCTTATCCTTGTCCAGTATGTAGGTTTTGTAGTATAGCATGACCTGCTGTGTAAACAATCCGTATCTTACAAGCGTTGCGGTTCTGTTGAACGCCCAATATAAATTAATATTGAGCTAATCGTTTCCAACACGTTTTCAGTCCTGCCGGCCACGGCTGCCGGTGTCCGACACGTCACCTGACGTTGCTTAATCCGGTTCTGTAAAATACAATTCAACTTTTAAAATAACTGATTGTGATGCTGATTCTGCTGAAACAGGGCATCGGCCCGCATGCGAACCCTACCGGCCAGTCAAACCATCTCGCCGAATGAGACATGCAAGGGCTGTTATACGGCTTCTGTCTGTCTCTGTTGCCACACTGGCCATATACGTCCTGTATGTTGCTGCGCGTTTGCCTCTCCGCCTGTTTCACTGCCGGCGTGAAGCCTGGAGGAACAAATGCACACGGATATGGTCGGTGACGGTGGCGGCTATCCTCAGTTTAAAAATTACGGTGTCGGGTTCCGCCCCCAAACCACCGTTTTTCCTGGTTTCAAACCATCTCAGTTACATAGATGTGGTCGTAATGTACAGCCTGCTCGACTGTACCTTTATTGTAAAAAACGATGTCAGGCGCTGGCCTGTTATAGGATTTATGATAAAGACCATGGATGTGCTATTTATAGACCGCAACAGAAGAGTTGACGTGAAGAGGGTAAATACTCTGATATCCAAAGCATTAAACAGTTATCAGGGGATGATTCTGTTTCCTGAAGGCACCACTTCTCAGGGTGACTGTGTACGTCCGTTCCGGGCTTCACTGCTGAAACAGCCGGCTGTAAAAGGCATAGCTGTTCATTCTGCAGCCATTGCCTACAGAACCGAAGGAGGGGATCTTACCGCCTCTGAATCCGTGTGCTGGCACGGTGATATTTCATTTTTTGCACACATCTACAGGCTTTCAGGTAACAGGCGGATTCACTGCATGTTAGCTTTCGGAGGGGCAATAAAGGACAATGAGCGTAAATCCCTCTCCGAAAAACTTCATAAAGAGGTACAGTGTATTTATTCGGCCCTGACAGAGACTGACAAGAGAGCTGGTACAGCTCATTGACCATGAAAAAGCATTCAGGATTTTTTTCCCGGACATGGATCTGGTTTTTGGCAGCCTATCTGCTGTCCCTGGCCTTGTCCTGGTGTGTAACGGCTGCACTCGGACGCCCCGACCTCACCCACAAGAATCAGAAAGTAATCGTCTCCGGATCAGACAGTGACAAGAGGTCTGTTTCCTACTACCATCTGAAACCGGGAGATCCATCTTCTGTCCCGGTGATTATTCTTCACGATATCATCTATTCCGCTGAGGCGCTTTTTCCCCTGGCTGAAAAAATCAGCGAACACAATTACGAAGTCATCATTCCGGAATATCCCGGCTACGGGTTTTCAGATCAGAATGGAGGTTTCCGGCTTAAGGACAAGGCGGAAAGTGTGGGAAGGGTGATTGAGGAACTGGACCTGGATGCATTCCATCTCGCTGCACTCGGCGACGGTGCGGGTGTTGCATTTTACCTTGCGGCAAAGACCGGTTACAAACCCGAATCCCTCGTTCTGCTGTCTTCATCCGGCGTGCAGGAATTAAAACTGCTGGGCAACCATACGTTAAACAGAACGCTCTATTTGCTCCAGTTTCCTGTCTACTGGTTTTTCGATTATCTGACCCCGCATTTTGGTCTTCTGAATCAGTTTCATTTCAACTATTCAGCTGTAAGATCCCTGTATGACATGGACCAAAGACCTGTACGGGAGATGATGCGGCAATTCAATAAACCGGTCTATATAATACATGGCTTTGACGACAGATACATAGGCCGGAAAAATGCAGTTGAAAATCACCGGCTGCTTCCTCATTCGGATATCGACATTCTGAGTGGAAACCATCTGCTGTTTATTGAAAAAGATTCAGTTTTATCGAAACGAATTTCCCGGTTCCTTGGAAAAGTTGAGGCATCCGCAGCGGCAACAAGGAGTGAAGCGTCATCAGAACGTATCCGGAAATCCCGGGCTCCGTTTGTGCCGGACCAGGTTTCCATGTTTACCGGGTTATCGCTGCTTGTCGTTCTGATACTGCTGGCTTTGCTGACTGTCGCCAGTGAGGATCTTGCGTGTATCGGAGCGGGCCTGCTGGTGGCCAAGGGATTCCTGGATTTTGTACCGGCGGCGGCCGCATGCTTTTTCGGTATTCTGGTTGCGGATATAACCATCTATTGGCTCGGACGCTGGGTGGGCAGCCCCATGCTTGGCAGAATGCCCTTCCGGTGGTTTATCCGTGCAAGGGACGTCAGAAAAGCGGAGAACCTGTTTAAGCAAAACGGACTGATGATAATTTTTGTAAGCAGATTCCTTCCGGGGACAAGATTCCCGACCTATTTCAGTGCAGGAATGGTCAGGACCAGATTCTCCCTCTTTCTATTGTATTTTTTACTGTCCATCCTGTTGTGGACTCCTCTTCTTGTCGGCCTGTCGATGTTTATCGGCCAGAATTTCCTCGATGTTTACACCCTGTACCAGGATTATGCCGTCTGGGTGTTTATCGGCCTTTTATTGACCATTTTTATTTCCCTGAAGGTCATCATGCCGGTTTTTACCATGAGCGGGAGAAAGTCTGCAGGTATGCGAATCGATCAGATTAAGAAACGCCTGTTTTGACCTTCCCTTTATCTCCTTCCTGTAAAAAAATTCTTTAACAGCAGGCTGCAGTCGTCTTCGAGAACGCCCTGGATCACTTCAGCCCGGTGATTCAGCTTACGACTGGCCGCCAGGTTGAATATTGTA
>JBBDRV010000153.1:0-5314 GCA_040905285.1 Balneolaceae bacterium | reverse complement strand
TCACGAGGATCCGGGGCAGTCCTTTGTGCTGGATATCGCCGATCTCTACCGTGAACAGACGCTGCCCCGGATCATCCGGGAGAATCAATCCTATCAGCGCACGCTGACGGTGGATTTTCTGGGGCCGTACCGTCTGGCCCGGAATGTCATTGAGTCCACTCTCGAAGACGTTCCGGTCCCGGTCGGGGCCTCCATCCGGTTCGGCCGGGATTATTTTTCCGGAGGGCAGGAGGATCAGCTGCACAATTACCTGCTTCTCCTCGCTCTGACCATCCTCAGTGTCTGGATGATTGTATCGGCTTTGCTGGAAAGCTGGTTTGATCCACTGGTGGTCATCCTGGCAATACCGCTCAGCATGATCGGTGTGATGGCCGGTGCCCTCTGGCATGATATCAACTTCGACCAGGGTGCCATAGCCGGAACCCTGCTGGCTGTCGGTGTGGTTGTCAACAACTCCATCCTGCTGACCCATGAAAAACAGCGGACACGATCGCTGGGAATACACGGACTGAGAAGCTGGGTCAGGGTCTATAATAACCGGATGCGGACGGTAATGATTACCTCCCTCACGACCATGGGAGGACTGCTGCCCATGATCTGGATCGGCGCCAGCGACTTCTGGAATGATCTGGCGGTTATCGTTATCTGGGGCCTGGGAACCAGCCTGGTACTGCTGTTGCTTCTGATGGGTGCCTGGGAGAAGGGGAGCGGACACAATCACAAGCCACGGAGCCGGCTGGAAGAACGAACAGATTAAACCACACCTGTTGTTGCGTCTCCGCTTTCTTTTGGCTCACCGCTCTGGATCAGTGTCAGGGAGTTCAATACAAAAAGGACTCCTGCAAGTGCGGTGACATAAAATGTTCCTTCCAGGCTGACATGAAGATAGACCAGGCCAAGCAGATAGGGGCCCAAAGCCTGCCCGGTTCTCATCAGCAGCCAGTTGACCGACAGGAAAGCTGCCCTGAATTCCATGGGGGCATACCCGGTCAGCAGATTGAGGACGCTCGGAATATTAATCCCCAGTGCTAACCCGAAAAGGCCGATGGGCAGAATAAAATGCCAGATGTTTTCTATAAATGGAATCATCAGAAAAACAATTACATAGAGCATGGCCGCTCCGGTAATAAGTTTTTTTTCACTGAACCATTGTGTCAGCTTGCCGATCCGGGCGGAGGTCACCGCAGTGACGAAGGAAGAACCCGACAGGATCAGCCCTATGGCGAGTGAACTTTTTCCGAATTTTTCATCCAGTAGAATCGTGAAAAAAGTGATATACCCTCCATAGAGGATAATGCAGGTAAGAAACATGGCAAGGAATAGTCCCAGTACCGCCCTGGACATCAGCGCGGTTCTTATCTGTTTCAGGTAGAGATTCAGGTCAAGGCCGATATGCACCTTCTTGTTCCGGAGAAAGAAGATGGTGAACAGTCCGACCGGAATGGCAATCAGGCTCAGAAAAAAAGGATAGTTCCAACCGAAGATCGCAAGGGCGCCGCCGATGGCGGGATAAATGGCCGTTCCCATACTGAGCACACTTCCGTTATAGCCCATCACTGCAGCCCGCTGATTGCCTGAATACAGGTCACCGATCAGGGTCAGGTTCAATACGCCCAGGGCAGCGCCTCCAGTCCCCTGGAGTACCCTGAAAAACAGCAATTGTTCAAAGGATGTGGCAAATGCACACGCCGTTCCGGCCAGTCCAAACAGAAAAAGGGAGGGGATGAGAATGATTTTTCGACTAAAACGGTCTGCCAGAATTCCCAGAAAGGGTGTGAAAAAAATTCCCGGCAGGGTAAAAAAAGTAATCAATAAACCAATCTGGCTGCTTGAGACATTCAGGGCCTTGGCAATAGAGGGAAATGCCGGCGCAACGCTTGATACGCCCATTACAGACGTCAGGGTCACCCCGAATATGATGTACAGGTCAGACTCGTTAAACAGAGATCGATTCGTAGCACTTGAAGTCAAAAAAACAGGAGTGGTTAAGGTAGATTGCTCTCAGATACAGAATGAAATGATAAACAATTTATTTCAGGTGAACTGGGGGTGCAGGAATTTCAAAATATTAACAAAACATATTGCAAATAGTCTCTAATAATTCATACAATCGTAAGAATTGAAAACAGCAAGCAAAAGTAGGCCCATTTTGTTGACAAAAAATCAGATTGTTTCAGATGTTGAAAGTAAGCTTTATACGGTTAAAATTGCAAAATCCAAAGAGGAGGTGGATGCCGCACTAAGATTGCGCTACCGTGTTTTCAAGGAAGAGCTGGAAAGGGACTTTCAATTTTCGGATGAGAAAGATCATAATGAATATGACGATCAGTCCCACCATCTGATTGTCGTAAACAATGAGTCGGACGAAATTGTAGGGACCTATCGCCTGCAGACGTTTGAACAGGCCCGGAATGGAAACGGTTTCGCAAGTAACAAACGGTTTCATCTGGAGCAATTTCCTGAGGATGTACTGAAGAATGCTGTGGAGGTCGGCAGAGCCTGTATCCGCAGGGAACATCGAAGCGGGAGGGTATTGTTTCTGCTCTGGAAAGGGTTCGCCATGTACCTGACCTATTTCAAAAAGCAATATCTTTTCGGGTATGCGGCACTGGATACCAGTGATCCTGTGGAAGCTCTCAATATTCACCAGCATTTAAAGGAGAAAGGGTTCCTGCATCCCCGGTATCTGATAGATGCAAGAGAGGAATACAGGATAGATCATCTGTTAAAGATACGTGAAACGAATGAGGTGGAGATCCCGCCGCTGTTCCAGAACTACCTGGATGTGGGGTCTACCGTCTGCAGTGCACCGTCACTTGATAAAAAGCTCCGGCTGGCTCATTGTCTGATTTTACTCGATATTGAAAATATTTCCGATCGCACGAAAAAGATGTTTTTCGGGTAAGAATGAAGGAGCTCTTCAGCAGATCGGTTTTGGACCAGACCATCCACACCAGATATCCATCAGATGACAGGGACAGCAGCGGGTGAAAGATAATCAGGTTATGAAGACAGTTCGTGCGGCGTTTAGGATGTTGCTGATTACCGTTTATACACTGCTTACGTATGGTGTCTACATAACCGGATATATGCTCCTGAGCCTGTTTCGAGCCCCCTTCGAACCGTGGAGAAACCGGTTTATGCGGGTCTGGTCGAAAGGCATGGCCCGGATCCTGAATATGCATATCAAAACAGAAGGGGATCCCCCGGACCCTCCCTTTATTCTGATATCCAATCATCTCAGCTACATCGACATCGTGCCCCTTTATGTCAATCTCGACTGTACTTTTGTCGCTAAAAAAGAGGTAAAGTCCTGGCCGGTTCTCGGCCCCATGGTGAAAACGACCGGAGTCGTATTTGTAGACCGGACATCCAGAAAAGATGTGGTTCGGGTCAATGACAGACTCTCCAAAAGCCTGAATGAATATCAGGGAATGGTCATGTTTCCCGAAGGCACCACGTCCGGAGGAAAAGGTGTCCTTCCATTCCGGTCGTCCCTGCTGGACTACCCCGCTTCAGAAAAAATCCCTGTCTGCTATTCGTCAATCAGCTATCGGACCGATGAAAAGGGAGGGGATTCACCGGCCGATGAGAGCGTGTGTTTTTATGGCGCCCGCGATCCGTTTCACTCACATCTCGTTAAACTGGTGTCGAACCGGCGCATTGACTGTACGATTCGTTTCGGCAGCAGTCCGGTTAAAAGTGACAACCGTAAAGAGCTGGCACAAAAACTTCATGCCGGCGTCATGTCCATTTTCCTGCCGACCGGCCGCTCCGGTAATGCTTACCCCCCGCCGCCGAAATTATAGCGGAAGGTGAGCCGGAACGACCGGCTGGACCAGCTGTAGTTATTATGAGTGTATGAGGTGGGGTTGATGATTTCACGATCACTCTGCCGGGAGTTAAACAGGTCCCGTACATTGAGCGAGAGGGTGGCGCTACCGTCAAAGAATTCCCTGGCCAGTGCCGACCCTACAAAAGCACTTCCTGAATTGCGGCCCTGCGTTGTCTGCCGGGCTCCCCGGTAATAGATAAAGGACTGGAAATTCCACCCTTCTATAAACCTCCAGCGGATGCGCAGCCGGCTGCTGAAGGATTCCGACTGACTGCTGTAAACGTCTCCTTCAAATTCCCCGTTTCGGTCCGAGCGATAGATGTTCAGACTGCCCGACAACTGTAAATCCTCAAACAGGTCCTGGTCGGCGGAAAACTCGATTCCCCAGGAATCTTCCGTGGCCAGGTTGATGGGACGCCTCGTGGTCAGTCCGTCACCGTCGATGGTGGAAATCCGCTCGATGACCCCCGTTCTGTGCCGGTAATAAACACTGGACAGAACAGAACCGCTCTCCCATCTGCGCAGGTAGCCCAATTCGAACGAGTTGCCGAACTCGGGGCTCAGTTCCGGGTTGCCCACGCTCCGGTTTCGGGAATCGTTTATTTCAGTAAACGGCAGGAGCATACGGGACCACGGCCTGGATATCCGCCGGCTGTAGCTTAACTGAAGCGAATTCTGGTCACTTATGGTATAGGACAAAAACGTACTTGGAAACAGGTTCAGGTAATTCTGGTCGCTGCCCTGTCCCGTTTCATCCAGCTCCGTTTGAATGCGTGTGTTTTCCGCCCGGAGGCCAAGCTGATACGTAAAGGATCCCGCTTCCCCCGAATAGATGGAATAGAGGGCATTTACATTTTCAAAATAGCTGAAATTATCGCTCATACCGACAGCGTCATCGGGGACTTCCCAGCTGCCGTCGATAAACTCCTCCATCCTGTAGTTGTTGTCCATCCAGTCGTAATTAAACCGGAAACCGGCTTCAAATCGTCCCCGGTCTCCCACAGGGCGTTCGTAATCTGCATCCAGCCGGAATTCACGATAGGTTTCGCCTGAAAACGTTCGCTGGTTTTGCAGACCGGATGATCCTTCTGCTTCACTTTCCGTCAGTTCAACATTTTCATCTTCCGTTCCGAATTCAAAATCGGCATCGGCTGTCAGGCGGTGATCGGATCCGTCAAACCGTTTTTCATATTGCAGGCGCACATCATTATCATTTTCACGGGCCTCCTCGATATTCCGGCGGCTGGTTTGCCGGACGACGTCCCACTCATTGAACACATTCCTGTAGACGCCCGGCTCGTCAGGGTCATAGTCGGTGTAGAGAAGGTCGCTTTCTTCCTGCCCGCCTTCGAGACTCAGGCGGGATGCGGCAGTGAGTATCTGATCGCCGGGCAAAAAGATATCCGCCCCGAAATAGACATCCCCCTCGTTTTCACTTTCAATCTCATCCCTGTCTTCACTGAACACATAGGTGGTGTC
>JBBDRV010000152.1:0-5381 GCA_040905285.1 Balneolaceae bacterium | reverse complement strand
GATGTCCTCTGGCCTTCCGTGTATTGTAGCAGATGCGGTCGGCAGCAAATCGTTGGTCGATCATGGAAAGAACGGTTATCTTGTACCGGTTTCAGCGCCGGAGCAATATGTATGTGCCATAGCCGATCTCCTGGAAGACGAGAATCTGAGAAAAGGAATGGGTGAGCAGGCATTTCTTAAATCGCAAAACTACAGCTGGAATCAGGTCAACAGTACATTGCTTTCATATTATAAAGAAACTCTAAATACCGTGCATCGTTGAAAGGGTTGAAAGTCTTATACATTTCCCATCTTCATCCTCCGGATAATCAGCCTTTGGAAAGCATTGGCGGGATGCAAAATGTAAGTCAGCAGCTTGTAGATGCCCTGAAGCGAAAAGAAGGAATTGAACTCAGGACCATCATCCAGAGAGCCCCCTGGAAAGGAATTGGCCTTACAACCACACTTTTTCTTTTCAAGCTGCTCGTTTTGATTCCGAGGATGGTCAGAGAGTTTAAACCGGATGTAATTCTTTTTTCATCCATGGTGACAGCCGCTGTGAGCCCATTCCTGGGGAAAAAAACGAAGGTTCCCATGGTTACTATCAATCACGGGCAGGATGTGACACTGCCGATGTGGATTTATCAGAAATACCTGCCGGTCGTCTTTCGAAGAATGAACGGTGTGATTTCCGTCTCCCAGGCAACCCGCACGGCTTGCATCAATCGTGGAATGGCACCGGAGATCGGGATTACACTGCCCAACGGACTGGATAACCGCAACAGGGAATCGGTCGGTAAGAATGAGGCGAGGAAAAGGCTGAGCCGGCTGTTTGGTGTGGATCCCCGGGAAAGGAGCTATCTTCTCCTGACCGTCGGTCGTCAGGTAAAAAGAAAAGGACATGTCTGGTTTATTCGGGAAGTCCTTCCGAAACTTCAGCAAAAAGTGAATTACCTGATCATCGGGGAGGGGCCCGAGAATGAAAATATCCGGCGGGCAGCCGATGAGTCAGCGTACAGGGATTCAATTTTTCTGGCCGGCCGGCAACCGGACGAATTACTGAAACTGGCTTACACAGGTTCAGATTTGTTTGTAATGCCAAACATACCTGTGGAAGGGGATATGGAAGGATTTGGCATTGTGCTGCTGGAAGCCAACCAGGTGGGTCTGCCTGCCATCGCATCTGATCTTGAGGGAATTCAGGATGTAATAGTACAGGGAATAAACGGGTACCGGGTAAGCCATACGGATCCCGGGAAGTTCGCAAAAAAAATGGATAAGGTTCTGGGGAAGGAGCTGGAGCGGCTCTCTGCCACTTCAAAAAAATATGTCCTGGAGAATTTCAGCTGGGATACAGTTGTCAAGGAATATGTGAACTTTTTAGAAAAAGTCAGGTATGGTAGGGAGTAAAGACTCTCAGGGATCTTATCTTAATTTGAAGGAAGAATAAATGTGTCTATATTTAAAGGTTAAACGTCAATGATCAAGTCACTTAGAATGGGCGACTCAACACCCGAATTAAAAAAGACAGATATTTTCAGAAAGGCCTATGAGTTTACCAAGGCTGAAGAAATAAAGGGAATGGGTCTGTATCCGTATTTCAAACCATTGCAGGCGACGGATGGCACGGTTGTTAAAATTGACGGGCGTGATGTAATAATGGCCGGCTCCAATAACTATCTGGGTCTGACGAACGATCCGAGAACCATTGAGGCGGCTCAGAATGTCATCACATCCTATGGAACGGGCTGTACCGGATCCAGGTATCTCAACGGCACTCTCGACCTTCATATTGAGCTGGAAGAAAAACTGGCGGATTTTCTTAACAAGGAAGCCTGTGTTCTGTTCAGTACCGGCTACCAGACCAATGAAGGGTCGATACAAACCATTGCAGGCAGAAATGACATCATATTTTCCGATAAGGACAATCATGCCTGCATTGTGGTCGGGACCCAGGTATCCAATGCCACAACCATAAGGTACCGTCACAGTGACATGGAGCATCTGCGCAAATTGCTGGAAAAAGCCGATCCGGAATCGGGGAAAATCATTGTCAGTGACGGGGTATTCTCCATGTCGGGGATGATTGCAAAAGTGCCTGAGCTGATCTCCCTGAGCAAAGAGTTCGGGGCGCGGCTCTATCTTGACGATGCCCATGCTATCGGGGTTATAGGAGAAGGCGGCCGTGGTTCTGCATCTGTATTCGGCCTGCTGGAGGATGTGGATCTTGTCACGGGAACGTTTTCAAAATCATTTGCTTCACTTGGCGGTTTTATTGTTGGTGATACGCCCATTATTGAATTTATCCGGCATCATTCTCCGGCACATATTTTCAGCGCGAGTATGCCCCCTGCCAATGTGGCGACAGTGCTTAAGGCGCTGGAGATATTGAAGGAGGAGACGTGGAGACTGGAGAGGCTGGAAGAGATCTCCAACTATATGAGAAGGGAATTGAGAAGTCTTGGATTCAATGTCTGGACCAGCCAGACCCCGATTATCCCGGTGGTGATCGGGGATATGATGGATTGTTTCCAGTTCTGGAAAGACCTGTTTGAAGAAGGCGTTTATGTAAATGCCGTGGTACCGCCTGCTGTTCCCCAGAATCAGGCTCTTGTGCGGACCAGCTATATGGCTACACACACCAATGAGCACCTTGAGAAAGTACTGAATGCTTTTCGAAAGGTAGGGATCAAGCACAGTATTATAGACAGAAACGGTCATTCACTTCTTGAAAATTGAGCCGGTCATGACAGGTGTGACATTTGTCTCGACGGATGAAGAGAAAAAGAAATTCCTCCGGTTTCCGTATCACCATTACAATGGTGACGACTACTGGGTACCTCCTCTCCTGGCCGAGCAGAAGAAACTTGTTGATGTCAAAAGGAATCCTTTCTACAAAAATGCTGAAGCTGCTTTTTTTCTCGCTGAACAGAATGGGGAAACGGCCGGCCGTATAGCAGCCATTGTCGATCACCGCTACAATGATTTCCACAAGACCCGCACCGGTTTTTTTGGTTTTTTCGAATCGAATGATTCCCAGGAAGTCACCGATCTTCTGCTGCGTGTTGCCACGGACTGGCTGAAAATAAAAGGCATGGACAACCTACTGGGGCCTTCAAATCCGGGGATGATGGATGAAATCGGCATTCTGGTGGATGGATTTGATGAATACCCGTATATCCTGATGCCCTATCACAAGCCCTATTACGATCGTCTTCTGACCTCTGCGCGGCTGGAGAAAGCGATGGACTTATATGCGTATGAGGTGGATCAGGATACCGTCAACAGGGATCGCATGAAGAGGGCGGCCGGAATAGTAAAAAAAAGAATACCGGGTCTGGTGATCAGGGAAATCAATCTCCGGCGTATTAAAAGTGAAGTAAAGATCATCCGTCATATATTCAATGAAGCCTGGCAGCGGAACTGGGGCTTTATTCCACTCACACAGGGAGAGCTGGATGTACTGGCGAAAGACCTGAAGACTATTGTGAATACAAAATTCGCCCATATTGCAGAAATTGACGGTGAACCGGTTGCCTTCTCGGTCGCTTTGCCCGATTACAACCAGGTATTTCGAAAAATGGACGGCCGGCTTTTCCCATTCGGTATTTTCCAGCTTCTTTACAACCGGAGAAAGATCAACCGCATAAGAACGGCGCTGATGGGGGTCTTGCCGGCGTACAGGGGCAAGGGCATAGATGCTCTTCTTCATCAGAAATCCATAGACAACGGACTTGAAGTAGGCATGCACACGTCTGAGCTGAGCTGGATTCTGGAAAGCAATGTGGAGATGATCCGGATTGCGGAAAAAATCGGCGGCTCAAAAACCAAAACATACAGAATGTACCGGAAAGATTTTTAATCAGCCCCTCCCTGTTTCAATTCTTCTGCCGCCCCCATTTTTTGTCAAAATTCAGTACATTTCCCGCTCATGATTAATTGATAACTGCAATTGAAATTGACTGGGTCTATGAGTGATTATCGTATTGAAAATGATTCCATGGGGCAGGTTAAAGTGCCTTCCGGTGCCTATTATGGCGCACAGACAAAACGCGCCTCTGACAACTTTCCTATCAGTGGAATTATTTTCAGCAGGGAGTTTATTGAAGCGGCAGGTTTTGTCAAACTGGCAGCAGCCGGAGTGAACCGGGATCTCGGTCTGGTCGAATCTGCAGTTGCCGATGCGATTATACTGGCTGCACAGGAAGTCGTTGACGGGAAGCTGGATGGCCATTTTATTCTTGATGTATTTCAGACTGGGTCCGGAACCTCGACAAATATGAATGCAAACGAGGTAATCGCCAGGCGGGCGAATGAGTTAAAACAGGGCACAGATACGACGATTCATCCGAATGATCATGTTAATTTCGGCCAGAGCTCAAATGATGTTATTCCGACTGCGATAAGAGTTGCGGGTTATCTTGCCGCCAAAAGAAATCTGTTGCCTGCACTGGACCACCTCCGGCGGACTGTCAGCAAGAAAGGAAAAGGGATGTCCGACGTCGTTAAAACAGGCCGCACTCACTTGATGGATGCCATGCCTGTGACCCTCGAACAGGTATTAAGCGGCTATGCACGCCAGATAGAACTCGGTATCAAACGGATTGAATCCGCACTGGAACGGTTAAGTGAGCTGCCCCAGGGAGGTACCGCTGTGGGAACAGGTATCAATACAGATGTAACCTTTGGAAAACGGTTTGCTTCCAGAATATCCGAACTTACCGGCGAGACTTTTACAGAGGCAAAAAACCATTTTGAAGCCCAGGCAACCGTAGATGCTCCCGTAGAAATGAGCGGTCAGCTGAAAACACTGGCTGTCAGCCTGATGAAAATAGGAAATGACCTGCGGTGGATGAATTCAGGGCCGAACAGCGGACTGGGTGAAATCGAACTGGAGGCCCTCCAGCCCGGGTCGTCGATCATGCCCGGAAAGGTTAATCCGGTGATTGAGGAATCTCTGACCATGGTTTGTGCCCAGGTAATAGGAAATGACACGGCGATTACCATAGCAGGACAATCCGGCAATTTTGAACTGAATGTCATGCTGCCGCTGGTAGCCCATAACCTGCTGCAGTCCATAAGGATAATTGCAAATGCATCAAGGAACCTGGCCGATAAATCCATCAAAAACTTTACCGTCCGCGAAGAAAGAATACGCGGGATGGCAGGTAAAAATCCTGTTCTTGTTACCGCCCTGAATCCCCTGATCGGCTATGATCTGGCAGCAAAAATAGCGAAAAAAGCGTATGCTGAAGACCGTTCTGTTCTGGATGTTGCCTTTGAAATGACAGATCTTTCAGAGGCGGACCTTAAGAAAGCGCTGGATCCGATCAACATGACAAGGGGTGGATTTAAGGAGTAGTCAAATTAATAACCTGACCGCATACAAATGACAATTGACG
>JBBDRV010000151.1:0-30950 GCA_040905285.1 Balneolaceae bacterium | reverse complement strand
TCCGATTCAAGTTTTCCATATGTGAGATGAAGGTTTGAAAATGTAACAGCGATATGATCAGGATTTTTTTCAGCCTGTTCTCTTGTCCAGTCGTATATCATCATATTCTCGTGATTTTTTATTCGGTTAATTAACTATCTATTGTGTGCCCGGTAATTATGCTCTGCTTCCAAATCCCTCTCTAAAGATGTTTCTGCAGGAACGGAACTGATTTTGCTTGTTCCGTTTATCATTGATATATCGTGCTACTATATAAGAGTTTGAAAACAATAAATGATAGTACTGTTATTGTTATAATCAGGTAATAAGAGAATGGGGCAGTTTGTAGAAATTAACCGCATACCAGTTGTAGTAAAAAAATTACAGTTCTTCCAGCGCAAGTCGTTTGTTATTTCCCAGCTTTTTAAAGCGGGAGGGGGTTTGCCCTGTTACTTTTTTAAATTGATTGGACAGATGTGCAACACTGCTGTACTGCATTTTGTATGATATTTGAGTCAAATTAAGCTCATTATACATCAACAGTTCCTTAACACGCTCTATTTTATGGGCTATTATATAATTTTCTATAGTTGTTCCGGTTACTTCGGAAAAGGTATTGGATATATATGTGTAGTTCAGGGATAGTTTCTCACTCATATATGCGGAATAGTTCACTTTTGGCAATTCGTCCGAATGATGAACCATTTCAATAATGATATTTTTAACTTTTTCAGTGAGTATGGTCTTTTTATCTTCAATCAATTCAAGGTTTGCTTTTTTTAAAGCGTTATTAAGCTTTTCAAGCTGTTTCCGGGAGATAAATCCCTGGACATGCGCACAGCCCAATTCTATATTTTTTACTTGTAAACCGAGGTTTTTCAATTCTCTCTCGACTATCATAATACAGCGTATACACACCATATTTTTTATGTAGAGTTTCATATGCTTCCCGCAGAAATTTTATGTGACCTGTTCCAAATGCAGTTCATTTGAAGTAATTTCCAATACAATTCTATGGACCCCTGATCCTGATAATCGCCGGTATCCGGTTTACAGCCGGATACACAATGCTACTTTATTGTTTTATCTGCCTTAAAACCTACATAAAGGGAAAAGAAATCTAAGTAAAAGTAGTTGTGATCTTTCTGTATAAAAATATGACACCCACTTGAATGACTTTATGTGGCCCTGCGAAATAATTATTTGGGAATCGGTTGCTTTCTGCTACTGATCAAACCGGAAGAAAGAGAGTCACCTATCAAGGAAGGTCTGTTGTCAGGGGATCCGGTTAGCAAGGGGTATTCAGGCTGAGATACAACTTCAGGACGGGTATCGCTCAGCTGCATTTTCTGTGAGATAGCCATGCTTTTGGTCGTGATGTCCTATTCTGAACAGAGGAGTGTCAGATTCGTGATACGCCATAATCACATATCCTTTTTCAAAAGCCGTTTTTTTTAACGATTCCCTGAGTTTCATGCTTTTTTCGGGATCGAAGTCAAATTTGGCAGTGAATTTTTGCCGGACAGCTGATTTTCTCCCGATCACATCTCCGGCCATCATATATCTGCTGTCCCCGGCTTCATAAAACAGGGCAAGTGAGAATTCAGTATGGCCGCCCATCTCCTTCACCCGGATTCCGGGGACGGGCTGATCTTCTTCACCAAGGAAATGAAGATCAGCTTTTGCATTCAGAAAGTGCACGAGATCAAGTCTGGTTTCCTGGTCAGTTGATCCCTCTTTCCCGAGCAGATTGTTCCAGCCATTGCCGCTAACCCAAAGACGGGCAGCCGGAAATGTAAGTTCGAGATATCCGCTTGACCAGCCCGCAAGTCCCCCTATGTGATCGTAGTGGAGATGACTGATAAATATATCAGTAATATCCAGTTCTGTCAGATCATATGCAGAAAGATTTTTTTTTATGAGAGCTGTTGATGTGTTTTCCCCCAAATCACCGAGACCGGAATCAAACAATATATTTCGTTCACCTGTTTTGATTAAAAACGGATTGATTGAAAGTTTAAGAGCTCCTTTTGCCGGCGGAGCATCTTTTTCTATCGGAAAGAATTTCTTGTCAAGTCCAACGGAAAAGGTCCCTTCATACAGTGGTGTCACAAACGGGTTATTCTTACTGTACATCTGAATGGTCCTGTACTTCTAATAGTGAATGGTGTATTGCCGATGGAAGAACACTCATAACAGAAGGGTAGGTGTTATCGTCCTTTTTTTTCTTTTTTATTTTCAAATTTTTCGTATGCATCAATGATATCCCTTACAAGTTTGTGACGAACCACATCACGCTGGTCGAGATAAACAAAGGAAATACCTTCAATATCCTGCAATACCTTTTGAATGGAAATCAATCCTGAATGCTGCTTTTGTGGTAAATCGGTTTGAGTGATATCCCCGGTAATAATGGCGCGACTGTTAAACCCGATTCGGGTGAGAAACATTTTCATTTGGGTGTTGGTGGCATTTTGGGCTTCATCGAGGATTACATAGGCATTATTCAGTGTTCGTCCGCGCATATAGGCGAGAGGAGCAATTTCGATTACATTTTTAGTCAGGTAGTAATCCAGTTTTTCAAATTCAATCATTTCTTCAAGTGCATCATACAGAGGCCGTAAATAGGGGTCGATCTTTTCCTTCAGGTCGCCAGGAAGAAATCCAAGATTTTCACCCGCCTCCACGGCCGGTCTTGCAAGAATAATCCTTTTCACTTTACGCTGTTTCAGTGCCTGAACAGCAAGCGCGACAGAGGTGAATGTTTTACCGGTACCGGCAGGGCCTATGGCAAAAACAATATCATTGGTTACTGTTGTGTTAACAATATTTCTCTGACCCGGTGTTTTGGCGGTAATGGTCTCTCCTGTGTGCGTATGGAGAATGATATCGCTGCTCTCTTTTTTAAAGGGCTTTTCCGCTGTCTTGGCTTCCTTTACCTCCACATGTTCTGTAAGGGCCAGAAGGGTTTCAATATCATGGCCTGTTACCTGCCGGTTTTTACGGGCAATCGAAACCAGTTCGCTCAAAATATCGGTGAGAGTCTGAACCTCCTCTTCAGGGCCGAGTATTTTCACCCGGTTACCACGGACCGTCATCTTCGTTGCCGGAAATGCGTAATCCAGTTTTTCCAGGTGTTCATCTCTGAATCCCAGGATCAGGATCGGATCGACATCATTTATAACAAATTGTTCTTCTGTGATTTGATTTATCCTGTCGATATGTAAGTGGTTTGGATTTCAGGTTATCATTTAAACAAAATCCTTGCGTCCAAGGTTTGCCAGTTTATGAAGCTCGTCTATACGATCCGGTATGCTGTCGGCACCAAAGATGCTGCTTCCTGCCACAAGCACATCTGTCCCGCTCTGAACCAGCTTCTGAATATTCCGGAGATTTACTCCGCCGTCAATCTCAATAAGAAAATTTGTATCTCTGTCATTCCTTAACCGGACAAGGCGTTGAATTTTACTGTAGCTGCTTTCGATAAATGACTGGCCGCCGAATCCGGGATTGACACTCATGACAAGGGCCAGATCCACTTCAGACAAGACCGGTTCAATAAGGTCTACAGAAGTAGCGGGATTGACAGCGACACCTGTCATGCAGCCGTGACTCTGAATATTCTGCAGCGTCCGGTGCAGATGACTGCAGGTTTCATAATGCACTGAAATCAGATCTGCCCCTGCTTCGGCAAAAGCTTCAATATATTCGTCAGGTTTCTCTATCATCAGGTGTACATCCATAAAAGCATCCGGCGCAATTCTCCGCACGGCTGATACGATCTCAGGTCCACAGCTGATGTTCGGAACAAAATGGCCATCCATAATATCACAGTGTATCCATTTTATCCCGTTACTCGTACAGAGCTCGATTTCATCGCCGAGCCTGGAGAAATCAGCGGCCAAAATAGATGGTGCCAGTACAGGCAGTTCAAAGTCCATACTTATGCGTTCTATTGGTTAACTCAATCAACATCCCGAAAATCATTATCCGGGGAAGAGTTGTCATTTCCATTCTCTTCTTCGTCTACAACTGCACCGGCTTCATCCTCTTCCCGGGCATCAAATCGTTCAGAAACCACGAGGTTCAGGGATTCGCCTTCCCTGAGTTCATCTCCTTCAGTAATTTCCGATTCATCATATGTCATCGTAAGTACTGTATTAGGCGACACATTTCGGCTGGGCTGAAACCTGATTTCGCCTATTCTTAAACCTGCCTCACGTAACTTTTGCTGAGCTTCCGAAAGCAGGTTTCCTGTAATATCCGGTACACGCACTATTTCTTCTCCCAGTCCGTCACTTACTGCCAGATCCACAACAGCACCCTGATCTACCGTATCTCCTGCGGCAATGGATTGCCTCAGTACTGTATTCCGGAACCGTGAGGATTCATAACTGATTGTCCCTCTGGTAAGGCCATAGTTTTCCAGCTGTATCTCTGCATTGCGAAGTGACATATTCACCAGATCCGGCACGACTGCTGTCGGTCTTTCCGCTGTATTGACCGTCAGATAAATTTTTCTGTTAGGTTTTACAATTTGTCTCGGTGCAGGTGTCTGGTCAATAATATAATCTGCAGGGTAGGCATTGTGCGCCCGGCGGTCCAGAATTTCGTGTCTGAGTCCGTATAAATCCAGAGTTGATTCAGCTTCCTGCAGGGACCGTTTGGTCACATCCGGAACGGTTACCCCCTCATTGTAATTGGTGAAGGCAGGCATAATCAATCTGTCCAGAGTATAGATTGACAAAATACCGGCTAATGCCAGCCCGAGGACCGACAAGTAAAATAACTTGCTTGTGAGTAGTTGCTTAATCCATTGCATGTTTGAAAGTACGGTTTTCCTGAGGACTTGGAAATATCCGGGTTTAGGTATTTTGAACGCTTACCTCTCTAATCTGTTTCCCTTCAGAAACAGTATCCGTTTTTTGTGGAAGAGTTACGAAAGCTTATGAGTCGGGATTACAGCTCATGAGTCGGGATTACAGCTCATGAGTCGGGATTACAGATCATGAGTCGGAATTACAGAACCGGGCGTGCATGCTGCCGACCTGCAGGTTGGGTAGATAACCGGATATTCAGAAGTTCAATAGCACACTGAAGCGCATGGTATTGGCCAGGGGATGGTCTTCTTCAAGAGTATACAGATAGCTGAAATCAACCCCGAATATATGATACCGCAGGCCGGCACCAAAGGTCAGGAATTCACGGTTGCCATTTTCGGGATCTTCATAATAATACCCGGTACGAAGTGCAAACTGCTGATTGTACCAGTATTCCATGCCAAATCCGAACATAAACTGCTGAAGGAGGTTCAGACTGACTGTTTCGCTGCCGTTAAACCGTTCAAGATTGTCCCACGATCTGAAAAGGGCCCGGGCAACATTCATAGGCTGATAGGTTGTATCGCCGCCGGCAACAGTCATTTCAGTCCTTGCCATGATTTTTGAGATGTCATTCGAGAAAGTAAGTGTATTATATCCGTCCCGGTCGAGATCAGCCGTAACTGCCCAACCCGCCCTCAGAACTGTAGGCAACGGATCTCTCAGTGCATTGTCGGTGTACTGAACACCCGGACCGATATTGGAAATATTCAATCCCGCATTGAAACGTGCTTCACGCGGACCTATGGAAAAAGCAGTTGACCGGTACATGGCAGCCAGATCAACACCAAAAGTTGAGCCGGGGTTGATTCTTTCACCGGTTGAGAGTTCCCCGTCGGCCAGGCTGCTGTGCACATATCTGATTCCCGTTCCCAGAGAGAAATGCTCATTCAATTCCAGCCCATAGGATACACCTGCAGCTACTTCATAGCTGTTAAAACGACCGAGCTCCGTGTTCTGATCATCCCTGCGCTGCTGCTCGCCAAGGTTTAAAAATGTGATATGGGCGCCGAATGTCCCGATATCCTCTACATGATATTTTCCAACCAGGTAGTCGTAAAAAAGATCCGCATTGAAAGCCGGAAGCCAGTTGGCATGGGTGATACTTACCTGGTTCCCCCGCTGGAAGGCGAGACCCGCCGGATTCCAGAACACGGCGGACGCATTATCCGCTATCGCTACTCCGGAGTTACCCATACCGGCTCCCCTGGAATCAGGTTCTATCTGAAGAAAAGGAACCGATGTGATTCCGACCTGAGCCCGGGCCTGACCTGAAGAGAGAAACCCTGCTGCCAGAAGTATAATTAAGAAATAGGCTATTCGTCTCATTGATAATAATTATATCAAATATAAATGACCCGAACCTGAAAAGAAGGCTCTATTAGTGAATTTTAATTTACAACATTTCCACAACAAGTGCGGATGCGCCGCCGCCGCCATTGCAAATCGCAGCACAGCCCAGTCTTCCTTTGGTCCGTTTCAGGGCATGGAGCAGGGTTACTACAATTCTGGCCCCGGAGCAGCCGATAGGATGGCCGATGCTCACAGCCCCTCCCTGAATATTAACGATCTCGGGATCCAATTCCAGCAACCGATTGTTAATGATGGAAACCACCGAAAAAGCTTCATTTATTTCGAAGAGATCGATCTCTTCGATTTTCAGACCGGCACGTTTCAATACGGCAGGGATGGCGTCAGCCGGTGCGGTGGTAAACCATTCAGGAGATTTTGCCGTACTTCCGTAGCTGCGTATGACGGCCAGGGGGGAGAGGCCGTGCCCTTTCGCTTTTTCCTCACTCATAAGCAGGACTGCCGCAGCACCGTCATTTATACTGCTGGCATTTGCCGGTGTAACGGTTCCCTCTCTGTCAAAGACGGGCCTCAGCCTGGAAACCTGGTCAAAATTGATTTTCTCAAGTTCTTCATCTACGGTGATCTCCCTGACAGTTCCATCTCTGTCTTTCACCTTCATTTTGATTATTTCATCTTTGTAGTATCCTTTCTCATGAGCTTCAATGGCCCGTCGATAAGATGTGACAGCATACTGATCCTGATCTTCCCGCGATATATTATATCTGGATGCACAAAGTTCGGCTGCATTACCCATATGGTAATCCTTGTAGACGTCCCACAACCCGTCTTTAATTATGCCGTCTACCACTTTGGAAGAACCCAGCCTGGAACCAAAACGGTGCTCAGGCAGATAATAGGGAACGTTACTCATGCTCTCCATTCCACCGGCAACCATAATATCTGACTGTCCGAGCCGGATCTGATCTGCTGCAATCATGATTGCTTTCATGCCTGAAGCACATACTTTATTGATTGTTGTACAGGGGGTCTTTTCTGACAGCCCGGCCCTGATTGCCGCCTGTCTGGCAGGTGCCTGGCCCGCCCCTGCTGTCAGTACATGTCCAAAAGCGACTTCCTGTACATTCTTTTGTTTTATGCCGGAAGCTTTAAGTACTTCCAGAATGGCCGCTCCCCCGAGCTCGACCGCGGAGAACCCCGACAGACTTCCTCCAAAAGATCCGTTAGGTGTACGATTTGCCTTTACAATGACTACTCTCTTCATACTTTTGGCCGTGGCTCTTGTGGTTAACAAGCTGGAACGGTTTAAAAGGCCTGTTTCAGATCATCGACAAGATCATCCACATCCTCAATACCAATGGAAAGACGGATCAGGGAATCCTTCAGGCCGGCTTTTTCCCTTACCTTCTTTGGTATGGATCCATGAGTCATGGACGCCGGATGGCTAATCAGGGATTCAACGCCTCCGAGACTTTCTGCAAGTGTGAATATCCTGGTTTTCTTCATGAACTCACTTGCTGACTGCAGTGTGTCCTCTTTTAAGGTAAAAGAAACCATGGCTCCAAAATCATACATCTGCCGTGAAGCCAGTTCATGCTGGGGATGGGATTCAAGGCCCGGATAAATCACCCTCCCCGTTTCGGAATGACTGTCCAGAAAGGCTGCAATTTTTTTTGCATTGCGGACGGACTGTTCCATCCTTACTGACAGGGTTTTTATACCTCTTAATACGAGATAACAGTCCATCGGCCCGGGTACAGCTCCTGTCGTCTTGATCTGAAACCTGATTTTTTCCATAATTTCCGGGTCAGAGGTGGCAACGGCACCCCCTATCACATCCGAATGCCCGCCGAGATACTTGGTCGTCGAATGCATCACAATATCGGCTCCAAGCTGCAGGGGACGCTGTAAATAAGGAGAGGCAAATGTATTGTCAACTGCGGTTATTATCCTTTTTTCCCGGGCAAGGTCTGTAATCTCCCGTATATCCACAATTCTGAGCAGTGGATTTGTGGGGGTCTCGATCCAGATCAATTTTGTCTTCTCTCTCAATTCAGCAGCGATCCTTTCCGGATCAGTCATATCTATAAAAGAAAATTGGATGCCGTAAGGTTCAAATACCTCGGTAAACAGCCGGTAACTTCCACCGTACAGATCATTGGAGGCGATAACATGGTCGCCGGGTCGCATTATTTTCATAATGGCATCCATGGCTGCACAACCGCTTGCAAAACATGCGCACTCATCAGCTTCTTCAAGACCTGCAATCAGCTTTTCAAGTGCCGTCCGGGTTGGATTTCCCACCCGGGCATAATCATAGCCCTGGTGCTGGTTGGGACCCTCCTGTGCGAACGTTGACGTTTGAAAAACAGGGGGCATAACGGCTCCCGTCGTCGTCTCCGGAGCCTGCCCGGAATGGATCGCTTTGGTATTAAATTTCATGGCACTTAAAGATTTGCATTCGACTGGGCTTTTGCTGCCTCTTCTTTCATATCCAGATGGCTGTATACCTGGTAAATGCTTTTCCATATTTCAGCATTTTCAGGGTTCCTTTCCGCTACAGCTTCCCATGCGGGAATGGATCGGAGAAGTAAATCACGGGCTTTTTTATGCAGTCTGTCAGACAGGTTGTTTCTTTGCGTATTGGCAACAATCATGAGTTGATTGGCTGTATTCTTATAAAAAGCGGCTGTAATAAACATAATTTCATCCGCATCAGGATGGTTCCCTTTGACAAACTGGTAATGTTTTTCAGCTTCCTCCAGATCTTTCATGAGGAGTTCATATCTGTCTTCTATTTCCTGATCGTTAAAGTCTCCAGAAGAAAGTTCACTGAATGAATTCTGGATGTAAAAGAATAATTCAGTTGCCGCCGCGTGGTGATACGAATAATTTTCTGGATCCCGTTCAAGAAGCCCACGCAACAGCCCGATAGCGTTTTCATGCTGGTCGTCCAGAATGTAGGCATTGACCAGTCCATGCTGAAGGTCCACATCCTCCGGATGGTTCTCCCGTAATTTTTGGTAGTGCATAATGGACTGTTGCAGGTGCCCTTCCTCCAACAGCAAAAAAGCCAGTTTCTCTTCCATTTCCCGGGGCAGGGGATCAAATGTCAACTCTGCCTTTTGCAGTGTTTCTACTGCCTTTTGCAAGTCTCCCTGTCTATAAAAAGCAGTTGCTTTAAGCCGATAGGCTGATGTGCTGTCTGGATTGACTGTCAATGCATTTTCAAAATGAGCAATGGCCTGATTTAAGATGTTTTCAGACTGTATCTCATCCGTTTGCTCCAACAGGTTGATTCCTGCATCCTGCTCGTATTGCCAGGTTGAGACAATCAGACTGTCCCGTTTGCCGGTCAGTTCGGGATCTTCAGCATCGGCTGTGGCATTCAGCGAACTCTTCATTTCAGTATAAAAATGTTTCCTGCTTCCGGGCTGATCGCGGTCAGCTGCCAGATTCTTCAGGATATAAGCTTTAAAATAAAGGAGCTGTTCGTTATCCGGAGATTCGCTCAGCAGACTGTTCACTGCAATCAGGGCCTGATCATGGTTTCCCCCCTCAAACGTTTCCCGTGCATTATCCAGAGTGTATTGCTGCGTACTGCAAGCCGAGATAAAAAAGAACCCGAAGGCAGCCGCTAAACCTGCCATTCGGGTTAAGTAAATATTCATATGCTTTTGGGGCGATTAGTTGTTCATATCATTTTCCAGACCTGCTCTTTCCATGGCTTCTTCAGCTTCCTCATCCATTCCGAGCGTGGTGTAGACCTGAAACAGCGCATGCCAGTATTCATCTTCGTCCGGGTTTATTTCAGTGGCCCTTTCGTAGTATTCCATTGCCGACCGCAGCTCTTCTCTGGCTTGTTCATCAAATCCCCTGGCCAGTTCATTGTCATTGGTATGATTTCGCTTTTCAAAAAGGGCCGCAGCTTTGTTCTGATAAATAATACCGAGAACATTATATGACTGATCGTCATCTCCGGAGATTTCAAGGGAATTACGGATCGACTGGACAGCTTCATCGGCAAGTTCATTGCCTTCACGTTCAGCCTGTTCTGCTTCAGCTCGAAGCTGTTCCACCTCCTGTCTGAGTTCTTCCTGTTCTGAGGCGGTCAGTGAAGACAGGCGGTCCTCCATTTCGTATGCCCTGCGGTATTTGTTGCTGGCTTCATCCAGTTCTTCCTGTGCAAGGCCATACAGTTGAGTGCCCAATACATAATGATAAAGGTGATTGTCAGGATTTTCAGCCACCAGCTGACGGATAAGATTCATCGCTTTTTCAGGCTCTCCCGTTTCGAGATAGGCGTCTGCCAGAAACTGGGCAAAAACGGACTCTTCAGGATATTCTTCCAGCGCCTCGAGGGAGAGGTCGATGGCATCCTGAAAACGATTCTGCATAAAATAAAGGCTGATCAGAAACTCATAATCTTCAAAAACCGGTGAGTCCATTTTTGACATCGCCAGTTCATATGTCTCTGTAGCTTCTTCAATGTCACCTTCCTGATACTGTACGGAAGAGAGAACGATGTAAGAAATGGAGCTGTCAGGCTCTATGGTGATCGCATTTTCAAAATGGATTTTTGCCGTCTGATCAGGATTTGACGTTGCCTGGCGTGTGCTGTCATCTGTCATAATCTGGGCACCTGCATTATGCTCGTACGCCCAACGTGAGATCACAAAATCGTCAATATCAGCTATTTCTTCCGGCTCCTGCTCCATCTCTGCTCCGAACTCCTTTGCATTGTTCATGGCGCTGCGCATATCTTCATAATACGGCCTCCGGTCAGATGGCGGTTGAATATCTTCTGCAAGGGCTCCAAGTGAATACCCCTTGTAATAATACGCTACGGCATTGGTCGAATCTTCTTCAAGTGCCCGGTCCAGGAGGTCAAGGGCTTCTTCATATTCCATCATCTGCAGCGAAAGTTGCGCCTCTTGTATAAATGGAGAAGTGGTTTCACAAGCCCCAAGCAAACCGACAGTTAAAACTAGTACGAATAGTGATCTGATTTTCATGTCAATAATTTCTGTTCAAAAATTTTTATGTATAAAACCGTTAGGAAAGTAACTATAACTATATCATTCCGCAATAAGGATAAGACAGACAGAAACTGTACAGTCGCGGGATAACCCCTTATATTCAACTGCATTGTAATTTGTTTGTTGTTATTTGCTGAAATTGGAAATTGAAGTCAGGTTCTGACCAGTCAGATGCCTAAAACCAGCCGGAGCAATGATGAAAACCATTATTCAAACCGATCGGGCCCCGAAAGCGATAGGTCCATACAGCCAGGCCGTAAAACACAATGGGATTATTTACTGTTCAGGACAGATTTCAGTCGAACCGCGGACAATGAACCTGACCGGCGAACCTGTTGAGGTGCAGACCCTGCAGGTTATGAAAAACCTTGAAGAGGTTTTGACAGCTGCAGGCAGCAGCTTTTCAAATGTGTTGAAATGCACTCTTTTTCTTGCAGATATGAATGACTTCGACAAGGTCAATGACGTTTACAGCAGATATTTTAATGAGAGGCCACCTGCACGGGAAACGGTTGCTGTGAAAGCACTTCCTAAAAATGCACTGATAGAGATCAGCTGTATTGCTTCTGAAAATTATTGAATATCCTCGAAAAGCCTGTGGGTCAAATTCCCAAGCCTGTCGTAAACCCAGACTTCAATCCTGTTTTTCTCCAGCGGATTAAATCCCGGCCTGTAATATGTCAATCTGTTTTTATCGGGATTGTATTCGACAATACCTTTCCTTCCGTTGACTTCGACGAGTGACCGGTGGTAGTCAATTCCCGAAACCTCATCTGTGATCGGTATATTTACGACTGTAGCCCCGGAAAGATCTTTTTCTATGCGCGGTGGACCGACATAGGGGCTTGATTGATCCTGACGCACATGGAATTCTCCAAGCTGTCCGATTTTTGCTCTCAGCACAGATGCTGAAAACCCTGATCCTTTATATCCGTATTTGTTTTGCCGGCTGTCAAATTCATAGATGCCGGTCACTTCCGGGTCAACAGGCGGATTTTGTAGTATGATATTGAGATATGCGCTTTTTTTGAGAGGTATATGCGAAGGGCTGAAACGGATAACCGGCAGATTGTCCCACTCGCTAACCAGCATGTCCACGTGCAGGGTATCAAACAAGGCATCTTTCGAAAAATCAATCCAGATAGTTTGATCGGGGAGGTACAGAATTTGCCGTTTCCCGGGGACCAGCTTCATGCCCGTCCGCTTTACGGTGCTTTCCCTGGAGTACACAAGCGGAGTTTCAAAATTCGGCTGTTCGTGATAGGGACCGGCGGCTGTTTCGGGGTTTGACAGCAGTGGAACATTGACAGGAAGGGCCTGCAATTCTCCGAATGAGACAGAATTTTCCATACCGGATTTGATCTGATGCCTGGGATAGGCCGGTATGGCAGTAATTTCCCCGGCAGGGGAAATCTCTCTGCCTGTAACCACGAGGTTCAGACTCCCTGTTGACTTATTACCGTAAAAATCTTTTGCAATTACGTCCAGGTCATACGTGCCTTCCGGCAGGTCTGCAATTCCCCGGTTGTTGTCCGTCCGGTAAAATGGCAACTCATTCCCGTTGACCAGATAAAGCCTCTGGAATCCCCCGCGATTCTCCCTGAGCAGGGGATAAACCCTGTCAATAAACATTTGTGAAGCCTGACCATAACCGAAGGAGTCGACTCTTGAATAAAAAAGAGTATCCTGTTCCAGTACCAGACTCAGTTCATAGACTGCATAGATATTGGGGGTTCTGTTGGCCCGGTCATGGACATTTACTGAAATGCCAACAGGGCCGGAGGCACTGATTGACCCAAAATCATAATTCCCGGCCGTCTGCCGGGGGCGCAGGGTTTCCAGTGTATTTATATGATATGTTTCAGGATCCAGATGCTCAATGGCTATTTCTGTAAAAACTGGCGGAAGATCATCTTCAACAGAAAGATTGGTCAGGAGCGGGTTGAACGGCTTGTTGTCCGGAGTGCGCAATTCAAAATGGAGGTGGGGGGGACCGATACCTGTGGAGCCAGTAAATCCAATCAGGTCTCCCTGACTGACCCGGATATTTTCCTCATCCATATCCATATCCAGGAGGAAACTGTAGTCCTGCATCCGTATGGAATCGGCGAGTGTCATCAGGGATTCCTCAAACCGGTTCAGATGTCCGTACACCGAATAGGAGCTGTCGTCATGTTTCAGGAAGATCACCTTGCCGTATCCACGGGGGCTTATGCCCAGCCTTTCTACCACCCCGTCCCGGGTGGCATATACCTTGTATCCTTCACGGCCCCAGGTGCGTATATCGAGTCCTGCATGAAAATGGGCTTTCCTGGTCTCCCCGAATGTGGATGAAATGAAAGGGCTGGCTTCTGTTGGCCAGAGATAGTGAGTTGTATCAGACAGGAATGAAAGATCCTGTGACACGGCGCCTGACGGGACCAGAACAGCAAGGAGTCCGGCAAAAAGGAAAAGGATTATATCGTTATCCCTGTTGAGCATTCACAGTCGGGTGTTAAGTGGTCCCGGATTTTATCTGTCTGTCGATGTCAAATATAAAAGCCCCGCTGCCTGAGCACGGGGCTTTTGTATCAAATGTTTTTAAAGTTAACGGGAGGAAACCGGATTCAGGCCGGATCTACATAGACAAATTTCCTTCCGCCCCGTTTTCTGAAGGTAACCATTCCGTCGGCTGTGGCAAAAAGGGTATCGTCATTCCCCCGGCCCACATTTTCACCAGGGTGAAATTTAGTGCCCCGCTGCCGGACGATAATATTACCGGCTTTTACCACCTGGCCTCCATATTTTTTCACGCCAAGTCGTTTTGACTCCGAGTCTCGACCGATTCTTGTAGAACCCTGACCTTTCTTATGAGCCATTTTATACTCCTTTTACTTTAACTGTCTATGCTATACTTTCGATTTGCAGCTGGGTCAGAAGCTGGCGGTGTCCGCGCTTCACTTTATAGCCTTTTCTGCGCTTTTTCTTAAATACAATCACTTTGTCATCTTTCAGGTGGCCCAGAATCCGTGCTTCCACTTTTGCACCTTCCACCACAGGCCTGCCTAGTCTGACAGTACCTTCGTCATCTTTGAGAAGAAGAACCCTGTCGATGGTGACCGCATCGTCCTCTGTGTTCAGTCTGTTGACGAAAATCTTGTCATTCTCAGCCACCTTGTACTGATGCCCGCCTATTTCTACAACTGCATACATAAGAGCCGGTATTTATTTCTGATTTTAATAGATCTCAAATATAAAACTAAATAGACCGAAAAGAAAGGAATGAGTGTGCTGAAATTTATTCCGTGAACAATTACCTTACCATAGCAGTCTGTCGGACTCAGGAACAGAAAGCGAGCAGGATGAGATTTTGGCACAGTGGAATTTGGCACAGTGGAATTTGGCACAGTGGAATTTGGCACAGTGGAACACGACTTTTGAGGTTCGCAGCGGTGTTACGGAACGAGAAAGCGGAATTCCAATGTATAATAAGGTCGCATGCTCAGCTCTGTAGAGTAAGTCCGACAGACTGCAAGACCGGAATACTTTTACCATACTGGAACAGATATGAAAGAACTGCCCGATTTACATAAACAGGCATTTGTATTTAAAAACACAAAACGACTTCAGCATGACGGCGGAAGGGCCTGGATTAAGGATTCGCAGCTTCAGGAAGCACGCAAAGGTGCAAACGGCCGTCTGGTAACCCTTCGTGAGAAAAAAGGGAGGACCAGCAACCCTCTCCAGTCAGCGGGAGAAGGAAGACCTGCTGAGAAGAAGACTGAGGATAAAACCGGTTAAACCTGGCGCGGCCGGATGGAAACCGGGGTCAGGCTGTTCCTGACGAACGCTTGCTGCCGGCACGATGGATACCGCTGCGGTTGACATGTCCTACATATTTGCCGATTACCCGCACTTCTTCAAATAGTGCGGGTTCAATGAAAATATCATCATACTCTTCATTTGCAGGTTCCAGCCGCAGGCCGTTTTCATCTTTATAGATACGTTTTAAACTGGTTTCGCCATTGTAAAGAACCGCCCCCATATCACCTTCGTTGACATCCGAATCCATCAGAAGAACAAAATCCCCGTCATATATACCTTCATCTTTCATGCTCATGCCGGAAACCCGGAGGGCGAAAACCCGGTCCAGGTTGGGAAAAATGGTTTCCAGTGTAATTTTACCCAAATCCGCTTCCACTGCTTCCTGAAGGTATCCCGCTGCAATAAGTCCCCTCACAGGTATACCGGGAGTATCTGCTTCGGAAAGTAGGTGCCGGAGCCGGGGGTGAATATCATATTCATCTTCATCCGTTCTGATCAGATATTCTTTCTTCAGGAGGGATTGAATATTCTGAGTGACACTGTTGGGTGACCTGTAGCCAAAATAGTCAGCGATTTCACGGTAGGTCGGCCAGACGTTGTGATCGCTCCTGTATTCAAGAATAAAATCGAAAAACTCTTTTTGCTTTCGCGTCAGCTGTGCATGGTCCATAAATGCAGGGAAATTTTATGTACAATATATGTGCAATTAAACAAGAATAAGGGTAAATGACAAGGGCCGGGAAAAGTTTTTTCCGCAGGCAGATCCGGCCATCGGCACTATTCGCAGCCGAAATCCTTTCGCAGTTCGCGTGCGATGATCAATTTTTGAATTTCAGAGGTTCCTTCACCGATTGTCATTAATTTGGCGTCTCTCATAAAACGTTCCACGTGATACTCCCTGGTGTATCCGTATCCGCCGTGAATCTGGACAGCTTCTTCTGTTGACCTGACGGAAACCTCGGATGCTTTAAGTTTGGCCATGGAAGCCTCTTTTGTATATGGTCTGCCCCTGTCCCTGAGCCATGCAGCACGGTGAACCAGCATTCTGGATGCGTCCAGTTCGACAGCCATCCGCACCAGTTTATGCTCTATTGCCTGAAAGCTGCCGATGGGCCGGCCGAACTGGCGTCTTTCAGCAGAATACTTCATGCTTTCCTCCAGTGCTCCCCTGGTTATACCGAGAGCAAGAGAGCCGATGCCGATTCTGCCGCTGTCCAGGATCTTCATTGCATCCGCAAACCCGTTGCCTTCCCGCCCGAGAAGATGGCCAGACGGAACTTCCACGTTCTCAAAAACAACTTCAGATGTGTCTGAACAGTTCATTCCCAGTTTGTCGATTGGACGTCCGGGTTGAACACCTTTACGCGTCCGCTCCACGATAAATGAACTGATGTTTCTGTTTTTTTTGCCGCCGGGGATCTTGGCCAGAACAATATAGAGATCTCCCACTGATCCCTGCGAGATAAACGTCTTGGTGCCGTTGAGAATCCATTTGCCGTCTTTTTTTACGGCTGTGGTTGCCATTTGTGAAGCATCGCTGCCGGCACCGGGTTCTGTCAGGCACCAGGCTGCAAGCTGCTCTCCTTTTGCCAGCGGCACAAGAAATGTCTGTTTCTGTTCAGGAGTTCCCGCAAGTGCTATGTGTCCGGAACCGAGGGACGTGTGAGAAGCGACTGTAAGCGCCAGTGATGCATCCCAGCGTGCAATTTCTTCAATGGCCAGACAAAAGCTGATGGTGTCGAATCCGGCTCCGCCGTACACTTCATCGTGGTTTATGCCCATCAGATTCTGATCGGCCAGTACCTTAACAAGATGGTAGGGAAACTCTTTCTTTTTGTCTCTTTCAATTACGCCGGGGGCAACGTGTCTCAGGACCAGTTCACGGACCGAATTGCGAACCATTTGCTGGTCTTCGGATAAACCGAAGTTCAGCTGCTCTGGCAGATTTCTGATAGTCATGGCTGTTCAGGGAATTCGGGTATGCAGTCACAGGCATTTACCGCGGATGGAGATCAGGAGAAGAAACCGCTGCAAAATCTGTTGCTGGATATCCGGTTAAAGACGTTTTGGTCATGCCCGGTTAAAGGCATTGATTATATGGTTGAGTCACCGGGCAATTATCCGGCATTATTCATTTCATCTTCGTATCAAAAATTATGGCTGGAGTGTTGTTCTCTCTGTCTGTTTTATGTCCGTAATTTTTGGAAAATGTCGAAGTACTGAAACAAACCAATTTCTATGCGATTATAATTCCACATGTTTTTGAAAATGGTTCATTAAAAAAGCCCGCGGGGGATAATATGTAGACATATTCTACAATTGTAAAAAATTATCATACATTATGTAAACTATTAATCTATATAATTTTTATTACGTGTAAATAATTTGGAACATAAAAAAAAATACATGGTATAAATATTAACATGGCCGAAAGGTCTCTAACAGCATAACTTAAAACACCACTAATAACATAACTTAAAAACAAGAGATGAAAATTATGATTAGCAAAAAAATCTTTCTATCGTCAATGTTTCTAATTATAGCAGGTTTGATTGGGATCCAGGCGGAAGCACAGCAGCTTGGGAACCAGGATGACGGAAAACAGATAAAAGGAGAGGTTACAGATGCCAGCACCGGTCAGGCGCTTTCAAACATTGAAGTGATGATTCAGGAAAACGGTGAAGAAGCTGAGTCTGCGACCACCGAAGAGGACGGAAGCTTTTCTGTGGAAGATCTGGAACCCGGTACATATAATGTACAGGTAAGGTCAGATGGATATGAACAGTTCAGTCAGGAAGTGGAAGTTTCAGAAGACGGCGAGTCTGAAGTGCAGATCAATCTTCAGCCTGAGGGAGACTCTCAGCAAGGGCCGATGGATGACCGACAGTCTCCACCGACCGAACAGGAGAATCCTGACCGGCCGACAGACAGTCCTGACAGACCAGACCGGCCAACAGATGATACGGAACCTTCAACACCGTCCATCTAAATAAACCAATCAATCATAAAAACCCTGCCGAACGGCAGGGTTTTTTTTTGGTTTTTACTTTCTGAATAAACCTGAATCGATCTTTAACAGCATGAACGGCACATTTCCAGATCCTTATCCATAATTCCAGTTGACCCCTCGTCCCGTTTCAGGATCGGGGAATGACCAAGTTACCGCTCCCTGGTCACAGGCGTACATGCACGTGCCGCACTCGATGCAATCGTCAACCTGAAAATGCACCTTTCCCTCGTCATCAATAGTATAACAGTTTGCCGGACAGGTATAGGTGGTGGCTTTGTGCGGGCATTCAGAATTACAAATATCCGTATTTACCACTATGTGGGGTTTGATATTTTTTTTGGCCTGGTTACGATAGCTGACAAGCCCCAGGCGTTCTTCAAGAGTTAACAGTTTCATAATGATTTTGCTCCTTTGATTCCGATTTTAATAATATCCAGCCAGGATGCGTGTTCCCTGACAGATTCCCGGAAAATATGACGGGCTTTCATAGCGGGGGTATCCGTGATCGTAAAAAATTTACGGCCGAAATGATTGATCAGGTTTGGCATCTTGCGGTACATGAGTGGATTGTGCAACAGGTGGACAGCTTCCTGGAAATTGTTGATATCCTGCATAACATAGCTGCTCTCCAGTTCGTCCTGGTACCCTTTCAAAACAGCACTGCTGTAATCCTGCTTCTTTTTTGCCCGGCAAACAGTATCGGCAGCAATGATTCCGGAACGCATTGCGTAGTCCATCCCCTGTATGGCCTTCCCCGCATTCATCAGCAGATTGGCAGCTTCACCACATACCAGAAGGCCGTCCTTGTACAGTTTATCGGGAATCACCCGCTTGTCGCCCGAGGATACGACGTGAGCAGAATATTCCACCACTTCACCGCCACTGATCATATCTCTTATTACCGTATGCGCCTTGAAATCATTCAGGATATCATGAGGCTTCATTCCCTTTTCCCGCAACTCCCTGAGCCCCAGTACAAGTCCGATGGAAATCGTATCGCGATTCGTATAAAGAAAGCCGCCGCCTTCAATACCACGGGTGGCAAAACCTGCAAATTCATTGGACAATCCACTGAGACCGTTCAGCTGAAACCTGTTTTCGAGAACCGGACGGTCAAACTGTATAATTTCCTTAACGCCTGTCAGCATGTGGTCAGCCGGAACATATGTGTTTTGAAGACCGGACTGCCGGGTCAGCAGGTTATTGACTCCTTCAGCAAGAATCACGCTGTCTGCATAAAATTTCTCTTCTCCGGTGCGGATCCCCACAATCCTGTCACCTTCCGAGAGTAATTCCTCCACGAGTATATTGGTGGCTATGAATGAATCCACCGGATAGTCGCTTTCGGCAATCGCCTCTTCTACCTTGCCGGCAAGCCATCGGTCGAATCTTGACCGGAGCACGACCACGCCGGAATAGGGGGTCTGCTCAAAATGGCCGGATTTGAAATCTATTGAAAACGAGGACTCCTTGTCCAGAAAGGTAAGTCTCCTGTGGTTGATAAAGCGTTCCCACCCACCCTCTCTATCTTCCCAGTAGCCCGGGACAATTCGCGCCAGGTCATGTCCCCAAAGAACTCCTCCGGAAACATTTTTTGCCCCGGGAAACTCCCCTTTTTCAATAACCAGGAACTTCATGTTCTGCCGTGCCAGTGTCATTGCCGCAGCTAATCCGGCCACCCCTGCCCCTACAATTATACAGTCGAACTTCTCATCCATGAACTATCTGCCTTCAACCCACTGCCGTGTCACCCAGGGCTGTGGCTGCCGGAACCCAGTCCGGCCGGTTATGATTTAAATGAACGTATTTCTTCTATAAACGGCGGAAGCACTTTATAAAGATCACCCACAATACCATAGTCGGCAATATCAAAAATGGGGGCGGAGGGATCACTGTTAATGGCTACAATAATCCTGCTGTTTGTCATTCCCGCTACATGCTGAATTGCACCCGAAATGCCGACGGCAATGTAAAGCTGCGGGGAAACCACTTTGCCTGTCTGCCCGATCTGCAGGCTTGAGTCGAATACGCCGGATTCTGTCAGGGCCCGAGAGGCTCCTATTCCCGCCTGCAGAACCCCGGCCAGTTCGTAAATCAGATTGAGCCCTTTTTCATCCCGGACGCCCCGTCCCGCAGCGACAATAGTTTCTGCTTCTGACAGATCCATGCCGCTTCCTTTGGCTTTGCGTATCTCCCTGAGTGTGGCTCTCATGTCATCCGCGGTGACAGATACGTCTATTTTTTCCACATCAGCCCGGGAAGGAGTACGTGCCGGTGCCTGTACATGCGACTTCGAACGGACAGAGAAGATGACGGGTTTGCCGACGGCCTCAACCAGTGATAGAATTTTTGATGCCATAACGGGACGTTTCCCTTTCACACCGTTTTCGGTCAGTTCGAACTGTGACAGATCCGGAAGAACCGGGGCGCCTGTACTGGCAGAAAGCGCACCAAGTACATCTTTTGATTCTTCTGTGGAGTCAAGGGACAGGACAGCCGGCTTCACCTGTTTTAAAACTGTCGAAAATGCCTTGAGAAGAGGACCGTTAAGGCGGTTTTTAAACCGGGGACCCTCCACAATATATATTTTTGAGAGGCCGAAGGTGCTGAGTTCGGAAGCATAACCCGAAGCTGACTCATCGATAAGCAGGGCAGCGGACCGGTGGCCGTTTTTTTCGGCTTCTTCCGAACACCTGGAGAGCAGATCCAGCGACGAGCGTTTTATCCTGCCATCCTGAATGGAAACGTAAGTCAGAAGTGTGCTCATAGAATAGGTTTTCCAGAGTTGATGGATCGGTTGTCAGCTTGGTCCGGATGACAGCAGCGGTGTCAGGAGATTCCGGTCTCCTCATTCAGCAGCGCTGCTACATCACGGGCGATTTCGCCGGGTTCACCTTCAAACGTTCTGCCCGGCTTTCGTCCGGGTATTTGTTCATACCCGGTAATACGTGTATGCGTTTTAATGGACGATTTGTCTATACCCAGATCGTCAAGGCTCAGTACATGAACAGGTTTCCGTTTTGACTGCATGATCCCTTTCAGCCCCGGTATTCTTGGCTCATTCATGTCATTGGAGCAGGTAAACAGCCCGGGTACCGGAAGGTCGATCAGTTCGCGCCCCGTATCCCCCTGGCGTGTCACGGTGATTCCGTCATGTCCCCCTTCAACGCGTACAGCATTCGATACATAGGGTATGTTCAACAGCCGGGCCACCATTCCTCCGGTCAGTCCGGAATCGGTATCCTGTGCCTGTTTGCCACAGGCAATGTAATTGTAGGTTTTGCCTGTAAAAAAAGCGGACAGAATGTTTGCATATGCGGCAGAGTCGTACCCTGTAGTATCCGCCACTATATGCGTACCTGAATCAGCTCCCATCGCAAGAGCTTTACGAATCGTTTCACCGGCTTTCCCGGGACCGATCAGTACGGCCTCCACGTCCCCTTCAGTTTCTTCCGTCAATACAAGAGCCGCTTCAAGGGCAGAGGCATCATAGGCATTCATGACCATCCGGTCCCTGTCCAGCAGCAGCCGGCCATCCCTGATCCGGATCGGTGCATCAATATCCGGAACCTGTTTTATACATACGTATATTTTCATTTGGATTTTCTTTGGGCATTCAGATTCAGTACCGTTTATCCCCGTATCCACTATACAAAAGAAGCTCCGCAACCATTCATATTGATTGCGGCGGAACAGGATCGGACCGGACCGGCGGCAGCGGCAGGGAGAATTTTTCGTCTATCTCCGGTCAGTTTCGGTTTCTCCGAAAATTTGCCGATCAATGCAGAGAATGACTGTTGAACACGTTATATTTGGCGCTTATGAAATCACCTGCGGGAATCTCCATACGAAGTAAAACGTGGTCTGACAGACTGGTTGTCTTTTTTCCGGCACTGATTCTGATAGTGCTGTTCGTCAGCGTTGTACACGATTATAGTCTGGAAAGACGGCTGGTGATGATGAGGTATCTGCTGTTTGTCCTCTCGGGAATCCTTGCATTTATCCTGCCCTATATCAGTTTTCCGGATTCGGCAAGCCGGCTTTTCCAGCTGGCCAATCTGCCGTCCGGCAGGCTGATCAAGGAGTACATCGGCAGGCACAGGGTGGTCTGGGGTACCGGGGCCATGCTCATCGTGGTAACAGCACTGGCTGATGAAAGGGGCCTGACAGCTGATTTTCCCGGTCAGCTGATGTTACTGGGCTACGGCATACTTTTTTTAGCGGGCATTTATCTCTATGCCTCCTGCTGCTATTTGAAAATCGGAAAGAACTCCCAGGAATGGCAGGAGGGGGAGAAAGGTCGAAATATTCGCCGGCAGCTTGCAGAAATTGCAAAATACCCCATCGACCCCGGTTCCATACCGAGTCTGATTTCTTCAGTTAAAATTGCGTTACTGGGTATGATGGCTGTCGTGGCCGGTGCTCTGGCATTTGGAGCGGGGGGACCGGCAGGGGAATTTATGGCAGCACTGCTTCTGTTTTTATTCGGTCTGAACCGGATTTATGCCGTCCGCAGATATGCCGACCGCTTTTTTTATCAGACACAGGCATTTTTCAGTGAATTTTTCGGGGTGGCCGGCGGCCCTGATTCAGAGCAGGAACCGCTTAAAGCTGAACAGCTATGGTGGATACCGCCCCGATGGAAAGTTCATGGATGGGCTCTCATGCTTCAAATGGACAGGAAAATGCCGTCCGGCCGCTTTGTAGCTGCAGGCCACCTTTTCATCTGGATACTCGCATACCAGGATGCAGGAAGTGCCCTTATGCTTATTTCCTGGATACTTTTTGGAATCCTGCATCACGGATTGCTTCTTCTTACAGCCAGTCCTGATATTGCACCCAAATGGTGGCTCAGAAATCTGGACAGTCCGGGAAACTGGTCGGCAGTACGTTTATGTATTCAGGTACGATGGCTGCTGCCGCTGATGCTAAGCATGAGTATTATGAAAGGCCTTTTTTCACTGTTCAACTGGACTGATCTCGGGCTGACAGCGGGAATCTACCTGCTTGCCGGGGCCGTGATCTCCCTGTTGATCAGCTACAGATATGAACGCCGCTGGGCAAACTGATGTGACTGAGATTATGGAAAAAGCGATATTACAAGTTCAAAAAGTGACCAAGCAATACCGTGCCGGCAAGGTGGTATTCACAGATATATCCGAAACGTTTTACCCGGGAGATGCCGTTTTGCTGAAGGGACCGAATGGCTCGGGTAAAACAACTTTTTTGAAGCTCCTGTCTGTGAATACCTTTCCGACCGGCGGATCAGTCTTTTACGGAGATCTGGATATTCACCGGTACCCCTACCGGTATTTGAAAAATGTAGGGCTGGTGCATGATGAAGAAGCTCTGCCGCAGCATTTGTCCGCAGTTGAACTGCTGACATGGATCCTGCATTCCAGGGGTTTGCGGGATGAAGAATCGGTCAAAGAGATGACCGGCATCTTTGAGCATCTTGAACTGGATGATGCGCGCTATGACGAAATCGGCACGTATTCGACCGGCATGAAGAAAAAGACGCAGATCGCAGCCGCCCTGATCTGCAAGCCCGCCGTTTTGATCCTGGATGAACCGCTGCGCGGACTGGACCGGTCCTCGACTGGTAGAACACTGGATTTGTTTCGCAGCGCCGTCAGCAGAGGAGCGTTAATTTTAATGGCAAGCCATGCCAGGGCAGATGAAGACGATCTGTTTAAAAGAGTGATGACGTTTCCACTCTGATGATTCAAAAGCTTATTTGTATCTTATTATATGTCTTAAGATCTTTAAGGCTGAATAATTTTATATGGAAAATACAAATGGAGTATGGCAGAAATCAAGCTTCCGGAAGTAGAACTGAATATTTACACCCCTAAAAAGCCTGTTGAAGCGAAAGTGGTTGAGAACAGGATCGTAACACAGGAATCAAGCCCGAATTTTGTAAGGCATGTTATTTTTGACATTTCGGGAACAGATCTGGTAAACCGGATCAGAGTCGGGCAGTCGATTGGAGTGCTGCCACCCGGTGAGGATGACCGGGGGCGGCCGCATAAACTGAGACTTTATTCCGTCGCCTCTCCAAGCAGAGGTGAAGACGGAAAACCGCATCTGATATCGACAACCGTGAAGAGGACCATAGAAGAGTTCGGGGAGAAGCTCTATCTCGGGGTAGCCTCGAACTACCTGGCCGATCTTAAACCGGGTGACACTGTTAAGCTGACCGGCCCCAGCGGAAAACGGTTTCTTCTTCCTGAAAATGCAAAAGATTTCAATTACATATTTTTTGCGACCGGTACAGGAATTGCACCATTCCGGGGAATGATCCAGGAACTTTTTGACGGAACCTACACGAATGAGTGTGCTCTTGTCTTTGGCTGCTCTTACCGTACTGATCTTCTGTATGTCGATTATTTGAAAGAGATGGAGTCCAGCCATCACAATTTTCATTATATGAAAAGCATTTCACGTGAAGACAGAAGAGAAGACGGCTGCAAACAGTATGTGCAAACGAAGCTGATTGACGAACAGGAATTCCTCAGGCCCATCCTGGGCAGGCAAAATACACTGATCTACATATGCGGCCTGAAAGGCATGGAAGAGGGCATATACAAGGAGCTTATCAACCAGGAATTTTACAGCTATATAGAGTTGAAGAAGGACCTTCCCGAAGACCTGGAGGCACTGGACGGCAGGGAATTCAAGAGAATAGTCAAGCCTTCCAGCCGGGTCTTCGAAGAGGTGTATTAGGAACCGGCCGTTTCTCAGGTCTGCAGCGGTTCATCTGACTTTCCTCTGTCCGAAGTCCTTCTGCCGGTCGTCTCCATCACTACAAATGAATAGGGAAGGATACGTCCGCCGAATTTTTCAGTGTAGACCTGGGTGAAGACAGCACCCAGCAGAATAGTCTGGATGTTATAGTAAACCCAGATCACAAAAACCACAAGCGTGCCGGCTGCCCGGTAGGTGGCCTGAATATCCGTGGCGGAAAGATAGAAACCGATCAGATATTTGCCGAGTATAAACAGGAGGGTTGTTACGGCTGCACCCACGATAACATCCTTCCACCTGGCATGGACATCCGGCAGAATCTTGAAAATAAGTGTGAAGAACAGCACAGAGATACACAGGGTGACAGCCTGACTCACATACATATAAAAATCGAAAGGCACGTCAGGCAGCAGGCCCTGGAAAAAAGATGACATCACACCGAGGAGTCCTTCAACCAGCAGTGCTGAGACCAAAAGGGTGCTGATAAGCAGAATTACACCAAAAGAGATCAGACGGTCCCAGACAAAGCCCCAAACCGAGCCTATCCTGACCTCCCGGACTTTCCAGATGGTATTCAGGGTGGCTTTCAGCTGACTGATAACTGTGGTAGCTCCGAATATCATCACCCCCGTAGCCAAGATGGATGTCCATATGCTTGCTGACGAATCGGACTGCTGATCAATAAAACCGACAAGGTTGTCAGCCGCATCCCTGCCCAGGTAATTTGTCAGCTGTTCTTCTATCTGTCCGGTAATAAGCTCTTCGGAAGAGAAAAAACCGGATACGGCAATGATCAGAATAAACAGAGGGGCAATGGAAAAAATGGTATAGAAGGCGATTGCAGCACCCTGCGTAACAATATCGTCCTCTATTGCCTTGTTCAGTGTGGTAGTCGCCAGCGTCTTTATATTTTTGGCAATCGTTTTCATTGATCATTTGTCAGCAATTTCAGCCCAGCCGGGAACCCTGTAGTCTAACGCTATTCAGCCCCGGTTCGGTCCCGGGCTGCACCTGTTTCGGACGGACGGCTTTGTGTCAGAGCTTTCTCCCCGCGTCGTCTTCTCACTGCACGAAACCCCTTAGGAAATCCTTCTCCGCGATCCTGAACTGCCGGGACAGGATCCACTGGTTCTGCATTACGGGATGAGGTTAACACCTTTTTTTTCTATTTTGAAAAATTATATCAAAATGACATACGAACAGAATTACGGGTATGAAAGGCAAAGGATCAGATCAGATACGCCAGGATTTTTTTGACTTCTTTAAACAGAAACAGCACATCGTGGTGGAAAGTGCCCCGGTGGTTCCACGGGAGGATCCTTCACTGCTTTTTACCAATGCGGGAATGAATCAGTTCAAGCCGATATTTCTCGGGAATGAAGCCGGCTATTCTTCTGGAGGGAAGCTATGGACACGTGCCGTGAATACACAGCGATGTATTCGTGTCAGCGGCAAGCACAATGACCTTGAGGAGGTGGGACATGACACCTATCACCATACGATGTTCGAAATGCTCGGCAACTGGTCGTTTGGTGATTATTTCAAGAAAGAGGCCATAGAATGGGCCTGGGAGCTTCTTGTTGACCGCTGGGGGCTCGAACCCGGCCGTCTCTATGTCACTGTTTTTGAAGGAAGCGCGAAAGAAGGTCTGCCGGTGGATGAAGAGTCGTTGAAACTCTGGGAAAGTGAAACGGATATCAGTCCGAAGCATATTCTCAAGTTTGGAAAAAAAGACAATTTTTGGGAAATGGGGGAGACGGGGCCCTGTGGACCTTCTTCGGAGATACATGTTGATTTGAGGCCGGACAGTGAACGCAGGAAACTGGATGGGGCAACGCTGGTCAACAGGGATGATCCAAGGGTGATGGAAATCTGGAATCTGGTCTTTATCCAGTTCAACAGAAAAAAAGAGGGAACCCTCGAAAAACTCCCGGCACAGCACGTGGATACCGGCATGGGCTTTGAACGTGTCTGTGCCATTCTGCAGGAAAAACAGTCCAACTATGACACCGATGTTTTTCAGCCGCTACTGAACAAAATTTCATCGCTGGCCGGCCGGGAGTATGGAGAAGAAAAAGAGACGGATATTGCCATGCGGGTGATAGCCGACCACATACGTTCAGTAAGTTTTGCTGTCGCAGACGGAGCCTCTCCGTCCAACGAGGGCAGAGGATATGTAATACGTCGTATTCTCCGGCGGGCGATTCGCTATGGCTGGGACAAACTGAACTTCAAGGATCCGTTTTTATATAAGCTTGTTCCCGTATTGGCCGGGCAGTTTAAAGATATTTTTCCCGTACTTCAGGAACAGTCGGCCTATGTGGTGAATGTGATAAAGGCCGAAGAGCAGAGTTTTCTCAAAACACTCGGACAGGGGATAGATCTTTTCAACGAGATGATCCGGGAGCAGGATGTTCTCTCCGGACGTGACGCGTTCAAACTGCACGATACGTACGGTTTCCCGATTGACCTGACAGAACTGATGGCTCATGAACAGGGAATCGAAGTCGATACGGAGACGTTCACCCGGCTGATGCAAGAGCAAAAAGCCCGTGGACGGGCGTCAGGTAAATTTACAGCCGGGGATTCCTCCTCCAGGAAATGGACGGTCACCGGAGAGTCAGAAGGGTTTCAATTTGTCGGCTACGATGAGTATGAGACCGAAACACATATCCGGGCTGTTGCTGAAGAGAATGGCAGAGGGATTGTACTGCTGGACCGATCCCCCTTTTATGCGGAAAGCGGCGGGCAGCTGGCCGATACGGGCTTTCTTGTAAGTGGGGATGAGCGGCTCAGGGTGCTGGACGTACAGAAGAGCGGTGAGGGGCATCTGCACGTGACCGACAGGCTGCCTGTGAATGTCCGTTCAGGCTGGCTTGCACAGATCGATGCAGGCCGGCGCCTGGAAATCAGGAAACATCACACAGCCACTCATCTCATGCACGCTGCCTTGCGTGAAGTACTCGGGGACCATGTTGTACAGAAAGGATCTCTGGTTGCCGAAGAGCGCCTCCGTTTTGACTTTTCACATTTTGAGGCGGTTACACAGGATCAGCTGGATGAAATTGAATTGATAGTGAACCGGAAGATCCAGGCGAATATTCCGCGGGAAGAAGAGCGGGAACTGACCATTGAAGAGGCGCGCAGGCGCGGGGCCATGATGCTCTTCGGGGAAAAGTATGGAGACAGGGTGCGAATGATTACGTTCGATCCGGATTTTTCCATGGAGCTTTGCGGAGGAACGCATGTGGATGCGACAGGAGAGATCGGATATTTCCGGTTTCTGAATGAGACATCCGTGGCGGCGGGCATCCGGCGGGTGGAAGCCGTTGCCGGCCGGTCGGCCGACCGCCACCTGAGAAATGAGAAGCATCTGTTGCAGAAAATTCACCGTGTGACCGAAACCGGGGAGGATCCGGCCGGGGAAATAGAACAGCTTCTCAGTGAAAACAGGAGCCTGAAAAAAGAACTGGAAAGGCTTCATCAAAAACAGGCCGCCGGTCTTCTTGACGATCTTCTCATGAGCAGTGAGTTGATAGGGGACCTGTCATTTACAGCCGGTGAGGTTGCCGGAGCCGATATGGACACACTCAAGCAGATGGGATATGATGCTTTGGAAAAAAGAAAAAAATCTGCTGTCACTTTACTCGGAAGCAGAGATACGGAAAGCGGAAAAGTCTATCTTATGGCGGCGGTTACCCCTGATCTTTTTGAAAAAGGCGTGCAGGCCGGGGCCCTCGTCAGTGAACTCGGAAAGGTTGTCGGCGGCGGCGGCGGCGGTCAGGCAAATATCGCTACAGCGGGAGGGAGATTCCCTGAAAAGATGGAAGAAGCGTTTGTAAAAGGTAAATCATTAATAAAAGAGAAGTTGCAAGGATAAGTACTCGATGGAATGTAATATTTTGAAATTTTGGGTATCTTTACGGACTGTAAAAAAAACGATTTATAACTGAAGTGCAATTAACCTATGGCAAAAACGCAAGATGAAGCCGTTTTTACACCAATTGGCCTGAATAAAAATGATGAAGGCAAAATAGACAAAGCTGTCGAGCTTCCTGAAGCTACAGGGAAGACGTATAAAGAGCTTGGGCTTACCCGGCAGGATCTCGTGGGTATGTTTGAATCGATGTATCAGCAGCGGCGTTTTGAAGAACGGGCCATGCAAATGTACCAGAAAGGTAAGTTTGGAGGTTTCCTTCACCTTTATATTGGACAGGAAGCGATATCAACCGGATCCGTATGGGCCCTGAATGACGACGACGATATAATCACGGCCTACAGGGACCATGGCTGGGGGTTGGTGCGAGGTGTGACACCGAAAGCGGGAATGGCTGAACTCTTCGGTAAAACCGCCGGCTGTTCAAAAGGAAAGGGCGGTTCCATGCATTTTGCCAATGTAGAGAAGCATTTCTGGGGGGGATATGGTATTGTAGGCGGTCATATACCGATGGGCGGTGGAATTGCCTTTGCAAATAAATACAAGGGAAACGGCAGGGTCACTGCCTGTTATCTGGGTGACGGTGCGGTTCACCAGGGGGTGCTTCACGAAACGATGAATATGAGCCAGCTGTGGAAACTTCCCTGTATTTTTGTTGTCGAGAATAACGGATATGCGATGGGCACCTCTGTGGAAAGGCACAGTGTCGGGGATATAGCAAACCGGGCAGATGCCTACGGGATGAAGAAGGCGGTTATCAACGGGATGGATATCTTTTCGGTTTATGAAAAAATGAAAGAAATTGCTGAGGATGTCAGAAAAGAAAGCCTGCCCTGGTTCGTGGAAATCCGCACGTACCGTTATCGCGGGCATTCGATGTCTGACCCGCAGAAATACCGAACCAAGGAGGAGTTGGAGGAATATCAGAAAATAGATCCTATCGAGAAGCTGAAAACCTTTATCCTCGAAAACAAGATAGCCTCCGGAAAAAAGATTGAAAAAATAGAGGAAGCCATCGAAAACAGGATGCTTGAAGCTATCGAATTTGCCGAGAATGCAGATGCTCCGGAACCCGAAGCGCTTTACGAAGACATGTTTGTTGAAGAGAATGCTGTTTTTCATAAATAATACTGTACGAGAATAGTCGGCGGGCAACAGGCGTGGCGGCAATCCTGCTCTTTTTCAGGGTTGATAATTATTAAATTTAACGTTCAGAAGGTAGAAATGGCTGTTTTACAATTCAGGGAAGCAATCCGTGAAGCCATCGATGAAGAGATGGCAAGGGATGAAGATATTTTTGTGATGGGTGAAGAAGTAGCCGAATACAACGGGGCCTACAAGGCCACGGAGGGATTGCTTGACAAATACGGTTTTAAAAGAATGATTGATACGCCGATATCCGAACTGGGTTTTGCCGGTATCGGAGTTGGGGCCGCCATGAACGGGCTAAGGCCTATTGTGGAGTTTATGACGTTCAATTTTGCTGTCCTTGCGGCGGATCAGATTATCAACAATGCATCCAAGGTCCGTTACATGCTGGGTGGACAGGTTAGTGTTCCGATCGTCTTCCGGGGGCCGAACGGGTCGGCAGGTCAGCTGGGGGCTACCCATTCAGTTGCGTATGATTCCATGTACGCCCATTTTCCCGGACTCAAGGTGATACAGGTATCCGAGCCGGATGATGCGAAAGGGCTGTTGAAATCAGCGATTCGGGATAATGACCCCGTGATATTTATGGAGTCTGAACAGATGTACGGCCTGAAAGGCGAGGTCTCGGAGGAAGAAGACTATCTGATACCGATCGGAAAGGCAAAAGTGAAGCGCAAAGGGTCGGATGTAACTGTCGTTGCACACGGTAAAATGTATCATATTGCCAAACAGGCAGCTTCACAACTTGAAAAGGACGGGGTGGAAATGGAATTGATCGATCTGCGGACGGTCAAGCCGCTCGATATTGAAACGATCGTGGAGTCCGTGAAAAAAACCAACCGGTGTGTGGTTGTTGATGAAGCACACCCCTTCGGAGGGGTCGCATCTGAAATAGGTTACCTGATTCAGCGGGAGGCATTTGACTATCTGGATGCACCGGTGGCAAGGGTAACCCTGCCGGATGTTAATGCTCCTTTTGCAAAAAATCTGTTTGATATCTGGCTGCCCGATGCAAAAAATGTAATTGATGCAGTGAATTCGGTGACATACAGATCATAGCAGTCTGTCGGACTTGGGAACAGAAAGCGAGCAGG